>CAYLRF010000046.1:8955-10198 GCA_964385995.1 uncultured Faecalimonas sp.
ACGAAGAGATCGCCGAGCGCGCGAAGTCGTTTAACTGGGTATTTCCGGGATCGGATTATCCGAGATATCTGCGCCTTTTCAGCAAAAACGTCGGTTCCATGGCTAAGGGCGGTATCTGGGAAGTTTAAGGAAAGGTTCGGCTCATGAGACATTTATCCGCCGATGTGCTTATCGTGGGTAGCGGCCTCGCGGGTCTTTCCGCCGCCGTGAAGATAGCGGGGGAAAGCTTAGGGCGGCATAAGTCCGCGAGGATACTCATAGTCCGGGACGGTGAGGGCGCTTCCCCGTGGGTGCACGGTATAAATATGCCGCTGTATCCCGGGGATTCTCCCGAGATATTTTTCCGCGACACCTTATTAAGCGGAGCGGGAGCGGCGGACACGGCTCTTGCCCGCACCCTTTGTTATGACGCGGGGGACTGCTTTAATGAGCTTTGCGGCATGGGCCTTGAGTTTAACAGGGAAGGCGAAGGTTACCAGCTTTTAAAGCCGCTTGGTTCCACCTACCCGAGAGTCGCGAGCATAGGAAATGAGACCGGCGCCGTCATAATGGAAAAATACCGGGAGATCCTCTCGGCCTGTGATACGGTTGATTACATCACGGGCAGGGCGCTTCGCCTTAAGAAGGAAGACGGCCGGGTACGGGGAGCGCTTATTTATCTTACGAAAGAGAAAAAGTGGCTGACCGTAAGCTCGAAGGCCGTCATACTGGCGTGCGGAGGCTTCTGCGGCATTTACGCCTTTTCGACGAATAAACGCGATTCCGGAGGGGACGGCGTGGCCATGGCTTACGACGCGGGGTGCCCTGTCACGGGCATGGAGTTCATCCAGTTTGAGCCAAGCGCGGCGGTATGGCCGAAGGCGCTTATCGGAACCAGCGTCATTACTACGCTTTACTATGAGGGCGCCGTCCTGCGGGATAAAGACGGCAGACGTTTTATGGCGGATTATGATCCCGTAAACGCCGAGCGGGTTAATAAAGACCTGCAGTCAAGGCGCATGGCGGAAGTGATGGCGCAGGGAAGAGCGGGAGAGCACGGAGGAGTTTATTTTGACGCGACATCCGTGGATCCCGCGATTTTAAAAAGTAAATACCCCATGTATGTTCGCCGTTACGCCGATGTGGGGATCGATATCACGAAGGAAATGATGGAGGTGGCTCCCGCGCCGCATACTTCTCTGGGCGGGGTCGCCGCGACAGCTGACGGCAGAACCGACGTCCCGGGTCTTTACGCCTGCGGCGA
>CAYLRF010000046.1:10298-12231 GCA_964385995.1 uncultured Faecalimonas sp.
TATCGCGACGCGCCGGAGGCTTCACGCGAAGAAAGCGATGACACGGCCGCCGATTGGGATAAATGGGCGAACTCTTATACCAAACCCGAAGGATCTGAAGCGGACTACGGTGCGATGCGGCGCGAGATGGGAGAGGCCCTGCAGCGCGGCGCGGGCGTGCTAAGGGATGAAGGCGGTCTTAAAAGAGCGATCCGAAAGCTTACGGATCTTAAAGATAAGGCGGAAAACTTAGGCGGCGACGCGTATCAGCGGCTCAGACTTTTAAATGACCTCGCGACGGCTCTTCTCGTATGCGAGGGCGCCCTCGGCCGCGAAAAGTCACTGGGCTGTCACGTGAGGGTCGATTAGAGGAACATGTGTAAGGAAAGGAGACATTTATGAAGAAATTTTATCGGATTAAGAATCGTTACGCCGATTCGGTAATGCTCATGAACGTGGCGGATCAGATAAACCGTCTGGAGGGCGTCATCGGAGCGGAGTGCGGCATGGGAACCCGGGCGAATATAGACATGCTGACGGGGCTCGGCTATGACGTGGATGAGGACACGGGGAAAAATGACCTGATGATCGCGATTGACGCGGACGAGAGCAGGCAGGATGACATTTATAAGGAGGCTGTGGCGCTTCTGGAACATCGCGGCCCCTCTTCATCCGCGAAGACATACGGCGACCTCGATGAGATCGATCTGGCTTCTGATCCTTACGATCTCGTGCAGATATCTCTTCCGGGAGAATTCGCCGCGCCTGAGATCGAAAAGTCGCTTAAAAAAGGCCTCAGCTGTTTCGTTTTCTCGGACAATGTCTCGCTTTCGGATGAGCGCCGCTTAAAGGAAATGGCGAAAGAAAAAGGCCTCATGGTGATGGGACCCGACGCCGGAGTCGGACTTTTAGGAGGCGTTGCGCTGGCGGCGGGAAGTATCGTGGCCGACGGCGCGGTGGGTATCATCGGAGCCAGCGGGTCCGGCGCTCAGGAAGTCGCGTGCAATATCGAAAAAATGGGCGAGGGAGTAAGCTGTATCATAGGAACCGGCGGCAGGGATTTGCGTCCCGAGATAGGCGGTATCACCATGCTGTCCGCGCTTGATAAACTCGCGGCGGATGACAAGACGAAGGTCATCTGTCTGGTTTCCAAAGTAGCGGACGCCTCCGTCATGTCAAAGGTGTTGGACGCGGCGGAAAATGTGAAAAAGCCGGTAGTGGCGGTATTTCTCGGAGCGCCCGACTCGATTTTCGAGGGCAGGAAGGTACACGGTGTCTCATCCCTTCGCGACGCCGCCCAGGTATCGGTATCGCTTTTAAGGGGAAAGACAGAGGCGCTCGGTAAGGACAAAGAGGAGCTGAAAAAACTCGCGAAAGAGGCCGTGGGTAAGCTTGAAGGACAGCGCAGGTATTTTCGCGGGCTTTATTGCGGAGGGACATTCGCTGAGGAGGCGCTCATCTTATTTAACCGCATAAATCCCGAGGTGAAGCTTTATTCCAATCTCGAGACGCCTTACGCGGAAAAGCTCGCCGATCATCATAAGAGCGTGGGTCACTCGATACTGGATCTGGGAGCGGAAGATTTCACCGCCGAGGCCCCGCACCCGGTATTTGACCCTTATCTTCGTCTTCGCAGGCTAAATGAGGAGCTTTCCGACCCGGAGGTCGGTGTCATCCTTCTGGATTTTATAACGGGCCCCGGGGTTTCTCACGATCCCGTCATGCCTTTCGTGCCCGCCATACGTGAGCACCCCGAGATATGCTTCATAGCGAATATCTGCGGCGCGAAGGGCGACCCGCAAAATGTCGAAGAAGCCGCGCGGGAGCTTAAGGGCGCCGGATGTTTCGTAGCGGGCAGCAATGCCGAGAGCGCCGAACTCGCGTCCATGATAATGACGCTGTTGGAGGAAAAATAACCGGAAGATGGCCGCGCGAACGGTTCGAGGATAGGATG
>CAYLRF010000047.1:0-2096 GCA_964385995.1 uncultured Faecalimonas sp.
AGGTTAGTAGTCGGAAAGTGCACGAAGTTACAGTTACAAAAGAAAGGCAGGTTAAAGAGGATGAAGGAGAGATTTAAGAAGGCGGTTAAACCGGTGATGTTAGCCATGCTTGTCATCGCGGCGGTACTGGCGCTATGCGCGTGCGGCGGGAAGAAAGACAGCGGCAAGTCAAGCGACGGCTCGGGCGGAGGTAAGACTACGAGCAAAGGTGACGGCAAAAAGACGGAAATAGTCGTATGGCACCTGTATGATGCCCAGACGAGCGCTACCTTACAGGGAATCGTGGACGATTTTAACGAGAGCCAGTCGAAATACTCCGTAACGCTCCTCCAGCAGGGCGACGCGGTGCAGATCAGACAGAAAATGGCGACGCTTGATCAGGACGAGTACCCCGCCATCTTCTGCGGCACACCTTCGGCCACCTGCTACTATGAGAGCCTAAGCTACGTGAAGCCGATTCAGGATTTTATAGATAAGGACGACGACAAGTGGTCGGACGCCATTTTCACAAACGTGAAAGCCGCTTACTCGAACCTTTCGGGCAGGATGATAGGCGCGCCGCTCGGAGTAAGCTGCGGCGGCTATTATGTGAATCTGGACATGTTAAAATCCGCCGGCATTGACCCCGCGAGCCTTACCTCGATGGAGAAAATCATAAACGCGGCCATCAAGGTGACGCAGAGCGGAGCAGCGAAGTCGGGAATTAACTTCGGTATCAAGGGCGTGGACCTCGCGGACATCATGTCGCTGCAGGGCATAGATCTTATCGACGCGGGCAACGGCGCGTCCGGCAAGGTATCGAAGTCCCTGTTAAATGAGGGAGCGACCAAAGCGGCCGTGACGAAATACCTGAGTCTGGTGGCCGAGGCGGTGAAAGAGAACGCCGGCGTGGTATACGGCTCGGACGGACTTTCTTCATTTTATAACGGCAGCCTCGCGTTCTGCGTGGGCACGAACTCGAACATGGTGCATATAGTGGATAACACGCCTGATTTCAAATGGGACTTCATCCCGTTCCCGGGACTTGACGACAACGCGAAATACAAAGGCTGCGCGCTCACGGAGGGCACGGGTCTTTATATCACAAATTCCGGCGACGAGACAGCCATGCAGGGCGCGTATGAATTTATCAAATTCGTCGCGAAGCCGAACAATCAGGCGGTATGGGCGAAGAAGCTCGGATACGTGCCTTATACGGACGACGGTATGAAAGAACAGCTTTTCGTGGATTTCGCGAATGACACCTGCCCGTCGCTTCTCACCCTTCCCGAGAAGATGAAAGCGGCCCCGGCTGAGCTTCGTCTGCCGTACACCTTCGCGTGGGATAATATACTGGACGCGAACAACACACTGCTTGATAACGTGACTCATCATCCGAACAATGACATCGGAGACTACATCGAACAGGCGGCGGCGACTCTGGACGACGCCATAGCCGTGGCGGCTTTGAGATACAAATAGCAGTCGACTCACGAAACAGCCGGCACACGTAACGGTCGGCTCACAGCACAGCCGGCACACGTAACGGTCAGCTCATGTAGCAGCCGGCTCACGAATCAGCGGAATCACGAGACAGTCGGCTCGCGAGACAGCCGATTCTCGTGACGGCAGGGTTTTAAAACTTCGGGATCCGTGAAATGTACGGTTCCTTGGAACACTTCGGGATGTGTGCGAACACGTCGGAAAAGAGGAGGAAATGGGCCAGATGAAAGATAAGAAAGATAAGGAGCGTCCGGGCAAGAACCGCGCCGCGCGGGGCAGGTCGCTTACCGTCAGGATCATGGCGATGACTCTTTGCGCGCTTTTGATGCTTACGGGCTGCGGAAAGTCCGGTAAGAGCGCTTCTTCGGACGGCGGTTCGGGAAGCGAAAGTACATCGTCCGGCGGCTCGTCGGGCAAGAATAAGGATAAGAGCAAAGGCGACAGCGCGAAGGGAGACTCGGAAGCCGGGGGAGAGACGGCCGCGGACACAGAGGAAGAAAAGAAAGACAAAGTCCCCTACGCGGCGGCGGTGGCGGACCCGGCCGCGTCAGCGGGAAAGCTCGCCGTGTATTTCATAAAGGCCGATTTGGCGAATAAGAATTTCACGAACAATA
>CAYLRF010000047.1:2196-11370 GCA_964385995.1 uncultured Faecalimonas sp.
CTCGCCGTGTATTTCATAAAGGCCGATTTGGCGAATAAGAATTTCACGAACAATAACCCCGGAATCGACATGACGGGCGGGGAGTGCACTCTGGTGGTGGCTCCCGACGGCGCGACGATGATGATCGACTTTTCAAACGGCTCGGGAAACGTCGCCGACGCGGTGAGGCTGATGAAAAACCTCGGCATAACAAGGCTCGATTATGCCGTGCTCACAGGTCCGAACGCCGAGAGAACAGGCGGCGTAAACGCGGTGATGGCGGCGGTGGAGGTGGCGCAGTTTATCACTGTTCCGACCGCGCAGCTGAAGGACAACTTCTTCTATGAGAAATTCATGACGGCCGCGAACTCGAAGAAGGTCCCCGTACGAAGCGTGACCGAGGGACAGAGCTTCAAACTGGGCGGTCAGGTGACTGTGAGCGTCTTTAACCCCGCCGCCGACTACGATAAATGGTCGAATGACGCCGGCCAGAGAAACGGCTCTCTCTTACTGAAACTCACCTACGGAAATTCCAGCTACCTCATCGGGGGAAGCCTTCTCGCGGACGCCGAGGAAAGGCTCATGACGAAGTACGGCGAGGCTCTTCGGGCCGACGTGGTGAAGATGTGCGTCACGGGCAACGGCAGTAAGGACGAGAAGCTGAAAGACTGGGCGACCCTTCTCTCGCCGAAGATAGCGGTAGGCGAGGGGAGCCTGGGCGCGTCGGAACTTGCGATGGGACGCTACGCCATAGTCTCTCAGGTGGCGCTTCACACGGCGCTTGACGGCATATGCCGCGTGAGCACGGCGGGAGACGGCACCTACGACGTGCAGGTGGAAAAAGAAAGGAAAAACAACGCCTATCCGGAGCTTTCTACCGAGAAGGGGCACATGGTTATCAATTAGGCGAACAGGGAGGAATAAGTGATGGAAGACAATCTTCAGGAAACAGGTCAGGAGAAGAAGAAGCGTAAAGCGGTTCTTATCATCATCCTCGCGGCGGTTCTCATAGTCGCGGCCGCGTTCGGTGTCTTGTACGCCACGGGCGCGCTGGGCGGCGGATCAAAAGAAGTCGTCGAAAAGGACGGTGACGGGAAAGATAAGCAAAAAGAGGACGCCGCGAAGCAGGAGGCGAAAAACAAAGCCGACGCGGCGGGGGTAACCGACGAGGCGACCCTAAGGCGTCTTCTCGCGGCGGAGGGCGAACTTGATATCGTGGTGGCAAACGATATCGAGATAACGGGCGTCATGCCCGTAAACGGACAAAAGACCCTCTCCGGGAATGTGACCCTCCGGGGCGTCTACGACATGAAGTACGACGACGAGCCCGCCATCATGTCGGTTACGAAGAATTCTTCCCTTACGGTGCGCGGCGTGAATCTGGACGGGGACAATGCCGCCGACGGCATATATGTGGCCCGCAGGGCGTCTCTTACCTATCAGGACGGCGCGGTTACAAATATCGGCCTGTACGCCGTCCGCACGGAGAGCGATACCAAGCTTACGAATATGCGTATCGCGCAGGTAGGCGAGTCGGCGCTCTACGTGCTTGAGGACGGCGAGGCCGTGATAGAGGGCGGTACCTTCGAGGACAGCAACTATCAGGTGCTTATCGATAAGGGCGGACACTGCGTGATAAACGGAGAGCCGGTGTTTGACGGCGCCACCACCTCGAATCTTTGCAACTGGGGCGTGGTCGAGATCTACGGCGGCTCATTTAAAAACTCCGCGGGAAACGGCATCACGAACCGCGGCAAGCTCACGATGGATTATCGCGGAAGCAGAAGAGGCGGGATGATAGAAGTCTATAACTGCCTTGACAGAGGCATCTTCTCGCCCGCCAATTTCGGCTGCACATACAGGGACGTATATGTCCACAGAACCAGAAATTACGCCATCAATCATAACGGCTCCGGAGCCACGATACACATGAGCAACTGCGTGATAGACGGCGAAAATGTATTTAAAGGTCTGTTATTTATCGTCAGAGGCGAGGGCGATATAAAGGATGTCACGATAAGAAACGGCACGACCGGCATGATCGTGGAAAATAAGGCGAAGGTCACTCTTTCCGACATGCGCTTCGAGAACATAAAGGGAGACTACGCCCTGCGACTGGACGACTCGAACGTGACAGCATCTCACCTTACTTTTAAAAATCTCGGCGACATGAGCAACACGAAGGCCGTGGTGGTAACCAGCGGTCAGTGGTACGAGGGATATAAGGAGATACCGACTCACGTGGTCTTAAACGACGTCACTGTGGACGACGGCGCGTTTAAAGGCCTTCATGTCGCGGGCAAATACTGCGAAGTCGAGGTCAAAAACAGCAAAATCGGGAACATGCAGGAGTTCGCCCTTCTCTGCGAGAACGACGCGAAGACGACACTTACGAACGTGAAGATGACAGGCGGCGCGGCGAAAAACGATCATACTCTGAAGATCCTAAACAGAGGACAGGTCGTCATGGACAAAGGCACCGTCGTCACGGGCTCCAAGGCTCCGGTGCAAAACGGCGGCGGCACCCTTATCATGAATGACGGCAGCTATATAAGGGATAATACCTGCGCTCATGTCATCGACATAAACGGACCGTCACTCGCGCCGTATAAGGGAGCCATCGGGCGCTTCGTGATGAACGGCGGCGCCGTCACGGACAACACGATCACGGGCGGGGGCAATAACATCCGCGTGAACACCGGCAATATCATGGAGATGCACGGCGGCGAAATCGCGTACAACGAGGGCTCGAGGTCTGGCGGAGCCGTGACAGTATCGGCGACGAGCACATTTATCATGGACGGCGGCTCCATACATGATAATAAGGCCTTGAATTCCGCCGGCGCCGTATGGACGGCGGGAGACGTGTATCTGCGGTCGGGATCCAAAGGATCGGCGCCCGAGATTTACAACAACCACGCGGGATCCTTCGGCGGAGCCATGAATCTGGAGCGGGAAACGGTCAATAAGAAGGTAGTCTCCGGCAGACTCTTCATGTCCGCGGGCGTGATCAGGGACAATTCCTGCGTCAGAAGCGGCGGCGCCATGGTTATAAGTCAGCCGCAGTGCCGGGCGGAGTTTAGCGGCGGCGAGATAAACGACAACGATGCCGCTGAGTACGGCGACGGCATCTGGCTTCAGGGAAACGCCGTGATAGACGGTTCCTTCCACATGAGAAATAACGACATCTGCATAAATATGAACACTGCCGTCGGAAGCGGCGTCATAGTAAAGGGCACCAGGCCCGGCAGTCACAGCGCGAGCGACCCGCTTCGCGTGTCGGTTCCGAGAACTGCCGACGGGAAAGGCAAGATAGCGGTTACCTGTGACAATGCTTATGCTGCAGGGTGGGTACAAGGTGCGATCGCCTCACCGTATAAGGGATATACGATCGACGTAAACAGTAAGGAAAATAAGACCCTGATATTCGACGACTACTACGATCCCGCTGAGGATATGCAGGACATGAGTGATGCCGAAGAGGTGGATGTCTCCGACTTTTGGCGGCTGAAAGAGGAAGTCGAAAGTACCGAGGATAAGAAGGTCATAAACGTAACCGTCTCTGACATCGAGTTCGAGGACACCGTATACGTGCCGTCGGGAGCGATAGTGAAGGTAAATACCGAGGGAGGAAATGAGACCTTCTCACGGGCGGACGGATTTACGAAGTCGTTCTTCGATGTATCGTACGGCACGGGACTCATACTGGGAGATGAGGGTGACGACGCGATAAGCGGCACGGGCCTTATCATAGACGCTTCTTCCGACGCGGCGGTATCCGCGCCTGTCATCACAGGTAAGAAGGGCACGGTGACCGAGCTGAACGGCGTCACGCTTAAGAACGCGAACTCGTCCGTACACGGAAGCGGCGTACAGACGTTTGGCGACTTACAGGTAAATGCCTGCAAGTTCGAGAACAATCAGATCACATCCAAGTCCGCGAACGGCTCCGCCATAGCCATCTTAGGAGACGCGGGTAGCGCGACGATAAAAGATACGCTCTTTAGGGGAAATACGAGCGCGACAAACTGCGGCGGAGCGCTCTTTAACGAAGCGGGTAAGATAAAGGTAAATAACAGCGCCTTCGTAGACAATACCTCGCTTCACGAGGGCGGCGCGTTCTATCAGAATAATAAGGGAGACACCACCTTCACAGAGTGCGTGTTCAGGACCAATAAGGCAAGCTCGAATGCCGGCACCGGCGGCGGCGCTATCTGGGTAAGAGGCGGCGGAAAGCTTTACGTGACGGACTGCGCGTTTGACGAGAACGTGGACGTAAAGGACGGCGTCGGCGGCGGAGCGATAGGCGTACAGGGCGCGGGGACCACGGCTGAGATCAAGGCCACGAACGTATCTGTCACGCGAAAGAATAAGAAGACTTCCCTGACCCGCGCGGCGGCGGATCCGAAGACCATCAGTGCGGCCGGCGTGGAAGGCGAGGTAAGCTTTAAGGAAAACAAAGTTAATAATAAATTCGGCGGCGCGATAGCGGCGGTGGATGAAGCCACGGTCGAAGTGACGGGATATACCTTTAAGTCGCATACCGACGCCCATCACGGCGGAGCCATATATAACGGAAGCAGCAACAACACTAAGGGAGCGACTCTGAAGCTTACGAACTGTTACTTCACCGAAAACAGCGCGGATGACAGCGGCGCCGCGGTTTATCAAAATATCGCGACGGCGGCCACGACGATCACGGGCTGTGAGTTTGAGAAAAACGGTGACGGATACGTACAAAGCAGCGGCGGTACTAAAACCACGAATTACGGCGGGGCTGTATGCGCGCCCAAGGGTACGGTCACGGCACAAAACACCGTGTTCACGGACAATAAGGCCGGAAGCGGCGGCGCGGCGCTGTTCTGGCCGCAGGACGCGAACGCGAAGTATACGATAGACGGCTGCACCTTTACGAATAATGAGGCGACCACCGGACAGGGCGGAGCCGTAAGCGCCGGTAGTAGGGGGATGCGGATAACCGTAAACTTTACCGGGAAGAACGTGTTTGAGAGCAATGAGGCCGCGGGAGCCGGCAGCGCGATAAACGGCGACGGCGTGGATCTGATTTTCGAAGGCGCCGAGGGAAGCGCCTTTACGAACAATACCATCACGGGCGAAAACCACACGGGCGGCGCGATAAGGATGGCGCGAAGCGGCGACGCGGGAAGCCTTACGATATCAGGCTATACCTTCGAGGGCAACACGTCGGAAGAATACGGCGGCGCGATATGGACCAATGCCGACACCGAAATCTCGGACTGCACGTTTACATCGAACACGACCGGGACCGGAGCGAATATGAAAAACGGCGGCGCAATCGCGGCGATGGAAGAAGGTCACCGTACGGTAAAGATAACCGACTCCGTATTTAAGACGAACTCAACCGCAAATAACTGCGGAGGCGCGCTCTTTAACGAGGGGAATACGCTAACGGTGGAGCGGTGCTTGTTTGACGGCAACACTTCAAAACATCAGGCCGGCGCGTTCTACCAGAACAAGGCGACCGGAGAAGCGACCTTCACCGAGTGCATTTTCACGGGGAATGAGTCGAGCTCTAATCTGGGCAACGGCGGAGGCGCCATTTGGATAGGCGGCGGTAAGCTTCACGTGACTGACTGCGCGTTTGACGGGAATAAGGACGTGAAGGACGGAAACGGCGGAGGCGCCATCGGAGTGGAAAACAGCACGGCTGACATCACCGCCACGGGCAAGGAGCAGGTAACCGCGTGTGAGGTGACGAAGGCTGTAAGCTTTACGAATAATACGGCGCCGAAGGAATCAGGATACATGGGCGGCGCGATAGTGGCGATGGGAACGTCCACCGTGAGCGTAACGGGATATACCTTTACGCAAAACAGCGCGAACATGGGCGGCGCAGTAGGCGTTAAGACCGGCGCGACCGTAAACATAACAGGATGTACATTTAATGAAAACGAGTTAAACAGAGCAAATCCTAACGCGGGATTCGGAGGCGCCGTATATTTGGATGATAAGGCGGGATCTAACGCGACGATCACAAGCAGTGAGTTTACGGGAAATATAGCGTATCACGGCGGAGCCATCTACAACAAGGCGAAGCTTACGGTGACGGAATGCACCTTTACCGGGAACAACGCGACCACCAGCGGCGGAGCGGTTTATCAGGATGTGGCGACGGCGTCTACGACGATATCCGGAAGTACCTTTACGAACAACGGATATGAGGGCGCAGCCGACGCCCCGACAAGTGTTTCCCAGCACGGCGGCGCGGTATGCTCGAATCACGGAGCATTCACCGTAAAAGATACCACGTTTACCGGAAACAAATGCCAACACGGCGGCGCGGCGCTCTTCTGGCCGTCGGACGCGAACTCGAATGCCACATACAGGATAGAGGGCTGTACCTTTGACGGCAACGCAGCCACGATCTCCGATGGCGGAGCCATACATGTGGGATATACAGACGGTTCACTTCAGGCGACCATAGAGTTTGCCGGCAAGAACGTGTTCGAGAACAATACGGCCAAATCTCAGGGCGGCGCGATAAACGGTCAGAACGCTGTACTTAATTTCGGCGGCACGGCGGAGTTTAAAAATAACACGGCCGCGACTAAAGGCGGCGCGATAAATATCACCGGCAATTCGCAGCTCACCTTAAGCGGAGAAAGCAACGTATTTGCAAACAACACGGCAACCGGGGACAACGGCGGAGCGATAAACAGCGAGAACGCCACGGTGACGCTGAAAGGCGCGGGAAGTACCTTTACGGGAAATAAGGCTGTGGCCGAGAAGAAAAACGGCGGAGCGATTCGCATTACGGGAACCGGCAAGCTCACCGTATCGGGATACACGTTTACGGAGAATAAGTCAGGCATAGCGGGCGGCGCGATATATTCCGAGACGGATACGGATATTACGGACAGCAAATTTACGGGTAACGTTTCCGATAATACTATCGGAACAGGCGGTTCCCAACAAAACGGCGGGGCTATAGCGGCGTTAGGGTCAGGTCATACGGTCACGATAACGAACACTTCGTTTAGTGAGAACTCCACGGTGACAAACTGCGGCGGCGCGATATTTAATGCGGGGAACACCCTGAATGTGACGGGTTGCCTGTTTAATGAGAATACATCTTCAAGTGAGGGCGCTGCCTTTTATCAGAACGGCGGCACCGGCGTGGCTACATTCACAGAGTGTATTTTCAAGCAAAATCACGGAAGTACAGAGAAAGGCACCGGCGGCGGAGCAATCTGGGTAAGAGGCGGCGGCAAGCTAAACGTAACGGATTGCGCGTTCGAGAAGAATGATGCCGCGCACGCCCTCCCCTACACCGGAGGTGGAGCCATAGGCGTACAGGCACCGAATACCATAGCTACGATCACTGCTAATGCCGCAGAAGAGGTAAGTGAAGGCAAGAAGGCGGCAGAGACCGAAGCACCCGTGCAGCCAAAGACGATAACGGCGTGCGGCACAGAGGCGCAGGTAGGCTTCAAGGAAAATTCGGTAGTGGACGGTATATTCGGCGGCGCGATAGTGGCAGTTGATAGTTCCAAGCTCATCGTGACAGGGTATACGTTTGAGAAGAACAATTCCGGGAATCACGGCGGCGCGATATATACCAAAACAGATATCGAGATTACGAACTGCACATTTATCGAGAATACTACCAAGAGCAACGGCGGCGCTATCGGGGCGGAGGATGCAGGGCACGCGATAAACATAACCGACTCCGTGTTCCGTACAAATACCTCGAGAACCAACTGCGGCGGTGCCCTCTTTAATACGAGCAACAATTTTACGGTGACGGGTTGCCTGTTTGAAGGGAACACATCCGCCCGTGAAGCCGCGGCGTTCTATCAAAACAGTCCCGGAACTGCCGCATTTAACGGGTGCATTTTCAAGACAAATACGTCATGCAGTAACGGCGGTACCGGCGGCGGAGCCATCTGGGTGAGAGGCGGAGGAAAGCTGAACGTGACGGACTGCGCGTTTGACGGGAACAAGGATGAGAAGCCCGGAAGTAGCGGTACCGGCGGCGGCGCTATAGGCATAGAGAAAGAGGGGACTACGGTTAAGATTTCGGCCGCGGAAGGTGCTAAAGAGATCACGGCGTGCGGCGCGACGGCGAAAGTAGGTTTCACAGGTAACGCAACAAAGAAGGATGGCGGCGCTATCTATGTCCTAAGCGGCTCGCTCACACTGGAAGGAACAGTGGCATTTAAGGGTAATACCGCCGACACGGGACACGGCAACGCCATATATCTCGCAAGCGCAAGCTTACTTACGGGCAGGGGGAATGCGCAGTTGGATCCGGACAGCAATCAGGATATCTGGGACGCATCGCAGGGCAAGGCCATCTCCGGCAAGGTGAAAGTGAAGGCGAAGAAGTAGCGGGAGGATGAGACCGGAGCCGAAGAAGTAACGGGAGGAAGAGACCGGAGGTTAGAATGCGGGTTCGATGTCAGTGTCGAATTTAGGCGTCACCTCCGGTCCGGTTCAGGATCGACGCAATGTTGAAATTAGGCGTAACCGTCGGTCCGGTTCAGGATCGACGCCAAGATCGGCCGCCGACATTGACGGTTAGACGCTGACTTGGGATTGATACCGTGTTAAGCATTATTGGGACTGTTTCCGGGACAAGCATCATTTGGATCGATTCCGGGATAAGCATTATTGGGCCTGATCCCGGATTAAGCATTAAGTTCGACATCGGGATCAGGATCAATTTCACAATAGCCCGGCGGGCAAGGTAGCCACGTGCCCCGCGGATGTATGACTTCGGTTATATGTTCGCGGGGCATTTTCCCGTCTCTGTGGGAAAGCGTAAATCGTCAAAGTAAACGCGGCCACTGTCGCGCAAAGGGGCCCTCGTTTATTACGGCGTACCACTTTGCGGCACTTGTTTTTCCTTCAGTATAAATGCGTTTGTCATCACGCAGTTGATTGAGCAAGACCTTAATCTGTCCGCGGCTCTGTCCGGGCAATACCTGCTGCAAAAAATGCGGGGAAAAGTGTCGGACAAAGTGCCGGAAAAACCCGGCGATAAACTATTCGAGCGTTCTCAGCGGCACCTTGCCGTTTCTCGTCATTCGCACTATAATTGACGAGAAAGAACGGGGGGCGTGACGAGAATGCGGCAGTTTGCGCAGAAGCATCCAACGAAATCGAAGGAATCCGAACCACCGAAACCCGTCTGCGGCAGCTTATGACGGG
>CAYLRF010000048.1:0-11131 GCA_964385995.1 uncultured Faecalimonas sp.
GACGCCGGGGATTTAGAGGACGTCAGAAGCGGCGACACGAATTAGAAACATGAGGACATCCGCATGGAGATATACGAGGAATTAAAAGCGCGGGGACTTATCGCGCAGGTGACCGATGAAAACCTTATAAGGGAACTTGTAAATACCGGGAGGGCGGTCTTTTACATAGGTTTCGATCCGACCGCGGACAGTCTTCACGTCGGACATTTTATGGCCCTTTGCCTCATGAAGCGCCTTCAGATGGCTGGCAACCGTCCGATCGCGCTCATAGGCGGCGGCACGGCCATGATAGGAGATCCGTCGGGACGCAGCGACATGAGGCAGATGATGACGCCCGAGACCATCGCTCACAACTGCGACTGTTTTCGCGCTCAGATGGAAAAATTCATTGATTTTTCCGACGGCAAGGCGCTCATGGTAAATAACGCCGACTGGCTGACAGATCTTAATTACATAGATTTTCTGCGCGAGATTGGCACGCATTTCAGCGTCAACAGGATGCTTTCGGCCGAATGTTATAAGCAGCGCATGGAGAAGGGCCTGAGCTTTCTCGAATTTAACTACATGATCATGCAGGCTTATGATTTTTATGAGCTTTATGAAAAATACGGCTGCAATCTGCAGTTCGGCGGCGACGATCAGTGGAGCAATATGCTCGCGGGCACAGAGCTTATAAGACGCAAACTCGGAAAAGACGCGGGCGCGATGACCGTTCCCCTTCTTTTAAATTCCGAAGGAAAGAAGATGGGAAAAACCCAAAACGGAGCCGTCTGGCTGGATCCTGCGAAGACATCGCCCTTTGATTTTTATCAGTATTGGAGAAATGTGGACGACGCCGATGTGTTAAAGTGTATCCGTATGCTCACCTTTTTGCCGCTTGAAGAAACTGAGGCCATGTCGGGATGGGAAGGCAGCGAGTTAAATAAAGCGAAAGAGATATTGGCATATGAGCTTACGCGGACGGTTCACGGTGAGGAGGAGGCGAATAAGGCTAAAAGAGGAGCCGAGTTTCTTTTTGGCGGCGGAACGGCCGAAGACGTGCCGGAGACCGTACTGACAGCGGAGGATTTTAAGGACGGTCATATCGGGATATTGACGATCCTTGTAAAAAGCGGCCTCGCAGAGTCCGGATCCGACGCACGCCGCGCGGTTCAGCAGGGCGGAGTTTCGGTAAACGGTAAGAAGACGACTGATATCGGCCTTATGTTCACCCCGCAGGATCTTACGGGTGACGGAATCATGATAAGAAAGGGCAAGAAAAATTTCAGGCGCGTGGTTTCCGCGTGAGAGCCGTATTTTGTTGACTTTTACATATGGCCGCCTTATAATATCGGGGTGTCACGCGAAAAAAGCGGCATGGCGGGGTGTGGCCCAGCTTGGTTAGAGCGCCTGGTTAGGGACCAGGAGGTCGCAGGTTCAAATCCTGTCACTCCGATATCTGTTTTAAGCGGGTGTAGTTCAATGGCAGAACACCAGCCTTCCAAGCTGGATGCGTGGGTTCGATTCCCATCACCCGCTTTTATTTCCGCTTACGGGCGCGTGAGGGCCGCCCTCAGGTAAGCGATATGGCGGCGGTGAACGTCCGTTATGGCGGTTTTGCCGTCGAAAAGTTTTTGTGCTTGTAGCTCAGCAGGATAGAGCAACGGCCTTCTAAGCCGTAGGTCGCGGGTTCGAATCCCTCCAGGCACGCTGGTACGGTGGGTGTGGTGCAGTTGGTCAGCGCGCCAGATTGTGGTTCTGGATATCGTGGGTTCGAGTCCCACTACCCACCTTATTCGCGCTTACGGCAGGTATCGCGGTTGCTTGCCGCTTGTGCCCGGTTATTTTAATTCCGCTGTAAGGTGTTCCTTTATCGGCGGCGCTTGCCGTTTCGCGAAAAGAGGACGACGCGGTGGGCTATAGCCAAGCGGTAAGGCACAGGACTTTGACTCCTGCATTCGCCGGTTCGAATCCGGCTGGCCCAGTATGAAGCATTAGCTCAGGTGGCAGAGCACTTGACTTTTAATCAAGTTGTCCGGGGTTCGAATCCCCGATGCTTCACTAAAGTTACGACATACGGCGCACTCTCGGACGTCATTAAAACGCGTTCCGTGGGTGCGTTCTTGCTATTTCGTGGCCTGATGGG
The DNA here is from genome assembly GCA_964385995.1 of uncultured Faecalimonas sp. Taxonomy (GTDB): domain Bacteria; phylum Bacillota; class Clostridia; order Lachnospirales; family Lachnospiraceae; genus CAYLRF01. The sequence goes on from CAYLRF010000048.1 coordinate 2,126, forward strand.
ATTTTCGCGGAAAGGCGGGGCATAAGAAATGACGGTTATTTTAAAAGACGGCTCGAAAATAGAGCTAAAAGAAGGCGCTTCCTCGATAGAGGCGGCCAAGGCCGTGAGCGCGTCTCTTTCGAGGGCGGCATGCGCGGCGAGGGTGAACGGCGCCGTGCGGGATTTAAGACTGCCGCTTAACGACGGCGACAGGCTGGAGATATTGACTTTCGCCGACGAAGACGGCAGGAAGGCATACAGGCACAGCGCCTCCCACATCATGGCGCAGGCGGTAAAGCGGCTTTATCCCGACGTAAAGCTTGCGATAGGCCCCGCCACCGACAACGGTTTTTACTACGATTTTGACCGTGACAGGCCGTTCTCACAGGAAGATTTTACGAAGATCGAAGAGGAAATGCGCCGTATCGTCAAAGAAAATCTTCCTCTTGAGAGATTTGAGATATCCCGCGACGAAGCCGTAAAATTCATGCTCGAGCATGACGAACCCTACAAGGTGGAGCTTATACGCGACCTTCCCGAAGACGCCTTGATCACATTTTACAGGCAGGGCGATTTTACGGATCTGTGCGCCGGACCTCACCTTATGAGTACGGGGCAGGTGAAGGAGTTTAAACTTATTTCCTCATCCATGGCCTACTGGAGAGGTGACAGCAAAAAGGCCAGACTTCAGCGCATTTACGCGACCGCCTACGAGAAAAAGGAAGATTTAAGGGCCCACGTGGAGCGTCTTGCCGACGCGAGGAGGCGCGATCATAACAGACTCGGACGGGAACTCGGGCTTTTCACGACGGTTGACGTGATAGGTCAGGGCCTTCCGCTTCTGCTTCCGAACGGCACGAAGATAGTCATGAAGCTTCAAAGGTGGATCGAGGATCTGGAAGATAAGAAATGGGGTTATGTACGCACGAAGACTCCCCTCATGGCGAAGTCGGATCTTTATAAGATCTCAGGGCACTGGGATCATTATAAAGAGGGCATGTTCGTACTGGGCGACGAGGAGAAAGACGGGGAAGTCTACGCGCTTCGCCCGATGACCTGCCCTTTCCAGTATTATGTCTACAAGAACGAGCAGCGCTCTTACAGGGATCTTCCTTTCAGGATGAGCGAGACTTCGACGCTTTTTCGAAACGAGGATTCGGGCGAAATGCACGGGCTCACGCGGGTGCGGCAGTTCACGATAAGCGAGGGGCATAATGTCATCCGTCCAGATCAGACCAAGGAGGAACTGCAAAATTGCCTGAATCTTGCCATTTACGTTCTGACCACACTGGGTCTTGACGGAGACGTCACGTACCGCCTGTCAAAATGGGATCCGTCGAATCGTGAAAAATATCTGGGAGATGAAAACTACTGGGAAAGCTCGCAGGAAGCGCTCAGAGAGGTACTTATTTCCAAGGGGCTTTCCTTCACTGAGGCGGAAGGAGAGGCGGCGTTTTACGGACCTAAGATAGACATACAGGCGAAAAACGTCTACGGCAAAGAAGACACGATGATCACGATCCAGCTGGACTGCGCTATCGCGGAAAATTTCGATATGTACTATATCGATCAAAACGGAGACAGGATCCGCCCCTATATCATCCACCGCACGTCGCTGGGCTGCTATGAGAGGACGCTTGCGTGGCTGACCGAGAAATACGACGGGAAATTTCCTACATGGCTTTGCCCCGAGCAGGTAAGAGTCCTGCCTATTTCCGAGAGATTTACCGGGTACGGGAGGAAGGTACGCGATTATCTTGCCGACAGGGACATAGACGTGACAGTGGATGAGCGCTCCGAAAAGATAGGTCTTAAGATCAGGGAAGCCATGATGGCGCGAATACCGTATATGCTTATTGTCGGAGAGAAAGAGGAGCAGGCCTCGCTCGTCTCCGTCCGGAGCCGCTTCGCGGGGGATGAGGGCGTAAAGACGGCAGAAGAATTCGCGGATCAGATAACGGAAGAGATCCGTACCAAGGCCATAAGAAAGCAGGTTACCCCCTAAGGAGACTGTCGCAGGAAAAGCGAAAGGAATCATCGGATGAAAATAGCTCTTATAATTTGCCTGTTCGCCCTGGGTGTGTTCCTTGTCATAAAGGGCGGAGATTTCTTCGTGGACGCGTCATCATGGATAGCCGAGGTGAGCGGTATACCGAAACTCATAGTGGGAGCGACCATCGTGAGCCTCGCGACCACACTTCCCGAGATGCTGGTGTCGGTCATGGCGGCCGTCGAGGGGAAAGTCGACATGTCCATCGGAAACGCCGTGGGCAGCGTCACCGCGAATATCGGACTAATCATGGCGATATCGCTCATATGTATACCCGCGGCCATAAAACGAGGGGATTACGCCCTTAAATTCATCCTCATGATCGCGGCTACGGTAATAGTCGTCGTCTGCGGCTTTAGCGGAAAAGTCAGCCTGCCCTTTTCAATACTGCTGATAGCGATATTCGCGGTATTTATAGTGGAAAATGTAAGTTCGGCGAAGAAAAGGATGGCGTCCGGCGAAAACCGTAAGGAGGATGTCCCGAAGGATAAAAAGACCGTCGTGACAAACATCGCGAAGTTCGTGGGCGGAGCCGCGGCGATCGTTATAGGCGCGCGTCTGCTCGTGGATAACGGAAGCGAACTCGCGCGTATCTTCGGCGTGAGCGAGAGGATCATCGGCGTCACGCTTGTCGCGGTGGGAACGTCCCTGCCGGAGCTTATCACTACCGTGACCTCGATAGCGAAGAAGCAGTCGGCGCTTTCGGTGGGCAACATCATCGGCGCGAACATAATCGATCTTACGCTTATCATGCCGCTTAGCGCCGTCATTTCCGGGAAAGCTCTTCCCGTCAGCGCCGCGATGGCGAGATTCGATCTGCCGGCGTGTCTTATCGTGGGCCTCGTGGCCGCCGTGCCCACCATGATCTCGTCGAGATTTTACAGGTGGCAGGGGATATTGCTGCTTACGGTATACGTGGCGTATGTGATCCTAACCTGCGTGGGATAGCCGCCTAACGTCAGCCATGTAAGCACAAATAAGGATTTAACGCCGGCCGCGCAAGTGAGAGTATAAGTTTGACGGCGATATCATATCATTGGCGGATGGCATTTTGTGGATAAATCCCACGCTCGTGTGGATAAGAAACTTCCGCCTGTGGATAAAATCCGTTTCAATGTGGGAAAATCGTGTCTCACTGTGGAAAAGTCCGAAATAAATGTCGATAACTTTCTTTTTTGCGCGGATAATTCACATATAAACCGCCTGTTTTTCAATCCCGACGCTGCCTCTTTTTCTTCTCTTTTCTTAAAAAATCCACGGACGGTAATGTATGTCAAGCCGCGAAATGCGTGCCTTTCATCGGCTGACGGGGCTTAAGCGTAAGACTGCCCGGCAGCCTTGAAAAATCGGTGATTTGCCCGTATTTGCCCGATTAAAGCGTCCTATGAAAAAAAGGCCCGGATCTTAAGTATAACCGCCGGGCTGGGGCGAACGGGAAGTGACGGCCGCGTAGGTTAATGTACATCGAAAGCGCGCCGTATCCTCGCGTAAGTTTATGGCCCCGTCTCGGACAATCCCGCTAAGGCACCCGGATTTATCAACAAAAGAAAGCTTGAAAGCCGCGCGGATCGGGCATTATAATTAAGACGCGAGGGACGGTCAGACAGGCAGTACGTTTTTAATGAAGGAGGGTAGCGGACATTTTATAATCGGGGATCGCCGATATATCTAAAGCATTTCGCTCTTTAATCGGGCCGTCGGCCTGAAGTTCATGTGAAGAGCATTAAGACACATCAGAAGATTTCGTCGAATCAACGTTTCCGAAGTAATATTTTGCAAAATCGTCTTTCGCGTCCGATTTTCCGAAATAATATATCACGGGTCTTAAAGGAATACGGAAAAGGCGGACTTTCGGCTGCCCGTCGGGAGTGGGGAAATCAATTAAGACGCAGGCAATGACAGCGGGCGGGGCACATTTTTCGCGATGTCACGGAAAAGTAAAGTTTAGGATCGGACACCCCTTTTTGTCACGGACGCTTTAAGGGCAAAGCGAAAAGCAACCCCTGATTCGCGCACGCTTATTAAAAAAAAGCCCGGCGAAAACCCGCGGATCCCCCGTAAAAGAAGTGAGTGACAAGTACGGTAAATGTTGTTAAAATAGGGTCAAATGGGAGGTGTGGCATGGAAGAAAGAAACAGACCGAGTTCGGATGCGTCTGTCAAGCGCCGCCGTCATCGCAGGACCCGAAGAAAAAAGATGAGCCCCGCGGTAATGATAATCATCTTCCTCGTTATAGTGGCAGGCGTAATCGGTGGAGCGTTTTTGATAAAGAGATACGGCCCGTCGAAGACCGCGGCTGATTTGAAAGAATATTATGGCATAAAACAGGATGATCAGCTTGCCGTTGTATATGAGGATGAGGTGCTTGGCGCGAAGGGTAAGATGTATGACAACCGTCCTTACGTGGAGTACTCAGTCGTGCATGACTACCTTAACCGGCGCTTCTACGTAGACTTAAACGAAAACATATTACTGTATACGTTGCCCGACGGGACCTTACGCGCCGACGTCGGAAGCAGGGAATATTCCCTGCAGAAAGATAAGACGGATGTCGGATATCCCATTTTTAAGATGGACGGCAACACGGCATACATCGCGCTCTCTTTCGTGCAGGAATATACGAATATTGATTTCTCGGTTTACGATGACCCGAGCAGGGTCATGATTACGGGCGGCCGCGGCAAAACCACGGTCGCCACCGTGAAAAGAAACACTCAGGTGAGATATCTGGGCGGAGTCAAAAGCCCGATATTAAAGGAAGTGTCGAAAAATGATATCGTCACCGTGCTGCAGGATGTGGACGGATGGAAAAAGGTCTGCACCGAGGACGGTATCATAGGATATATGAAGAGTTCCTGTCTTAAAAAAGAGCAGGTCAAAGAGCGAAAGCGCGCGTTCGAGGAGCCAAAGTACACCAATATTTCCAAGAATTACACCATAAATCTGGCATGGCATGTGGTGACGAACAGATCCGCGAATGACAGTGTGCTTTCGACGATAGCGGGCACGAAGGGACTGAACACCATTTCGCCCACATGGTTTACCGTCTCCGATACGGGAGGCAATCTTAACTCGCTGGCGAGTCAGCAATACGTAAACTACGCTCATCAGTCCGATATCGAGGTATGGGCGATGGTGAAGGATTTCGACGGAGGTATCGGCTCGACCGACGAGACATACGAACTTTTGAGCCATACGAAGAACCGCGAGAATCTGATAAATCAGCTCGTGGCGGAGGCGTTAAAGACCGGGATCGACGGGATCAACGTCGATTTCGAGCACGTTTCCTCCAAATGCGGAGAGCATTTCATCCAGTTCATACGTGAGCTCTCCGTAAGGTGCCGGCAAAACGCTATCGTTTTGTCCGTGGATAATTACGTGCCGAAAGATTTCAACAGGCACTATGACCTTCAGGAGCAGGGCATTGTCGCCGATTATGTGATTATCATGGGGTACGACGAGCATTATGCCGACTCATATGAGAGCGGACCGGTGGCGTCGCTAGAGTTTGTGCGCGACGGTATCGAGGCGACGCTTAAGGATGTGCCGGCCGAAAAGACCGTAAACGCGGTGCCTTTTTACACGCGCATATGGAAGGAAGTGCCGAAAACCGAGGAGGAACTTAGCGAACAGGCGGGCACGGAAGCCGAGAAATATCCGCTCAAGGTCACCAGCAAGGCGTATGGCATGGCAGAGGCGGAAAAAGTCATTACCGCCGCCGGAGCTCAGATATCGGTTGACCCGGAGACGGGGCAGAATTACGCGCAGTGGGAGGCCGACGGAGGGACGTATAAAGTCTGGCTGGAGGATGAGTACGCGCTCGAAGCTAAACTGAAGCTCATCAAGAGCAACAAGCTGGCGGGCGTGGCCGAATGGAGGCTGGGTTTTGAGAAGCCGGACACATGGGATCTCATACTGAAATATGTGAATTAAGCCGACGAAAAGGCGGCTCGGCCGCGTAGCGGAGCCCGCCGCGAAGGAAGACAGTAACGGAAAAATAAAATTCAGAACGGGGCGCTGGCAATCGAGCCGGCTGAGATGTGGCGTTATCGCCGCAGCACCCGCGAACCTGATCTGGATAATGCCAGCGTAGGAAATCAATAATCGGTGCGGCGCTCATTTTAAGAGCGAAGATTTCATTAACTTACGCTTCGGTATCATCGCGGATATCGGAGCGTTTTTTAGTATGACGGGCATGCCCGTGTTCTGTGGTGGAAGTCCAAAAAAGGCGTAGCTACCGACGAACTTGAAAGCGACTCCCAAGTTGGCTAAAGGCAATGAAGCCCTAAAGGTAGTATCCCGTGAGGTCTCACAGGCGGTTCCATTAGCTGTAGTAACAACGAACTGTGAGAAGTCAGCAGAAGCCGTAGTAGGCAGAAAAGTCGGTAAGAAGCAGCAGCCGGGTATCATGTGTGGGAAGCAGGGGAAAAAGAAAGGAGAAGACAAAATGAACGCGAGTGTGGCAATTCAGGTGCTGCCGGGAGTAAACGGGGATGACGAGGTGATCCGCGTGGTGGATGAGGTGATCGATTATATTAAGTCGACGGGTCTTAATTACTATGTGGGGCCTTGCGAGACGTCCATAGAGGGCGATTACGATGAGCTGATGGACATCGTGAAGCAGTGTCAGAAGGTGGCGGTCGCATCCGGAGCGAAGTCCGTGTCCGCCTATGTAAAGATTACCTACAGACCGGAGGGGGAAGTGCTCACCATTGAAAAAAAAGTTTCCAAACATCATAAATAAACTGTGGTCGGTATCCGCCGTCGTCATGATACTGGCGATATGGCAGGCGGTGTGCTCTCTTAAGCTGGTTGACGCGTTTATGCTTCCGTCGCCGGTTCGGGTAGTGAAGGTTTTGTTCTCGGAATTTCCGATTCTTATGCGAAACGCCGCGGTCACGCTCACCGAAGCTTTTTGCGGCCTTGCGATCGGCATATTGCTGGGATTTTTGATGGCTGTTCTCATGGACAGATTCGAAGCTATGCATAAGGCGTTTTACCCTATCATAGTGATCACGCAGTCCGTTCCAACCGTGGCGATCGCGCCTCTTTTGGTGCTGTGGTTCGGATTCGAGATGGCTCCGAAGATTATACTCATAGTCATAACGACTTTTTTCCCCATCGCGGTGAGTCTGTACGACAGCTTCAGCCGCGCCGACAAGGATCAGGTGGATCTTCTGAGGGCGATGGGAGCGAACAAGCGTCAGATTTTCAGGTATATCAAGCTTCCGGGAGCGAGTCCCGAGTTTTTCTCCGCGCTTCGTATCTCCGCGTCCTACGCAGTGGTCGGCGCGGTGATATCGGAGTGGCTGGGCGGATTTTCGGGCCTCGGCGTTTACATGACAAGAGTCAGGAAGGCTTACGCTTACGATAAAATGTTCGCCGTGATCATACTTATTTCCGCCATAAGCCTGCTGCTTATGAGAGGTATAAAACTCCTGCAGAAGAAATGTATGCCGTGGGCGAATATAAGTCAGCCTGCGGAAAATCACGCGAAGTAAGAATGACCGGGACGCGCGGGGGCGCGTCGGAAAGGGAAAAGTTAGGAAGTAAACTTCCAAAACTGCCTTTATGACGTGTAAAAACACGTCGGGAAAGGGGAAATATGAGAAATAAAAAAGTAAGGAAATTTGTTAAATGGATTGCTTTGGCGATGATCGCGGCATTTTGTGTGTTGGCGGCGGCTTCCTGCGGGAAGAACGAAGATGGGGATTTAAAAGACGCCGCGTCCGGATCTGACGGGGGTAAGAAGGATTCATCCGCGAAATCGACAAAGATAAGATTCGTGCTCGATTGGACTCCGAATACGAATCACACGGGTCTTTATGTGGCGCAAAAAAAAGGATATTTTAAGGAAGAAGGGCTTGAAGTGGAGATAGCGCAGCCGCCCGAGGACGGCGCGGAGGTACTGGTGGCGTCGGGAAAAGCGCAGTTCGGCGTGTCGTTTCAGGATACGATGTCCTCGGCTCTTATCGGCGATGACGCGCTTCCCGTCACGGCCGTGGCCGCGGTGATTCAGCATAACACATCGGGAATCATCTCCAGAGCGGGCGAGGGGATGGAAAGGCCGAAAGGCATGGAAGGACACAATTACGCGACATGGAACACGCCCATAGAGCAGGCTACGTTAAAGCAGGTCATAGAAGCTGACGGAGGAGATTTTTCCAAGGTAAAAATGATCCCGAGCACGGTTACGGACGAGGTATCCGCGCTTAGAAGTAAGTCCGTGGACGCGATATGGATATTTTACGCGTGGGCGGGCGTAAAGACCGAGCTTGAGGGGCTTGAGACGGATTATTTCGCGTTCGCTAATTTGGATCCGGTGTTTGATTATTATACTCCGGTCATTATCGCGAATAATGATTTTCTGAAAGAAAGTCCCGATACGGCGAAGAAGTTTATGAAAGCTCTTTGCAGGGGATATGAGTTCGCCATTAGTTATCCCGAAGAAGCCGCAGATATCCTCTGCGCGGCCGTCCCGGAGCTTGATAAAAAGCTTGTGCGGGCGAGTCAGAAATATCTGGCGGATAAGTACCAAGCGGACGCTGAATGTTTCGGGTATATAGATCCTGAGCGCTGGAACAGGTTCTATAAGTGGATAAACGACAATCACCTGGCGGAAGGTGAGGTGCCGCTTGGCAGCGCTTTTACAAACGAATTTTTGCCGAAGTAAGGCGGACGGGCGGTGAGCATATGGCTCTGTTAGAGGTAAGGAAAGTCACAAAGTCATTCGGTAGGGAGCGGATCCTGCGCGATGTGTCGCTTGAGCTTTGTGAGGGAGAGATAGTCTCCCTTTTGGGGGAAAGCGGCGGCGGGAAAACGACGCTTTTTCATATCATCGCGGGTCTTACTAAGCCGGATGAGGGCCGAATTCTCCTTGAGGGAGAGGATATCACCGGACGGCCGGGCAAGGTAAGCTACATGCTGCAAAAGGATATGCTGCTCGCGTACCGCACGGTGCTTGACAATGTGGCGCT
>CAYLRF010000049.1:0-10435 GCA_964385995.1 uncultured Faecalimonas sp.
TTCTCTCTGGCGGGTTCCCGTGATGGTGCTGCCGGCTACGTCAGATTCGACACGAGCCGTATTACGCCCGTTCTCCGCCTTGTTATCTTCAAATTTGTACCCCGACAAATTAAATTCCCCGCTGTCTCTGTATATGAATATGGCTCCGGCAAGGCATGTCTCCGAATTGGTGTCACCTTCCTGTTTTTTGGCCTGATTCCCGGTAAAGTGCGCCTTGCTCAGGTCGGTTCCTTTTAGTGTAATGTTTGCACCGCCTTCGGTATATATCGCTCCGCCCCTGCGGGCCATGTTCCCGGTGAACGCGTAATCCGTAACGTTCACTGTGCCGCCCTTCATATAGATCGCGCCGCCCCGGTCGATCGACTTATTTTCATCAAATACAGCTTTTTCGGCGTCGGTTCCGTTTAAGGTCATCTCGCCGCCTTCGATGAACATCGCTCCGCCCTTGTTTTTGGCCTTATTACCCGTAAATTCGGCGTCATTTACCGTGAACGTGCCTTTTGTTATCTTTATCGCCCCGCCGCCGTAAGTAGTGCCGCCTTCTTTACCCGTGACCTCGTTTTCCTTAAACGTGCCGCCTTCTATCACAGTCGTGCACGCCTCGTTCTGATAGACGGCTCCCGCCTGCTGCAAGGCCTTATTTGACGTGAAATCCGTATCCGACACCGTAAGATATACACCGTGATTCGTTACGGCTCCTCCGCAGTTTGTCTCGGACTCGTTTTTCGTAAAGAGACATCCCGTCACGCCGACCTTCAGCGCGTCGATCTCGGCCATCTTACCGGCGCCCTCAAGCGTATTGTCTAAATATAAAGCCCCGCCGTTCGCGGATTGTCCGTTCGTTTCATCTTTCCCGCAGTGATTATTCTTAAACAGCGAATTTTCGGCGGACAGCGTGCTTACAGAGTGGACTGCGCCTCCGTTACGACCCGCCGCGTTATCCTCAAACACTGATTTATACTCATCCTCCGATGACGTCTTTCCCTGCGGGACGGCGTCCCCGGTTATGTTTACCGTGCCGTTTTGATTAAACAGGGCCCCGCCGAACTGACCCGCCGTGTTGTTTTTAAACGCGCAGTTTTTGATATCCGTCACACATGAGGCTGCGTTTTGAAATACTGCTCCGCCTCTTCCCTTATTTATTCCGATCTTGCCGCAGCTGTTTGAATCAAACGTACATCCTTCCAGAGTTATCTTCGAGTTTTTCGATGTGAATATGTATATCGCCCCGGCGTTATTGCCGTCGGCGGTATTTTTCACGAAGTCTGTCCCGGTGACTTTTACGGTCTTACCCGCTCCCGCCACATCCAGCGCCCCGCCGTTTAACCTGGCGGATTTGTTGCCGTTAAAGGCCGCCTTCGCCATATACACGTCGCCTTCGGAATATATGCCTCCGCCCTCTCTGGCCGCCGTATTCTTATTAAACGTATATTCCGACGCGCCGCTTACATCATTTCCGTCCTCGTCGGTATTTATATAAAGCTTTGACCCGGAAAGAGCGCAGATCGCGCCGCCGCGTCCGTCCACGGTGCCTGTCTCGGTTACTTTATTGTTAAAGAAGTTGCCTTCCTTTTCGGGATCGACATCCTTCTTCCCGTTCCTCACGGTAAATGTCGCGGTCACGGTCCCTTTTAATAAGACGGCTCCGCCGGCCGAGGGCGCTTCGTTATTTGTAAATATCCCGTCCGTCACGTTAAGCGTGCCGCCTGTCTGCATGACGGCTCCTCCGCCTCCGTTTATTTTGGACCAATCGGAAACCGTAACGCTTCCCGTGACTTTATTCTTATCAAACACGCAGCCTTCGGTGAGGTTCACAACAGCCGAATCCTTATCCGCCGTCGCTTCCACATATACCGCGCCGCCCATGTTTTTGGCCTTATTGCCCGTAAACTTTGAGTTCTTTACGGTAAACGCGCCTTTGGTTATCTTTATCGCCCCGCCGCCGTAGGTAGTGCCGCCTTCTTTACCCGTGACTTCGTTGCCTTCGAATGTACTGTCTTTTATCACCGTCGTGCACGCCACGTTCTGATAGACGGCTCCCGCCTGCTGCACGGCTTTATTTCGCGTGAAATCGCTGCCCGTCACGGTAAGACTCATTCCGTGGTTATAGACGGCTCCCGCGCAGTTGGTGAGCGACTCGTTTTGAATAAACTTAACGTTTTCCACGACCGCCTTCATGCTGTCCGGTTTCGCGCTTCCGGCCTCAAGGCATATCGCGCCTCCGTTCGCGTTTTCTCCCGACACGCCGCACTTATTTCCCTTAAAGGTGACGTTTTTCACCGTCACGCCCACCAGCGCCTGTATGGCTCCGCCGTAACGGTCGGCCTCGTTATCCGAAATCTCGCCTCCCGTTATCACAGCGCTTTTGGCGTTGCTTATTATGATACCGCCGCCGTTACCGCTGCCCGCGGCGTTCATAAGGCACTTATTTCCCGAAACCCGGCCGCCCGTCATGGTAAATACGGCGTCGTAGAACTTCTTTGTCTTATCGTCCTTTATCTCGTCTATGTTTATGCCTCCGCCGTAGGAGTGAGCGGTATTATCGCGTATCGTACCGCCCTTTAACGTCATGTTCCCCGCCATGAATACGGCGCCGCCCGACGTCGCGGCTTCATTGGCGTAGATGGATCCGCCGTTCATGTTAAATGTCGCGGTCTGCATGACATACACGGCGCCCGCTCTTCCGCCCGCGGCTTTATTATCATGTATCGATCCGCCGTTCATGGTAAAGGTGCCCTTGGGGTCGACAAGCACGGCCGCGGCCTGAGTCTTCGCCTCGTTTCCGTTTATTTGGCCGCCGTTCATGATAAATTCGCAGTCGTCGTAGATACGCACGGCGCCCGCCTGGGACTGCGTCTTATTATTGCACAGTTTGCCGCCGTTCATGATGAACTTCGAGCCTTCTTTGCCGTACTTACTTATCCAGACGGCGGAGGCGCTCGTCTTCGCGTTCTTATTGGTTATCTCGCCGCCGTCCATGATAAATGTCGCGCCGTTATACAGGCATACGAGCGAGCGCATGTCGTCCTTCGTACCGAGGATCTTCGTACCCTTCCCGATACGGATTTGCGCTCCGTTTTTTATCTCGACGCACTGACCGGTCAGCGTACCGCCGTATACGACGGCGTCCGTTAAGTCGAGTTTCGCTTCCTCTTCCACACGAATGTTGTACATCCTCGTGGAATCGCCGATATTTACGTCGCTGAAGGCGGCCTCGGTTCCCGCTCCGCTTAAGTGTATGCCGCTGCCGCAGTTTATTATGTTTACGTCCTCGGCCGTAAGCTTTCTGCGCTCGGTTCGAAGCGTCGTCGCGAGATTCACGGCCATCGTGGCGCCCTCTATCGTTATGTTCTTTACCTTGACTTTGGAGCCGTCCGTAAGTGAAAGACCGTATCTGGCGCCTTTTATCGTCACATTTCTTACTTCCGAGTCGCCGCCTATGCTAAGCGCCACGTTGCACGCTTCCGCCTGGTCTTTATCGTTCGGATCCGCCACGTCTATCACGCAGTCTGACATATCCACCCTCGCGCCCGCGCTGCTGCAGTTAAAGGCGTTCTCGTTTTGACCCGCGCTCGCCTTGCACATCGCCGAGTCATGCACGTAAACCCTGTGAAAGACCATGCGAAACGCCCCGAGCGCCTGTATGCCTTTGCTGTGGATATCGCAAACTTCGATCATACCGTCCCCGCCGCCGCGATAATCCATGGTAAGTCTCCCTCTGGAGAAAATACCGTCGTCCTGACTGTTCTTAAAAGTGCCGCCGTAGACGAGAAATGTCCCCATGTTTCTCACGAGAAGCGACATGGCGCCGTCAAACACGGCGTCGCCGTTTACGGTACACTCTCCGAGTTTCTCGATGTCCAGCAGACAGCTTCCGCTGTCCTCGTATCTGCCGCCCGTCATCTCGGCCTTTCCGTCTTTCATGACGTGCACGGCGAATTCCCCTACGTGAGATACGGATGTATCCTCGAAAAACTCGGCCTCGCCGTATACCGTGACTCCGTATCCTCCGAAATATTTCATCTCGCCCGACTCATGTCTTAATTTGGCGTTCTTTTCCACCAATATGCCGCTTGTAAGGCCGCCGCCGTCCAGATTCACGCCGTTTACGGTTAAGGTGGCGCCGCGGCTGATATCAAGGATCGGGGAAGCGCTTTCCATGTCATAATCCGCGGATACGGTGACACCGCCTTTTAGCGTCTTTCTTCCGTTTACCTTCATGGTGGATTTGATCCGGACATCGCCCGTCACTGTGATTTCGGCCGTGCCGTCCGCCGAAAGCTGCTTTCTTAAGGTACTCTCATCCGGCGCCTGCACCTGACCCGTGACGGTATTATCTTCCTTTTCGGGTTTACTTTTGTCTCCCGCGGTCTCACTTTCTGTCTGCCCTTTATCATCCGAGCCGCCAAAGATCTTCGTCGCGGCGAAGATACCGCCCGTTAAGAGACATATCACGGCAAATGCGATCACCGCGGATATGACGACCTTCTTTTTCCCGTTTTTATCCTTATCACTCATTTTACGCTGCTCCTCTTACATGACCCGCGACAGCCGACAATCAATGTCACGTTTGTCACGAGCTGACCCGCCTTATCGCTTCCGCGGCGTCCGTTATGTTTCTTCGCACATTTAAAAGACCGGATTGTTATTTTCCGCGTGCCGCGATTTACTTACTTTACAGTCATATGCCCGTCCTGAAGCTGCCTTAAATAACCGAACTCGGCTATCTGCCGTCTGCTCTCCACCTGTACGTCGTAAGTGCCGTCGCCGCCGGTGAAGATAGCGCAGGTCCCGTCGAGAGCCGTATAAAGCGTTACGGCGTTGTTTTCGGGAATCATGTAATCCGCCACCGCCGTGTCTTCCTCCACGACGCCGCGCACCGCGACGGCTATCCTGGAATCAACGGCGTTCACCCATTCTTCGGGATTTGAGGGACCGTTTCCCTGCCTGTTCATCTTCACGACGTCGCATTTTAATTCGCCGCCGTATTTTGCGACCATGGAAAGCGCCGCGTCCTTACCGATACTGCCTCCCATGAGAAAACTCGAATTGCCGTAAGTAAGTTTCAGCATGAGGGCGCCGTTTTTCCACTCCTCCTCGTTCGTCCATGCGGAGTAACCTTTAGGCGGATTTAAGACTTTCGCGTTTACGCCCTCTCCCAGAGCCAGTGTGTCTCCCTCCGCCACCCTCTTTACGGGGATGTTCTTCGCGGCAGCGTCGGCGATGAATTTCTCATAGAGGTAATTACCCTTATACTCGTGCGTACCGGTTATGATCTGGCCGACCGGGATTTTGTCGATGATTATGGCGTATCCTCCGAGACTCTCTTTGGCGGGACCGGTGACTATGACGTTATCCAGTTTATCTATCCCGAGCTTACTTATGAGACTTACTATGTAAGATGCGTTCCCGACGTTGCAGTTAAAGTCCATGAGAGTCGCGGTGCCGTCGGGCGATACGATAAGCGTGGACTCACCGTCGGAAAGCTCCCCCGGTATGCTGCTCGTGTAATCCTTATATGTAAAGGCGCCACGCATGAAATATACCGAAAGCTTTCCTTCCCCGCTCTTTTTATCCTCTATCTTCGCCCTGTAGACGTAGGAATCATCTGACTCGTCCTCTTCGTCGTCCGAGGAGCCATCTTCTTCGGATACGCTGCCCGGCGGATTCTTCGAAGAGTCACCGCCTGTTTTGTCATCCGCGGACGCTCCCGCTCCTTTCTTCCCGCAGCCCGCCGTAAAAATTAGCGCGAGGATAAGGATAAGCGCGATGATCCCGAATGTTCTCTTACATTTCATATGTGTGTTTTCCTCCGTGACATCATTTATTTCTTTTCTGACACGCTGTACGCGTCATCAGGGCAGTTTTTGAAGTTTACTTCCAAACTTTCCTCTTGCCCGGCGCGTCACTTTCCCGCGACATCGTTTATTGGCCGTACATCGGGGAGGTACGCTTGATCCCCCGATCCACGGCGGTAGTCATTTCTTTTATGTAGGAGTCCAAATCTCCCCTGGGCTCCGTAGTCAGTGAGTCGTATAATTTCGAGGTCGCGTCATAGATGTAATCGCACGCGTACGTGTAAGGCAGAGCGAGATCCCCCGGAGCGTCCTTAATCTTCCGGGCAAGTTCGAGAAGCGCGGGGCAGGTATCGTTCGCCCATTTCACGAAATCGGCGTCGTCAAGCGCTTCCTGAGTATAGGGCACGTAACCCAGCTGTCTGCACCACAAGGACTGATTTTCGGGACGCGCGAGGTATTTTAAAAATTCGTAAGCTCCCTGCATGGTCTTCTCATCACCGCTGTCCGTTATAAACACTCCCGTGCCCTCGCACAGAGCCGCGTCTTTGTATTTGGCGCCGCCGTCTATGCCGGAATAAGGGACAAAAGTCCAGTCGAATTTCATGCCTCCTCCCATCGACTCATAGAAGAGAACGATATTGGAATTGGTGCCCGCGCAGAAAGCGAGATCCCCCGCGTAGAACGCCTGATAATTGTTGCTTCCCACAAAGCCGGCGCCTGCCTTATAAGCCGACGCGACAAGGTTCGTTATCTTTTTCACGGAAGAGCCCGTCTCTCCCTCGGAAAGAAGGCTCTTTGTCACGGTTCCGCCTCTGCCGTTTTTCTGATCCAGCATGTCCGTTCCCTGAAGCGCCAGAAGATCCATTATCTCCACGTTTTTGCAGTTAAACGATATCCCGTATTTCGCCTTGCCCTGTTTGTGAATGTCTATGGCGGCGTTTACGATTTTCTCATATGTATCCAGCTGATCGATGCTGTAACCCGCGGATTTTAAGATATCGTTATTCACGAAAAATCCCGCGCTGCTGACGCCTATCGGGAATCCTATCATCCTGCCGTCAAGATCGGAATAAGCCGCCTTCACATTCGGGAATATCGCCTCGTCCCAGTTATCGTCGTCGGCATCCAGAAAATCCTGAATGGGCTTTACGTATCCGATTCCCGCCTGATAGCAGGTAGCGTAGGGCACACCGCAGAACATGGCGGGAAATTCCTTCTGATCCAGCGTGGCAAGCTTCCTTCGGATATAGGCGGACGATGACGTCGAAAGCAGGGAAACCTCGTAGTCTTTACTGTTTTCGTTAAATTCCTCCGCGATCTTATACATGGTGGATACGGTTGACTCATCCCATATATGCCACACCACTATTTCCGTCTTTTTGCCGCCGCTTCCGGAGCCGGCCTTGCCGCCGGATGAGTCTTTGCCGCCGCCCTCGTCTTTTTTCGATCCGCACGCCGCGAACGCGACGATGGCGAGGCAGACCGCCGCCAAAGCCGACACCGTCGTTAAAATCTTTCGTTTCTTACTCATGACATTTTCCTCCTTTATCTCTTAACGTCTTTTCCCGACATATTTCCCCCGTGTACAGTCCCTTAAGCGTCAGTTTTTCACCGCTCCCGCCGTCATACCGGTAACGACAGATTTTTGCATGAATATGTATATGAGAAGCGGTATGGTCATGCAGACCACGGCGCCCGCGAGCACGTATCCCGGCATCATCCCCATATCGTTCGTCAGATAGAACATCCCGACCTGAAGCGTGTAAAATTTATCCTTCGACGACACCATAAAAGGCCATATGTAGGAATTGAAAGTGCCGATAAAAGATACCACCGCCTGGCACATCAGCGTCGACTTACAAAGCGGTATGACTATCCGAAGGAAATACCTCATATCACCGCAGCCGTCCAGCACCGAGGCTTCCCACATCTCCTGCGGTATGGACAGCATACTCTGCCTGAGTATGAATATCCCGCCCGCCTCGGCGAAACTTACGATGGTAAGTCCCAGATACGTATTCATAAGTCCCATGCTGTGGATCATCATGAATTTCGCCACCAGCGTCGTCTCGCCCGGTATCATCATCGTCGTGATGACGATGGTAAAGAGAAGGCCCTTTCCCTTAAAATCGTAAAACGAAAACGTAAAGGCGGATATCAGCGATATCGTAAGCTGCACGGGTATCGTGATCAGTATCTGAATAAAAGTGTTTTTAAAATACGTAAAGAACGGTATCGCCGTAAATACGTGCGCGTAATTTTCCACCGTGGGTCTATCCGGAAGGAAATGAAGCTTCATGAGATTAAGCTCGCTGTTCGGCTGAAAACTGAAAAGTACGCACAGGATAACCGGAAGGGCGTATACGATACCTATAAGTATTCGCACGGCGGTACCCAGCCATTCTTTTTTTCTGCGAGTCATGGATAATGATCCCTCTACTTTCTTCTTACGTGTCCACGCTATTGGTAAAATACCATCTTCTTCTCGAAGGCGAACTGTATCCTCGTAAACACGAATATCAGCACGAAAAGAAGCAGCGACCATACGCACGCCACCTCCGGGTACATAAGCTCCTGAATATGGCGGTAGGCCTCGTACATGTAGGTGGTAGTGCTTCCCATCGGACCCCCGCGCGTCAAAAGGTATATCATGGTGAAGTGCTTAAACGCTCCGATAATGCTGGTAAAAAGTACGTAAAATATCTGCGGGGAGGCCATGGGTATGAGTATCTTCGTCGCCCTCTTAAACCAGCCGGCGCCGTCTATCGTGGCTGCCTCTATAAGATCCTGCGACACATTGCGAAAGCCGGCCATAAGCCACAGATATTTGCCGGCGGCCGATCCCCAGCACGTGAGAAAAGCGATGAGAGTGAGCGCCGTCTTCCTGTTTCCGAGAAGATTCAGCTCCGTGCCAAGCAGAGAATTCAAAAGACCGCTTGTGGGTCGGAATATAAACATCCACACCGAGGCTATGGCCGTCGCCGAGATGACAAGCGGGAGCGAAAAAAGCGTCTGATATACCCTGGAACCTTTGCGCTCCTTTACGCTTAAAAGCGCGAACGTCATCGACAAAGACAGCTCTATGACAAGACATAATCCGGCGAGCATAAAGGTATTGGCCGTCGTCTTTAAAAAGCCGGGATCGGTAAATACCTCCACATAGTGCTCCGTGCCCGCCCATGACTTAAACTCGCCTATGTCCGACGTATAGGCAAAAGATGTGATGATAGTCTTTATAAACGGGTAATAAACAAGCAGCGCGAAAAGTGACAGCACCGGCAAAAGAAGCAAATACGGCTTCAGAGCCTGTATCCCTTTTTTCTTTCTCCCGTACATATCCGCTTCACCTCCTTATTGGTCCTCATCCGGATCGGGTATGAGAGACTTCAGTTTATACAGGATCATCCCGCCTTCTCCCCCGTTTGCGGCCATGTAAATGTCATTTCCAATCACGGAGATATTCTCCGGCTCACCTTCGGCGTCGTCACGTATAAATGTCTTAAAATTCCCGTTCCAGTCGTAAACCACGATGTAGCGCTTACTGACGCCGTGCCCGTCCTCGTTCGTCATGTGAAACACGTGATAAATGTAATCGTCATCGCAGCCTATACCCTGACTCGTAAGATCGGAGACGAGCGTGGAGGGATCGTAATCGGCTATCGGATTAAAATTCGCGTCCAGAATATAAAGACCGTTTCCGTATGAGCTTACGACGTAACTGTCGCGTTTTTCGTTGTAAGCTATCGCGCCTATCGGCGTCTCGATCTCTTTCGTCTCTGTCACGGTAAGCGTATCGGGATCGAGGACGGATATTCTGTACCAGTCTCCGATACAGTGCGACACTATGAGTTTTCCCGTTCTGGTATTCATAGTGATGTCGTTCGCGTGGGAGAGGTGCAGTACCGGCGATTCCTTCACCACTGTCTTTGTCAGCATGTCGTATTTGACGATTACGTCCTCGTTTTCCAGCTCGTCGCCGATCTTTTTAATATAGGCCTGATAAAAATATCTGCCGTCGGTATATCCGCCCTGACCCGTCGTGGTGCCGTTTGTGGCGAAAGGAACCACGCCCAGCTCCAAAAGCTCGCCGTAAAGATATCTGTACGACTCGATCATATCGCGAAGAACGTAGTTTTCTCCGCCCGCCGCCGAATCGTCCGCCGCGTCATTATCATCGCCTTGATCACCCGAGCCCGCCTGATGACTCTGATTTCCCGATACGGCCGCGGAGCCCCCGTCTTTTTGCGCCGCTTTATCTTTTTTATTCGATCCGCACCCGCTAAGGCAAAGCGAGATGACCGTAAGTAAGGCGATCATCCGCGCGAATACGGGGAGCCTAATCGCGCCAGGCGCGCCGTAAAATCCGCGCGTCCTAACGGGCAGCGCACGCTCCCTTGCGTCCTGCGTGTGACCCGCGCGGAGCTTTACGCATGAAATTTTCTTCTTACCCATATACATATCCTCCATCCTTCTTTCCCGACGTATTCCCGGCACGTCATCAAGGGAGCGTCGGGAGTTTACTTGCAAACTCTACCTCCGGCTTCAGATTTAAAATCCCGAATCCGCGCAATCATACCTTAGAAAATAATCACCGAGGTCAGACGGACAGTATCACTTAGGCCTCAGTTAAGATCCCC
>CAYLRF010000050.1:0-4288 GCA_964385995.1 uncultured Faecalimonas sp.
TAACAGGAGGGGATAAAAGTGGCGGACACTCAGTATTACGGCACAGGCAGGCGAAAAGAATCGGTCGCGAGGGTCTATCTTAAAACCGGTACCGGAAAGATTACCATAAATAAGCGTGATATCGACGAATATTTCGGAGTCGAGACCTTGAAAGTAATAGTTCGCCAGCCGCTGGTGGCCACGGACAGCGTGGGCAAATACGATGCGAACATCACGGTACACGGCGGCGGATATACCGGTCAGGCGGGCGCCATAAGACACGGCATCGCAAGAGCCCTCTTAGAGGCGGACGAAGGTCTGCGGCCCGTCTTAAAAAAAAGCGGTTATCTCACGAGAGATTCCCGTATGAAAGAACGTAAGAAGTACGGTCTCAAGGCAGCCCGCAAAGCGCCGCAGTTCTCAAAGCGTTAACAGAGCGGAAAAATTCAATCAAAGCAGCTCAAAAAGCCCGGGAATACGTCATTTTCCGGGCTTTTTCGATATCTGTTTATTTGATTTCCTTTGGCGGGTTTTCGCTGGATGATCGGATTCACGTTCAAGCGTCATCCGTCCCTCAATTTCCCGGAGGAACATTTGCAGTCATTGGAAAGGTTACTGCAAGTCCGTGTCAGAAAGCCCCCGTCGATCTGAAATACGCCGCGGTTTATCAGGACATTATCATTTTCGGTTTATACGGTTTATAGCCGGGGCAAAATTTCCTTGACATGGCCGGCCGGGGCGTTTAGAATTCAACCAGATGTAGACCTCAAGGTTTTAAAGGCTGTGACGAAGAGCGTTTCGGGATGGGACATCACAGAGAGCCGGCGTGCGCTGAGAGCCGGTATGAATCGCCCGAAGCTACTCCCTTCCGAGCCGGATGCCTGAACAAACGCCGCACCGGCGATCAAGTAGGGTATCCCGTGATTGCCGCGTCAGCGCATAGAAGTTGTCAGACTTCGATTGAGTGGCGGATTTATGACGGATCCGCAATTTGAGTGGTACCGCGAGTGATAGATATTCACCCGTCTCAAAGAAAATTTGAGGCGGGTGTATTTTTGATATTACAATTTTACCGGCCGCGTTATCGGCAGGAAGGAGAATAATAAAATCATGATGGACGCGAGTAAATACCGGCCGGGTTATTTCCCCGTTTCGACCGAGTATACAAAGTGGGTGAAAAAAGATCATATAGAGAAGGCGCCGATCTGGTGCAGCGTGGATATGAGAGACGGCAATCAAAGCCTTGTCATACCCATGAGCCTTAAGGAAAAACTGGAGTTTTATCAGGTGCTTCTTGACGTGGGTTTTAAGGAAATAGAGGTGGGATTTCCCGCCGCCAGCGACACGGAGTACGATTTTTTGCGGACACTCATAGACAGGGACATGATCCCCGATGATGTGACCGTGCAGGTGCTCACGCAATGCCGCGAACATATTATAAGGAAGACTTTCGACGCGTGCCGCGGCGCCAAATGCGCAATCATTCATTTTTACAATTCCGTGAGCGTCGCGCAGAGAGAGCAGGTATTTCGCAAATCTAAAGAAGAGATAAAGCAGATAGCGGTGGACGGCGCGATACTCGTAAAAAAACTCGCGGCCGAATACGAGGGAAATTTCCGCTATGAGTATTCGCCCGAGTCATTCACGGGCGCGGAGCCCGATTACGCGCTCGAAGTATGCAATGCCGTGCTGGACGTACTGGAGCCGAGCGAGGATAACAACGTAATCATAAATATCCCCGTTACCGTGGAGATGAGTATGCCGCACGTCTACGCCTCGCAGATCGAATATATCAGCGAAAATCTCAAATACCGCGATCACGTCACCCTTTCCGTGCATCCGCACAACGACCGCGGAACAGGCGTCGCCGACACCGAACTCGCGCTGCTGGCGGGCGCCGAGCGCGTGGAGGGGACGCTTTTCGGAAACGGCGAACGCACGGGAAATGTCGACATCATAACTCTCGCGCTTAATATGTACTCTCACGGCGTGGATCCGAAGCTGGATTTGTCCGATATGGTATATTTGTCGGATAAATACGAAAAATGCACCGGCATGAAGATATACGAGAGAAGTCCCTACGCGGGCGCGCTGGTCTTCGCGGCGTTTTCGGGAAGCCATCAGGACGCTATCGCGAAAGGCATGAAATACCGCGAGGAAAATCACCTGCACGAGTGGACCGTGCCTTACATACCGATAGATCCGAAAGATATCGGACGCACCTATGACGCGGATGTCATCCGTGTAAATTCGCAGTCGGGGAAAGGCGGCATAGGATACATCCTTGAGCACTCCTACGGATTTAATCTGCCGCCCAAGATGCGGGAACATTTCAGTTATATCTGCAAAGGCATATCCGACAGAGAGCACAGAGAGCTTAAGCCGGATGAGATCTACGAGATATTCCGCTCAAATTATCTTAAGGTGCCGGGAAGCGTCCGCATAGAGCATGTGGATTTCCTCGAAAACGGCGATGTGGTAAAGCTTCGGATCAAATTCTCCGAGAACGGTGACGAGACCGTGATCGAAGCCGCCGGAAACGGCACGATAAACGCCATGAATAATGCGCTTAAGGCCTATACCGGAAAGAATTACGTACTTCAGGTATACAGCCAGCACAGCATGGAAGGCCGAGGTTCCGAGAGCGTCGCGGCGTCCTACATAGGCCTCGAAAAGGATCGCAGACTGTACTGGGGCGCGGGGACAGACACCGATGTCATGAAAGCGAACATCAAGGCTCTCTTAAGCGCGTTTAACAACATGATGATATCAGGGTAGAAGCCATTGACCTTAAGGCGTGCCTGCATACCGGCGGGAAAAAGGTTATCTGACCGCCCCGACATCATATATTTGTAAGGAGGACTTCAGACATGGGAATGACGATGACACAAAAGATTCTGGCGGCGCACGCGGGACTTAAAGAGGTGCGGGCGGGTCAGCTTATAAAAGCGAAGGTTGACATCGTGCTCGGAAACGATATCACCACTCCCGTAGCCATAAAGGAATTTCAAAAAGCCGGCTTCGACGAAGTATTTGACAAAGACCGCGTAGCCATCGTGCTGGATCATTTCGTGCCGAACAAGGATATCAAAGCCGCCGAGCAGTCAAAAATCTGCCGCGACTTCGCCGTGAGCCATAACATCAGTCACTTCTATGACGTCGGGAAGATGGGGATAGAACACGCTCTGCTTCCCGAGCAGGGAGTGGTCACCGCCGGCGACTGTATCATCGGCGCGGACAGCCATACCTGCACCTACGGAGCGCTCGGCGCGTTTTCCACCGGTGTCGGCTCCACTGACATGGCGGCGGGCATGGCGACGGGCGAAGCGTGGTTTAAGACGCCGTCCGCCATACGCTTTAACCTTACCGGCTCTCTTCCCGCGGGCTGCGGCGGCAAGGACGTGATCCTGACCGTCATCGGCATGACAGGCGTCGACGGCGCGTTATATAAGAGCATGGAATTTACGGGAAGCGGCGTAAAAAGTCTTTCCATGGATGACCGTCTTTGTATCTGCAATATGGCCATAGAAGCGGGCGCCAAAAACGCGATTTTCCCCGTGGATGAAGTGACGAGAGCATATCTTAGGGGAAGAAGCGAGCGGGAGCCTGTCACGTATACGGCCGACGGTGACGCGGAGTATGAAAAGACCGTAAATATAGACCTTTCGCGGGTCGTTCCCACCGTGGCCTGTCCGCATTTACCCGAAAACACACGTCCCGCGAGCGAACTGCACGGCGTAAAGATAGATCAGGTAGTCATAGGAAGCTGCACGAACGGACGCCTCGAGGATATGCGGGCCGCCTATGAGATATTGAAGGGAAAGAAAGTAGCGGAGCATGTACGGTGTATCATCATACCCGCCACCATGCGAATCCTGCGCGAATGTGTGGAGCGCGGCTGGTATACGGCCTTCATAGACGCTGGCGCCGTCGTCTCCACGCCGACCTGCGGGCCGTGTCTGGGCGGATACATGGGCATATTGGCAAACGGGGAGAAATGCGTCGCGACGACGAACCGCAACTTCGTGGGACGCATGGGACACACCGGAAGCGAAGTATACCTCGCCTCGCCTCAGACGGCGGCCGCCAGCGCCATAGCGGGATATATCACCGAGGCTGAGGAAATATCGTAAGACGCGCTATTAAGCACGGATTTGCCGCCGCGCCCGCGCGTTTCGCGTCTTCCTTAGGATTTTGAAAAAAAGCGTACGGCGACCTGCTTCCTTAGGGTTTTGAAAAAAGCGTACGGTGACCTGCTTCCTTAGGGTTCGAGGCAAAATGAGCGCACGACGATGACCGACTTCCTCTA
>CAYLRF010000050.1:4388-8059 GCA_964385995.1 uncultured Faecalimonas sp.
AAATGAGCGCACGATGATGACCGACTTCCTCTAGGGGTTGAAACAAAATGAGAGCGGCAGGCGCGAAAATGAAAGGACATGATTTACCATGAAAACACAGGGAAAGGTATTTAAATACGCGGACAATGTCGACACGGACGTCATCATACCCGCCCGTTATCTGAACACTTCCGACCCGAAGGAACTGGCCGCTCATTGCATGGAGGATATTGACCCGTCGTATGTGAAGGAGACGAAGCCCGGCGACGTGATAGTGGCGGGTAAGAATTTCGGCTGCGGCTCCTCCAGAGAGCACGCGCCCCTCGTGATAAAGGAGTGCGGCGCGGGATGCGTCATAGCCAAAAGCTTCGCCCGTATCTTCTATCGCAACGCCATCAATATCGGACTGCCCATATTGGAGTGCGAAGAAGCCGCGGACGGGATAAACGCGGGCGATGAGGTCTCCGTGGATTTTGATACCGGCGTGATAACAGATCTTACCACGAATAAATCTTACACGGCGCAGCCGTTTCCCGATTTTATACAGCATATCATCGAAAGCGGCGGACTGATGGCGTCGATCAGGTAAGGGACGGCCGGGCGGCTTCGTTCCGTGACGAATATCGGGACGTTTAAATTCGCGGGCTATGATAAAGGCGCAAAACAGCGTCGGAAAAGAGGAATGCATGAAGAAGAATGTGGCGGTGATAAGGGGAGACGGTATCGGCCCTGAGATAGTGGATCAGGCTATTCGTGTGATGGATAAGGTAGCCTTAGTATACGGGCATGAATTTATTTACACGGATGTCGAAATGGGCGGCCGCGCCATAGATAAGTATCACGATCCCCTCCCGGATGAAATGTTAAGGCGCTGCCTTGATTCGGACAGTGTCCTTCTCGGAGCGGTGGGCGGCCCGAAATGGAACGACGTGCCTGGAGATATGCGTCCCGAAAAGGGACTGCTTCGCGTAAGGGCGGGCCTTAAAGTATACAGTAACAACCGCCCCGCGAAGATATGGCCGCAGCTCGCGGACGCTTCGCCGCTTAAACCATCCATCGTCGATAAGGGGATTGATTTTATCATCGTAAGAGAGCTTACGGGCGGCCTTTACTTCGGCGGGCACAGCACCGAGGTAAAAGACGGACGTGAGGTGGCGACCGATGTTCTCATCTACGGCGAGGATGAAATCGAGCGGATAGGAAGGATCGGATTCGAGACGGCGCGAAAGAGAAGGAAAAAGCTCTGCTCAGTGGAAAAGAGCAATGTTCTTGACTCAAGCCGCCTGTGGAAGAAGGTAATGCACCGAATCGCGCCCGATTATCCCGATGTCGAACTTTCCGATATGCTCGTCGATAACTGCGCCATGCAGATAGTAAAGGATCCCTCGCAGTTCGACGTGATCGTGACCGAAAATATGTTCGGCGACATCCTCTCCGACGAGGCTTCAATGATAACGGGTTCCATCGGCATGATCCCGTCATCGAGTCTCGGCGCCACAAGCAGGGGGCTTTACGAACCCATCCACGGCTCGGCGCCCGACATCGCGGGAAAGGACGTGGCGAATCCCATCGGCACGATCCTCTCGGCGGCGATGATGCTGCGTTACAGTTTTGATATGCCGGCGGAGGCGGACGCCATCGAAAAGGCCGTCGGGAAATTTCTGGACGACGGCTACCGCACGGCCGATATAGCCAAAAGCGGCGCGACGACGGTCGGATGTTCCGAGTGCGGACGGATTATCGCGAAAAATATCACGAAATAAGATTTTAAGGCAGAAGTCGTCTATCAGCGCTTCATGCGGCGTGTGAAGGCGGGAAGGACGTTTTCAAACCGTCTTACTCGGGGTTGTAATCTGACTCGGGATTTGTAATCTGACTCGTGGTTTGTAATCTGACCCGGGATTTGTAATCTGACCCGGGATTTTTAATTATGAAGGAAAAGCGGCAAGGCTTAAATTGTCAAGGAGGTAAAATGTTATGATAGCAGCGGGAGAATTCAGGAACGGTGTCACACTTGAGATAGACGGAAACGTTTATCAGATCATAGAGTTTCAGCATGTGAAGCCCGGAAAGGGAGCGGCGTTTGTCCGTACCAAGTTAAAGAACATCATAAACGGCGGCGTGGTGGAAAAGACGTTCCGCCCCACCGAGAAGTTCCCGCCGGCGCATATTGACAGAAAAGACATGCAGTATCTGTACGCGGACGGCGATTTGTATTATTTCATGGATGTGGAGACTTACGATCAGATAGCGTTAAATAAGGAGACCATCGGCGACTCGTTAAAATTCGTCAAGGAAAACGAGATGGTGAAGGTCTGCTCCTATAACGGCAACGTGTTCGCGGTCGAGCCTCCGCTTTTCGTGGAGCTGGCCATCCTCGAGACGGAGCCAGGGTTTAAGGGAGATACGGCGACGGGAGCCACGAAGCCCGCGACCGTGGAGACGGGAGCCGTCGTAAATGTCCCGCTTTTCGTGGATACAGGCGATGTGCTTAAGATAGACACCCGCACCGGAGAGTATCTCTCGAGAGTGTGATTTCGGGAAAGCTCACGAGGAGACGGGCCTTCCCCCGCGCACGGCGCCCGAGCGGCTCCTTTAGCGGTTTATCCCCGAGGACACCTCATCCGCCCATTGCTGAAGACTGTAGGTGCTTCCGTCGAAAAGCTTTAATATGGCGCCGGTAGGTGTTTCGTCGCCCGCGAAGGCGTTTGCCTCATCGGTATCCACGTGCATCGCGAGACGGAAATTGCGGTTTACGCGCACCACCACGTCGGCGAATATCAGGCCGCGCTCGTAGCTTTTGGTGATGACAAATACCTCGTCGTTGTCCTTTAGATGAGCGCGTGAGGCCTCAAGAGGGGTCATGTGAATATGCCGCTTTGCCACTATCACGCCGCGGGGAATCTGTATACTGCGGCGCGGACCCGTTATCGTGCAGCCCGGGGTACCGTCCAGATGACCCGATTGTCTGATGACGCCCGGAAGGCCCGCCTTTCTGGTGTCCGTAAGGGATAACTCGACCTGAGATTCGGCTCTTAAGGGGCCGAGGATGGCGACATTCTCAAAGGAGCCTCTCTCGCCCGTCACGGTCACCCTCTCCTCGGAGAGATATTGACCCGGCTGGCTTAATTCGTGGACCGGATGAAGCACGGCGTCATCGCCGAAAAGTTTGTGAAAATCTTCCTCGCATAAATGAACATGCCTGGCGGATGTTTCTATGGGAACGCTTAAACTCATACTCGTTTCCTCCCTACATTATGTGCCGTGTTGTTAATTTAAGTTGCTGTCATTAATTTAAGAGCTGCTGTTGTTAATTTAAGTTGCCTGAAGCCTGCGAGACTTCCTGTTTTGGCCGTATAGGGTAACCTTCTCATAGTGAATGTCGGGCGCCGCCTTACCTTGTGTATAAACACGCGTGAAATTCGTTTTGTGTTTTATGCCGTGCCTGCCCCGCAAGTCTCATCGCGTGAAAGACGGACGCCGAACCCACCGCCTGCGAAACGATCTGCCCCGAAACTTTAGCCAATAGCCGCGCGATTTTCGGCGGCAGGTAAAAAATAAAGCAAGCTTAAAAACCAAACCCTAAATTCCTGAATCTCGCGGAACGGTGTCAGCAAGGCAAAAAATAACATCATTGAATATATTACCACAGAGGCTTAACCTGCACAAATCAAGAATTTTAAACTGTGCCC
>CAYLRF010000050.1:8159-10262 GCA_964385995.1 uncultured Faecalimonas sp.
AATATATTACCACAGAGGCTTAACCTGCACAAATCAAGAATTTTAAACTGTGCCCCTTTAAATCAGGAATTTAAAGCTGTGTCCCTTCAGATAAGAATTTATATTAAACTGCGCCCCCTTCAGTTCGAGAATTTATTTTAACCTATGCCCCTCTATCCCTACACAAAAGATGGGCGCCAACGGGCGACTCGGAACCTCAGAATGACACGCGCGGTCTTACTCTTATAAATTTAAAACTGTCCACAATACGAGGAGCACTTCACTTTATATTTGTTTCATTTTAATTGTCCGTAGTTGCAAAAATATTTGTTCTTGACATAGGATACACATTAATTTACCACGCCCGAGATTCGCGGCTTCCGTCGAAATGACGGTGAAACGGAGACTGATATGGATATTCTTTATAAAAGCACAAGGGGCGGCAATGAGGCTGTCACGGCGTCGCGGGCGATCGTAAAGGGACTCGCGGACGACGGAGGCTTATATATGCCGGATGTGATTCCGGCGCTTGATATCCCCCTTGACAGACTAAAGGACATGACGTATCGCGAGATCGCCTTTGCCGTGATGAGACTGTACCTTACGGATTTTACCGATGAGGAGCTTAAAAGCTGCATAGAGGCGGCATATGACGATAAATTCGACTCTCCTGACATAGCGCCGCTTCACAAGGCGGACGACGCGTATTTTCTCGAGCTTTTTCACGGACCCACGATAGCGTTTAAAGACATGGCATTATCGATACTGCCCCATCTTCTCACGGTTTCCGCGAAGAAAAATCACATAACCGACACGATAGTAATCCTCACCGCGACCTCGGGCGATACGGGGAAGGCCGCGCTTTCGGGATTCGCGGACGTTAAAGGCACGAGGATCATCGTCTTTTATCCCAGAGACGGGGTGAGCCGCGTTCAAAAACTGCAGATGGTTACGCAAAAAGGTGAAAATGTCTCTGTCGTCGCCCTGCGGGATAATTTCGACGCCGCGCAGACCGCCGTGAAGGAAGTGTTTAATGACAGGGCATTTCAAAAGGAGATGGCGAAGGAGGGATACCGCTTCTCATCCGCCAATTCCATCAATATCGGAAGGCTCGTGCCGCAGATCGTCTACTACGTATACGCTTACGCGAGACTTTGCGCAGACGGCGAGATAAAAGAGGGTGAAATCATAGACATCGCGGTTCCCACGGGAAATTTCGGCAATATCCTCTCCGCGTATTTCGCCAAACTTATGGGCCTTCCGGTGGGAAAGCTGCTCTGCGCGTCAAATAAAAATAAAGTCCTTTTCGATTTCTTTAACTCTGGCGTCTATGACAGCGAAAGGGAATTTTTCGTAACAAGCTCTCCTTCCATGGACATATTGATT
The DNA here is from genome assembly GCA_964385995.1 of uncultured Faecalimonas sp. GTDB lineage: Bacteria > Bacillota > Clostridia > Lachnospirales > Lachnospiraceae > CAYLRF01. The sequence goes on from CAYLRF010000050.1 coordinate 9,525, forward strand.
TCAAGCAACTTGGAGCGGCTTCTTTATATGGCTTCCGGGCGCGATGTCGATGTCACTCGGGATCTTATGCGTCGTCTTAAAGAAAACGGCAAATACAGCGTGCCGGAATCTTTAAAAAGCAATCTTTCGGATTTTGTCGCGGGATACGCCGGGGAGGAAGAGGTGAAGCGGACCATAGCCGATATTTACGATGAATACGGCTACGTCATCGATCCGCATACGGCAGTGGCGGCCAACGTGTGGCGGAAATATCACGCTTCGGATACTTCCTGGCGCAAGACTGTGATAGCTTCCACCGCGAGCCCGTATAAATTCTCGGGGACAGTCGTGGAGGCGATAGAAAATCCGGCGCCTCGCCCCGGCGCGGAAGAAACGCCGGGCGTGAAAATAATGTCACGTGCCGAAGAGGCTGACACGGACGACTTTCAGATGGCGGACGCTCTTCGCGAACTTTCGGGGACGCCGGTTCCCGCGGCGATACGCGAACTTAATAAACTTCCCATCCGCCACAGGTCTGAGTGCGACCCGGGTCAGGTGGAAGATGTCATTCGGAAGATACTTACATCTTAAAATATGCCTGACATCAGGGCAACGGGCACCGCGAGTCACGGACAACGCCAACCGGAACACTTGCCTGATCTGACGGCTATTAACCCTTCTGCGAAACACTGCCCGCGTTTACGTTGACAATTGACCTTAAAAATTAAAGCGGGAGAAAACCGACACTAACTATCGGTT
>CAYLRF010000051.1:0-10208 GCA_964385995.1 uncultured Faecalimonas sp.
CCGTATATGAGGCCGGATTTGTCGAAATTTCTCTTTTCCAGCAAACCTATCAGATATTCCTTCACCGCCTCCTCGTCTGTCCAATCCGACACATTTTTCTTCATATCCTCGAACATAAGCGTTACCTTGACGTTCGCGCCGCCGTGTTTCGGGCCCTTTAACGACGCGATCGCCGCGGCCATGGTCGAATAAGTGTCGGTTCCCGATGATGTGACCACATGCGTCGTAAACGTGGAATTATTTCCGCCGCCGTGATCCATGTGCAGCACGAGCGCCATGTCGAGTACCTTCGCCTCCAGCGTGGTGTATTTCTTATCTTCGCGCAACATCATCAATATGTTTTCCGCCATCGACAGCTTCTTTGACGGCGCGTAAATGTACATATCGCTGCCTTTTCTGTAATTGTAGGCAAGATAACCGTAGACCATGAGCATGGGCAGCTGACTGATGAGATTTAAGCACTGGCGCAGCACATTCGGTATGGAAGTGTCGTCGGCGTTTTTATCATAAGAATACAGGTTTAAAATGGACCTCGCGAGGCTGTTCATCATGTCCTTGCTGGGCGCCTTCATGATGATATCCCTCACAAATGTCGGAGGAAGCGAGCGGCGGGCGGCCAGCATTTCCGTGAAATCACGCAATTCGTCCGCGGTCGGAAGCTCTCCGAAAAGCAGCAGATAAGCGATTTCCTCAAAGCCGTAATGCCCCGCCTTCTGAAATCCTTTCACGAGATCTTTGATGTTGTATCCGCGGTAATAGAGGCTTCCGGGTATCGGCACGCGCACTCCGTCCACTTCCTTTGACGCGCATACATCGGAAATATTGGTGAGACCCGCGAGCACCCCCCGCCCGTCAAGGTCGCGAAGACCTCTCTTCACATTGTTTGTTATGTACAGGCTCTTGTCTATCGCGGTGCTCTTCTCGCACAGCTGTGATAAACGCAGTATCTCGGGCGTAATGTCAAATAAAACCTTATCAATCGAACTCATAAATGTTCTCCTTTCTTGCTTCCATGCGTCACCGGCACGGAACCGTTCACTAACTTAAGATGATATCAGGGCGGAAAACCGTGATCTCCGGTATGCTTCCACACGTCGCCGGCACGGAACCTTTCAATAACTTAACGTGATATCAGGGTGAAAACCCTGACACGCGGAATGCCCTCCTGCCGTCGGGGAAAAGGGTTCGTTTACCCGCCCCGATATCTTAATGTTACCTTCAGTGCCTCATAATGTACCCCGGGATTCAAGCAGGATGTCCGCAAGTTTCGCGAAATCCTCCATCCCGAGCTCCTCTCCTCTTACGGCCTCAGTCTTTCCCGTCAGTCTTATCGCCCGTGCCGCGTCATCCTTCGTGACGTGAAGATTTTTCGCGTTCGCGAGGCTGTTCGCGAGCGTCTTTCTTCTCTGTCCGAACGCGGCCCTGATGACGTCAAAGAAGAATCTCTCGTCTTTTACGCTTACGGGAGGAGTGGGCCTTCCCGTAAGACGTATTACCGCCGAATCCACACTCGGCCTCGGTATAAAACAGTTTCGCGGCACGTTGGCGACCAAATACGGCACCGCGTAATACGAGACGGCGAGTGAAAGCGCGCCGTAATCTTTCCCGCCGGGCTTTGCCGACATGCGTCTTGCCACTTCCCGCTGCACCATGACCGTGACGCTTAAAACCGGCGCGTGATTCTCATACAGCCCCATGACAATGGGCGTCGTGATATAGTAAGGGAGATTTGCCACCACTTTTAAGGGTCTTCCGCCGTTATACTCATCCGCGAGTTTTTTCACATCGACCTTTAAGATGTCATCGTGGATAAGGCTCACATTTTCATAAGGAGAAAGAGTTTCCCGAAGCACAGCGATAAGCGCCCCGTCGATCTCCACGGCCACCACGCGTCCGGCCCTTTTTGCCAGAAGCTGCGTCATAGCGCCTATCCCCGGACCTATCTCCAGTACGGTATCATCCCCGGTGATATCCGCCGCCGTCATAATCTTATCAAGCACATGTGAGTCAATAAGGAAATTCTGACCGAGACTTTTGTGAAATGTTAAATTATGCTCTTTAAGGATACGAATCGTGTTTTTAGGATAAACTATCAGCTGCCTGCCGTCATTTAACGGGCGATCCCGCTCTTCCCCGCCGCCTGTCATGTATCGGAAGCTCCGTCGCCTAAGACGCGAACCTTTATCGGCATGGTGGAAATCTTCGGATGATCCGTGTCGCGGGTCTTGGGAATATTAAAAAGCCTCATGGCGTTTCGGGCGGTCACCCGTACGATTTCGTCATAATCCGCGCCCTTTATGTCCGCCAGGGCCCTTGCCACATACGACAGATAAGGTGACTTATTTCTCTCGCCTCTGTGCGGCTCCGGGGCGAGATACGGACAGTCGGTCTCGAGAAGTATCCTCTCCGGCGGCACGACAGCTGCCGTCTCTTTTGTCTTTTTCGCGTTTTTAAAGGTCAGCACCCCGCCGATACCGATATAATAACCCATTTTCAAATATTCCTCTGCCATCTGCGCCGAATAGGAGAAGCAGTGGATGACGCCTCTTAAATTTCCCGCGTACTTTTTCATGATACAAAGTGTGTCTTCGGCGGCGTCCCTGCTGTGGATAATGACAGGAAGATCCGCCTCCTTAGCGAGCTTTAACTGTCTTATAAACCACTTTTGCTGCGCGTCGCGGGGCACATTCTCAATATGATAATCAAGCCCTATTTCACCGACCGCCACGACCTTATCCGCAAGGCAGCGCTGTCTCATGATGTCAAGCTTCTCATCGTCAAGACATCCCACCTCATAAGGATGAATTCCGACAGAAGCGTACATAAAAGGGTAACGCTCGGCTAACTTTTGCGCCTCGGTAACTGACTTCCAATCGGCCGAGCAGTCTATGACGTAGCCGACGCCGTTTTCTTTTAATGAGCCGAGGATCTCATCGCGATCTGCGTCGAAACGCTCCGAATCGTAATGCGCGTGTGTGTCAAATATCAAATCCGTCATGCAAATTTCCCCTTAAATCCCCTTATGGCCCGCGGTACTTTTTGAAAACTTAAATTCACGGGGTTTAAAATTCCTGCCCCGCTTTCTTAAGCACGTCATTCACGTCCTGCCTCGCGAAGAGTATCTCGGGATTTTCAGTCACATGGCCGCCGCCCGTCTGCCTTAATATCTTCTCGGACGTCTCGGGTAAATACGGCGCCAAAAGCCGTGCCCCCGCCTCTATCGCTTCTATCAGCTCATAAAGCACCGTCTCAAGCCTGTCCTTTTTCGACTCATCCTTCGCGAGCAGCCACGGCGTCGTCTCGTCGATATATTTGTTGCAGCGCTTAAAGAGAGCGAAGATTTCCGTGAGCGCGTCCGCCACGCGAAGATCGTCCATGCACGCGTCCACCGCCGCGGCGGTTTCCCTGGCCGCGGTCCGCAGATCTTCGTCTATGGGTTCGCCGTCTTTCCTTCCGCTTACCGTACCGCCGAAATACTTATTCGTCATGGATACGGTGCGGTTTACGAGATTGCCGAGCGTGTTCGCGAGATCGGAATTTACGCGCTCCGTCATAAGCTCCCACGTGATCACTCCGTCATTGTCAAAGGGCATCTCATGAAGCAGGAAATACCTGACCGCGTCTACCCCGAATATCTTTACCGTCTCATCGGCGTAAATGACATTGCCCTTGGACTTACTCATCTTACCTTCTCCCTGCAGCAGCCATGGGTGCCCGAAGACCTGTTTCGGTATCGGCAGATCAAGCGCCATGAGGAAAATGGGCCAGTATATCGTATGAAAGCGGATGATGTCCTTGCCGATAAGATGAAGATCCGCCGGCCAATATTTCGCGAACATCCCGGAACTTTCCCCGTCGCAGTCGTAACCTATGCCGGTGATGTAATTGGTCAGCGCGTCCAGCCATACGTAAACCACGTGTCCCGGGTCAAAATCCACGGGTATGCCCCACTTAAAAGACGTCCTTGAGACGCACAGGTCGGTAAGACCGGGCAGAAGGAAATTATTCATCATCTCGTTTCTGCGAGACTCCGGTTGTATGAAATCTGGATGTGAATTGATATATTCGATCAGTCTGTCGGCGTATTTACTCATCCTGAAAAAATACGCCTCTTCCCTCGCGGGCTGCACCTCTCCCCCGCAGTCGGGGCACCTGCCGTCCACAAGCTGCGACTCGGTGAAAAAAGACTCGCACGGCGTGCAGTACATTCCCTCGTAATATCCCTTGTAAATATCCCCCTGCTCATAGAGTTTTTTAAAGATCTTTTGCACCTGCTTCTCATGATAATCGTCGGTTGTGCGGATGAAATGATCGTAGGATGTATTCATCAGGTCGGCCGTCTCTTTTACCTGAGCGGATACGATGTCCACGTACTCCTTGGGCGAAATACCGGCTTCCCTCGCCTTCTGCTCTATCTTCTGCCCGTGCTCGTCAGTCCCGGTCTGAAAGTATACGTCAAAGCCCTTCATCCTCTTGTATCTGGCTATGGCGTCGGCGAGCACGAACTCATAAGTATTCCCTATGTGCGGCTTACCCGATGTATAGGCGATGGCCGTCGTGATGTAATATTTTTCCCGTTCTTTTCGCTCCATTTCTTCCTCTTTCCCGACGTGTGCCACACGTCACCTAAATTTTCCCTTCTTCATGCGCGGCGGGTCACGTATTTTGCATGCGCGGTATCCGTTACAAATGCCCCGCGGCGATGTCACCCCTCCCCGGCGGATATCACACGTATTTTGCGTGCGCGGTATCCGTTACAAATACGAATGTGTCAGGTGAAGCAGCGCGGATAAGTTCATATAAACAGGCGAGAACGCGCGAATCGGAGAACCCGTCACAGTGTCAGCGTTATCTGCCTCCCCGTGCGCACATACCGCCGGTATGTCACACCCGCGGCGTCCATCATCCTCTTTGAGGCGACGGTCGACGGGGAATCCGCGTATTTGTCACTGTCGTATATGACCTCTTTTATGCCGGCCTGAATGATGGCCTTGGCGCACTCATTGCACGGAAAAAGACAGACGTAAAGCTTCGTCCCGTAGAGACTTCCCGATCCGTAATTTAATATCGCGTTCAATTCGCCGTGAGCCACGTAAAGATATTTGGTATCTAACGGATCGCCGGTTCTCTCCCACGGGAACTCATCGTCAGAGCAACCTTTCGGAAAACCGTTATAACCCATGGACAGTATCTTGTTGTCGCCGCTTACTATGCAGCAGCCGACCTGCGTATTCGGATCTTTGGAACGCATACCCGAAAGCTTGGCTATGCCCATGAAGTATTCGTCCCATGATATGTAATCTTTCCTTTTCCCGCTCATAGTCACCTCATTTTTACCTGCCGCGTCAGACCTTCTTTAAAACGTCAGCTTTTCCTCTTTCCCGACGCGCGCCCTGCGCGTCATCAAAGTAGCCTTGGAAGTTTACTTTCAAACTTTGTCTTCCATCTCACTTATAAGTCCCACGCGGCGCGTATGACGCTCTTCGCCCGAAAAATCCGTATTTAAAAACGTATCCGCGATCTTTATCGCAAGACCCGGCCCCAATACTCTCCCGCCAAGAGCCAGTATGTTCGCGTCGTTATGCAATCGCGCCGCCTCCGCCGAGAAACAGTCGGAACAAAGCGCGCAGCGAATTCCCTTTATCTTATTCGCGGCTATGGATATGCCTATGCCCGTCCCGCAGATAAGAATCCCTTTCCCGTACTTTCCGGAGGCCACGGCCTCGCCGACCGCCCTCGCGTAAACGGGATAATCGCATATCTCCCCGTCACAGCCGAAATCATGATATGCGATGCCGCGGCGCATCAGATGTTCCGTTATCTTAAGTTTCAGCTCATATCCTCCGTGGTCACAGCCAATCGCTATCATGCGCTTTCTCCTTCGCTTTAGGTTTCACTGCCGCAGTCGTCATTTCTAAAATGACGGCGAAAACCGGTATCACGCCTCATCCGACGAATTCAGCTTCTGTGCGAGTTCGGCCGTAAACTCGGCGAGAAGTTCGTAATTTTTCTCATAAACGGAAAGCGGCTCGCCGTGAAGAGGGCCGAGCTGCCTGTCATCGTCTATAAATTCGCTCAGTGTGTAAACATTGCGGACATTTTCGTAATCGGAGATGATCTTCCATTTGAGCGGCTCATCCAGGGTAAGTACGAGTGTGGTATCATCAAGATCATCCTCCGTAAAAGCCTTTGCCTCGTGCGGAAGCATCGTCAGGCGGTGACTTCTCACGATGGCCTCCGCCTTCTGATTCACCGGTTCCGGAAAAAGCACGGCCACGCCGCGGGAGCCGATCTCATACTCCCTGAGAAGGTCTTCTTTCGCGAGCAGCGTGGCGGCCATCGGCCCCCGGCAGGTATCGTATTTGCTTATGAAAAGAACACGCAGATATTTTCGCGGCTTTATGATATCCGCAGCCCGCTCGATCCTGTGTCCCGCGGCCTTTATGAGCCGGTTCATAACAGCCTCTCCCATATCGGAATCGGGAAATGTCTCGCTGTAAATATATGAGACGCCCTCATCGTCAAACTCGCGCAAAATCCGGTAAAGGTTTTTCGCGACGGTGTCAGTCTCACTCCTTGAACCCGCGGGCTTTACCGTACCCTTCGTGTAAGACCCGGCGGTTTCAAAGGACGCGATGATACCGACTTTATGTCCCTGCCGCGTCTTCTCATAGGCAAGCTGCCTTATCGCCCGCACCATGTCGGAGACCTGTCCGTCCACGAGCATCATCTCGGCTTTGGGAGCGTAATGCCTGTACTTCATGCCCGGAGCTTTGGGATGATCGCCGTCACCCGGAAATTCTCCGGCCGCGGTCCCCGCGACGTCACTCTCCTCTTTGGCGCTAAGCCCGACGATCCGTGATAAGTCATCCTCCGCCTCGCCGCCACCCGCATTTTCATTTCCCGTGGCGGTAGGATCATTAGCCCCGGGTTGAGGGAAAGTCGAAAGTCCGTCACGTCTTTCATCTCGCGTTCTAACCGCGCCATCCGCCTCGGATTTGTGGCGAGTCTGAGATTCGCGGCCTATGTCATCTCCCGCGCCCGGCAAATTATCAGCCGAGACGAGATCGGCGGCGATATTCACGGCAATGTCCGTATCGCCCGCGAGTTCTTCCTGACCGCCCCGCACCGCGCCGATTACCGCTTCCATCATCTTTCGCGTGATCGCGCCCGGTCTTAAAATGGCGGGCGGATCAACCGTCATATCCACGATGGTCGACTCCACGCCGATATCCGTATCGCCGCCGTCCAGAATCATGTCTATCTTCCCGCCCAGATCCCCTGCCACATGCGCCGCGCTTGTGGGGCTCGGTCTTCCCGAGATATTGGCGCTGGGAGCCGCGATATACCCGCCCGAGGCGCGAATAAGAGCGAGCGCGATGTCATTTTTAGGCATCCTTACGGCTACGGTAAGAAGCCCCCCGGTAGTCGCAAGCGGCACCGCGTCGGTCTTCTTAAAGATAAGCGTCAGAGGCCCCGGCCAGAAACGCTTCGCAAGGCGCATTGCCCTGTCGGAAACATCCCGCGCGATCACATGAAGCGCCGAAATATCCGCGATATGAACTATAAGGGGATTGTCGGAAGGTCTGCCTTTGGCCGCGTAAATCTTACCCGCGGCGTCGGCCGAAAGCGCGTTCGCTCCGAGTCCGTAAACAGTCTCTGTGGGGAAGGCGACAAGACCGCCGTAGCGTATCACTTCTCCCCCTTTCAGGATGTTCCGCTGATCGATATTTTCTTTGTCGATTCGTAAGATTTGCGTATCCATATGGGGATTATACCACTTTCGCGGACGTAACTCAATTTTCCTTGACTTTTAGTACCTCCCGTTTATAATGATGGGGCTGACGGCGCATTTATTTTCCGTGAAACCGCCGGCCCGATAAAAGTCCGGGTTGCCCGGAATTAGCGGGTGTGTTTCGTTAAATCAGGGCATTTAAAAGCGTCTTGCGGCAACGGATGGCGTCGATAATTTGGAAGGTGTCGGTAATATTGTAATGTATCGGTGATTTGTAAGGTGTCGACAATATTTGGAAGGTGTCGATAAATTTTTTATGAGAAGGAAGGTACGGCATTATGAAGTGTTATGTGAAGGATTACCCCAGACCGCAGTTTGTGCGTTCCGACTGGGAAAATCTGAACGGAGTCTGGGATTTCGCTTTCGATGACGGCGATGTCGGCGAGTCCGAGAAGTGGTACGAAGATTTTAAGGCCGAGAGAACCATAAATGTGCCTTTTACCTATGAGACCGCCTTAAGCGGAATCGCGGATGAGACCGTCCATGAAAATATTTGGTATCACAGGACTCTCGCCGCGGACGCGTCAAAGCTAAAAGATAATAATTACATACTGAATTTCGAGGGTTCGGACTTCATCACGAAGGTCTGGGTCAACGGAAAATACGCCGGCTCCCACAAAGGCGGATACACCCGCTTCTCGTTCGATCTCTCAAATCTTCTTAAGGACGGGGAAAACGATCTCGTAATCAAAGTCGAGGATCCTCTCGATCAGCATATTCCGCGCGGAAAGCAGCGCTGGGTTAAACAGAATTTCGCCTGCTGGTACGTGCAGACCACCGGCATCTGGAAGACCGTCTGGAGCGAATATGTGCCGAAGGCGAGCATAAGCGCCGTGAAGATGACTCCGCACCTTGATGAAGCCATCCTCGAGGTCGAGATGGATGTAAACGCGCCTAAGTGCGCCGCCGGAAAACTTGTGGCGGAAGCCGTGGTTACGTTTGAGGGAGAGCTCGTCAGCCGCGTAACCTGCGAGGTGCCCGATAACCACATTGTGATGACGCTTCCCATGCATTTATGCAATCAGAAATTTCCAAGGGCAACCTCCGTCACATGGACGCCCGCGAAGCCGAATCTCTACGATCTGGAATTTCGGCTGATATGCGACGGAAAAGTGACCGATAAGGTCGGCTCCTACGCGGCGATGCGCGAGATTTCCATAGAAGACAGAAAAATACTTTTAAACGGAAGGCCTCTGTATCAGAAGCTTCTGCTGGATCAGGGATACTGGAAGGACAGTCATCTCACCCCTCCGAGCGAGGACGCCCTCATCGAGGATATCGAGAAGATACAGCAGCTTGGCTACAACGGCGTGAGGAAACATCAGAAAGTTGAAGACGAGCGTTTCCTGTATTGGGCGGACGTAAAGGGACTTTTGGTCTGGGCCGAGACTCCCGCGTTTTACGGTTTCAATGACAGGGCCGCCGATGAATTTTCAAAAGAGTGGATGGATATCGTAAGGCAGGAATACAATCACCCCTGTGTCATCACCTGGACAGCCATGAACGAGTCGTGGGGCATCGAGGAAATCGCGACGGATATTAAGCAGCAGCTTTACACCGAGGGAATCTATTATCTGACAAAAGCTTACGATCCTTACCGCCCGGTCCTTGTAAACGACGGATGGCAGCACACGGTATCGGACATCATCACGCTTCACGATTACGCGCCGACAGGCGAGGTCCTTCTGGAAAAATACGCCGATCTCGAGGAAAAACTGGCAAATAACGAGCGTTTCATGAGTCACGGATTTGCGGCGCTCGCGGGCGACTACGAATACGAGGGTCAGCCTGTCATCATCAGTGAGTACGGCGGGATCGCCTTTAATAACGATGACTCCGGCTGGGGATACGGTAAAAAGGAAAATACCGAGGAAGACTTTATAAAGCGCTTCGCGGGCCTCGTGGACGCCATCAAGGAGCTTCCGGGAGTGTGCGGTTACGCCTACACTCAGGTCACGGACGTGCAGCAGGAAATCAACGGACTTATGGACATAGATCGCAACTTCAAGATCGCGCCTGAAATCATAAAGGAAATCAATGACAAATAGCGCGGTTTTAAAGGAAAGCAGAGGTATCGAAGCGGTCATAACGAGGCGGTCTTGAAAACCGTTTGTCCGAAAGGGCGCGTGGGTTCGAATCCCACCCTCTGCGTTCGCGCGGCGATTTCACAATTTCATCTTACAGCCGCGCTTTTAGGAGAAGTACCCAAGAGGCTGAAGGGGCTCCCCTGGAAAGGGAGTAGGTCGCGAATAACGGTGCGCGGGTTCAAATCCCGCCTTCTCCGTTCCCTAAAGTATCCATCATCCGCCGGAGATTCTTAAACACTCACCCCGTAAGTGTACCGTCGGGAAAACCTCATCCCCGGTTCGTTCGTGTGTCGTTTGCGCCGCGGAAAACCTCATCCCCGGTTCGA
>CAYLRF010000052.1:0-4328 GCA_964385995.1 uncultured Faecalimonas sp.
CGCTTCGTCATACGGAGGATAGAGTTCCTGCCAATCTATGTCGACGCTGTCCCCGTACATCTCGTTTTCTTTCGCTTTTTGTTCCTCACGTGCCCAAACAAACGGAAACGCCAGAAATGTCGCCGCCAGAAAAACCATGACGCATACCGTCGTTATCTTCTTCCCTCGCATATTTACCTCTCTTCTATTAACTTCCGGCTCCCCCGCTTCACGAGTCACATGTCAGCCGATCTTAACCGCCTTTGCGAACATTTCCCGCGTCTAAAAAAACACCCATCACAAAGTAAAAAGGTGTAACTTAACCGACTTCTCGCGAACATTTCCTACGAGATTTTTCAAAAATTAAAATATATAAAGGGGTTATATCCGCCCTTCACGACATAGAGCATGGAAATCGCGAATACCGCCAGCAGACTGATTACATATCCCGCCTCGTACAGCGGCTTTGATTTCACACATTTCTTTATGAGGTTTTTGACGGGGAAACAGCATATGAGACCTAAGATGATGAATATGCCGCCGTAATGCAAAAGGAGATTCGCGGCGCCGGCAAGATGACCGTGAGCGCCGAATCCGAACATCGCTTTCAGGAACATGCCCGCTTTCGCTACGCTGTCGGAACGAAACAGTACCCAGCCCGTAACTACGCAAAGCATGGTGTAGACGTGAGAGAAGCCTCCGAGTTTCTTCGTAAATCCCGTGAATTTCTCAAGCGCAATAAGGATCCCATAGGCCCCCCCCCATAGCACAAAAGTCCAGTTCGCGCCGTGCCAGATACCGGTCAGAAGCCACACGATCATCAGGTTGCGAAAGACTTTAAGTCTGCTGTCCGTCCTGCTGCCTCCGAGCGGAAAATACACGTAATCCCTGAACCATGTCCCCATGGAGATATGCCACCTGCGCCAGAACTCGCTCACGGAGCCGGCAAGATACGGATAGTTGAAATTCTCCAGAAAATGAAATCCGAACATCCTTCCCAGTCCGATCGCCATATCGGAGTATCCCGAAAAATCAAAGAGAATCTGAAGCGTATACGCTATCGCGCCGATCCACGCGACCGGCGACGAAAGATCCGCGTAGTCGCTGTCAAAGACAAGATCCGCCAGCAAGCCGAGGTTATTCGCCAGAATCACCTTTTTCGCCAGTCCCCACACAAATCGGCACATGCCGTCGGAAAAATCGTTCCAATTCTCCTTTCGGCTTTCTATCTCACCCGCCACCGTTTCATAGCGGACGATGGGCCCCGCGATAAGCTGCGGAAACATGGTTATATACAGCGCGAGATTTAAGATATTTCTCTGACACTGCGCCTTGCCCATGGCCACATCGAATATGTACGACATCATCTGAAACATGAAAAACGAGATACCGATAGGAAGGGCGATATGCGTGACCCAGTTATCCTTGCCGAATATCTTCGACAGATTTTCCGTGAAAAAATTCAGATATTTGAAGACGAACAGCAGCCCGACGTCATAGACCACGCTCAGAGTCACCCACAGTTTCGTGTGAGCTCGGTGTTTGTCTATGAGTATCCCGAAGGCCCAGTTTACCGCGATGGAAAGAAGCATAAGCCAAAAGAACTTCGGCTCGCCGTACCAGTAAAATCCCAGACTGAACAGCAGAAGGATGATATTGCGCCATTTCCCCGTCTTCGCGAAGGGAAGCGGCAGAAAATACAAAATCAGCAGCGCCGGTAAAAACGCGAACAAAAATACACCCGATGAAAAAACCATGTTGCCTACCTCTTGTAAGTCACGTGTGAAAAATGCCTGATATGCCGCGCACGAAAACCGCACGGCATTGTAACACAATCGGCCGCGCGATGAGTTTGCATATCGGGATCCCGGCCTTTACGAATTTTCGCTCGTACTCGGTCATCAGGGCACACTCCGGCGCGTCCGGGATATCTTCCTCAGACCCCCGCATAGCATTCCCCGCGGCCAAGACTCCGGCTGTTTCATTATGGACGCCCGAAGGAGCAAAATCAGTGCTTGACACTCCCGCGCCGTACAAATCGTAATCGCGCCCGATGATTTCCCAGCCTCGCTTTTTAAACTGCGCGAGCGAAAAATCAAAGAACGCGCGGTTATCGGTCTTAAACTCCAGCGTACCTTCGCTCTTTAAAACCCGCTCGTAGCGCTCTAAAAATCCGGCCGACGTGAGACGCCTGTCCGCGTGTCTCGCCTTCGGCCACGGATCCGGGAAATTTAAATATATCTTTGACAATTCTCCCGGCGCGAAGATTTCCTCCATCTCACGGGCATCCGCGCAAAGAATTCGCAGATTTTCGGGGCGTCCGAATTCGGAAGAATCGTACCTCGCGGCGGCGCGTACCAGTGCGCTCGCGCTTCTTTCAAGACCGATGAAATTTATCCCCGGGTTTCGCGCCGCGCTCCCGAAAAGAAAACTCCCCTTGCCCATGCCTATTTCGGCATACAAAGGGAAGTTATTTTGAAATATCTCATTCCAGCGCCCGCGAAGGGGCGGCTCGTTACGTATGACAGCGGGGCAATCGTAAATCGCTTCCTCGGCTCCCGGTATATGTCTTAATCTCATGCGCCTTTATCAGACCCCATCCGCCGGTAAGCAGGTCAAAGTCTTTACCCGGCTTTTAGGGAACCCTTCACCCGTCTATTTAAAATCACTCTCGCGAAGCAATACCCTGTTCGAATCGTCCTTGCCTTTGCCGAATACTTTTCCGACCATTTTGTTAAGGCTCGGGCGCTCGGCTCTGTCAATGGCGTCGTCCATTATTTCCTTAATGTCGGACACAGTGACTATGCGCTCTTCTCTCTGCATGGTATCGATCTTGCTGTAAAGCGCGAGAATAGCCATTTCATCGAGTTTATAACCGTTTTCTTTCGCGTAAATCTGAGCAAACGTCACCAGCTCGTCACTGGTAAACACGGGTATCTCGAGCCGCGATGTGAATTTTTTCGCGAATTGCGGAAATGCCTGCATGAGCCTTTCCATGGGCCTTCGCTCGTCCTCAAGTATCACCAGCAGCTCTCCCGTCTGACCTTCCATGATGCCGCTTAGCACCTCTACTGTCCGGCCGCTGAGTTTTGAGGCCTTCTCGATGATTATGGCTCCGCCGTTTAATTTCCTCATGATACCGGCGACGTCTTTTTTGTTAAATGCCTCCGCCGTCACTATCCCGACTTTACCGGGTTTGCGTTTCCTGTTTTTCTGGACAGCCTTCACGACATCCACGGCCAGCACGGTCTTACCGCAGCCCTTGCGTCCGATAATGACGATATTGCCGACCCGTGACGTACCGTAACGCGAGGTGCATTTCTTATCACTGTCAAGCACTTCGACGAGCTGCTCACTCATGCCTTTAACCGGCACAAAGTAAGAAAACAGTTTCTTCTCTTCCTCCGTAAGGCCCGCCCTGGTACCTATCTCGCTTTGCGCTTCCAGTTCATAGCGTCCCTTCACGATAAAGCCGGTGTCATAAGGACTTTTATCCATCTTCTCGTACCGTTCCTCCTCTTCGGGCATGTCAGAGGCGCCTTCTCTTAATGCCTTGGCCACCGCCGCCATGGAATTTGTATCTCCGAGTCGTATCTGCTCCCGTTCCCCGCCCGATTCGGTACCGGGCGCGACACCCTCTCCGCGCGGCGTCGCTCCTTGCGCGTGCCGTTTGCGGGCGTCTTCCGTACCGTAACCGCCGCTTGTCAAATCGACGCCCGCGGTTTCGTATTTACCCGACATACCGTCCGGAGTACGCCCACCCGCGAGATCGCCGGCCTGGTCCTCATAACCGTCTCTTGCAAAACCGTTGCGCGGCTTTAGCGGCGACTTTTCTTCCGACAATACGGAAATATCGGCAGTTAATCCCTCGACAAGCGCCTCTTTTCTCAATTTCTTCGATTCGATATCAGCAGACTCAGACTCCAAATCCTCCATGAGCTGCCTGATATCATCCGAGAGAATCTCCCCGGTATCGCCGCTTGCGGATGTGTCGCCTGCGGCAGTATTATCCGTGCTTACTGCCGTGTCATCCGGGCCGGCGGAGTATTCCGCGATTGTTTCGCTCGAGGAAGTGCTTGCGGATGTGCTGTCCGCGGCATTATCACCTCCGCTTGCGGATTTAGCGCCCGTGTCGGTATTATCGCCGCTTGTTGACGGACCGTCCGTGTCGGTGACGTCTCCCGCGGCTATGTCGCTCGAAGAGGTCCCTGTGAATGCGCCGTCTGCAGCAGTGTCACCGCCGCTTCCGGATGTGTCACCCGTGTCGATATTATCGCCGCTTGCTGACGGGCCGTCCGTGTCGGTGACGTCTTCCGCGGCTATGTCGCTCGAAGAGGTCCCTGTGAATG
>CAYLRF010000052.1:4428-7544 GCA_964385995.1 uncultured Faecalimonas sp.
CGCGTATGCTTTCGCTCTCGGACTTACGGTCGCCATATGTTTGCCCGCGTTTGATTCGCGCGAATCGGCGGCTCTTCGTTTTCCGTAAGATTTTCCGTTTTCTGTCCCGTAAACCGCGTCCGATGTGCCATCTGCGTCGGATTCGTCCACGGCAAATGTGTCGTCCGAAGCGGACTCATCCACGGCGACTTTGATGGAAGAGTGGCTGTACGTCTCTTTCTGCTCCGGGGTGAGCGGCTTATACTTCATCTTCAGTTCCAAGGCTTTGCGGACATATTCCCCGTCGCCGAACCAAAGCGACAGATCATCACATTCATCCACGCAATCCGACGTCCGTCCCGCCTCATCATAGAGCGTCGCGAGCTCGTAGCCCCATTTCTCGCTGTAATCTGTCTGCTTTATCTTCTCAAGCGCCGCGATCCGCTCGTCAATCGGCGCTTTCTGCAGCTTTAATATCTCGTAGTGCAGCTCATATCCGTCGGGATCTCCCGGAGCTATGCTTAAAAACTCGTCATAGCAGTCCGTCGCCTCCTTGACGTCGCCCAGCCTGACGGCCAATACGCAAAGCCTGTACATTATCTTCCGGTTCTTCGGCGCACGGTCATACGCCTGAAAGAGAATGTCCCTGCTCTTTTCATAATCGCCGCAGCCTTCGTAGACTTCGCTGGCGGCGCAAAGCGCGGAGGTATCCTTTACCTTGCGCCAATCGATCCTATCGGCAAGCTCCCCGGCCTTATGATAAGACTTACGGCTAAGGTATTTCTTCATTTTTTCGATTGTTTCGAGATATGTGTTCTTATCCATATGTCTTCTCTCCCGGTCTTATCCCGGAGAAAAACCTCACTCGCGGATTCGGACAGTTTCCCTTACGAAATTCGTCCTTCAGGCCAAATCATTCTAGCACATGGAAGTTTGCCTGTCAAAATTATGTAACATCACGGTAACACTTTTGCCTTTTGCCGCTCAGGCTCATTTTCCCGACTGTTTATAGTAATTTATCAGACATCCTTTGATGAGTATCTCGCGTTCGCCGTCTGTCAGTTCGCCCAGACGCAGCTTCATCGGTGAAATGCCGTTTTCCGACACCGCGAAGGCCTGTATCACGTCCCTCTTTTCGATGACGGCTTTTCTCACGTCGGGGATAAATATATAATCGCCCAGCTTAAAGCTTAAATGTTCGTGATCCTCATCCGTGATAAACGGCAGCATACCCCAGTTTATGAGATTTGAACGGTAGCGCTTCGTGGCGTATTCGTTCGCTATGTTCGCCCAGCCTCCGAGTACCTTCTGGCAGCTGGCCGCCTGCTCTCTCGCGGAGCCGTCGCCCGGTTTCACGGCGAATATCGTGCTTCCGACACCGAAGTTGCAATCCCCGTCCCTCATGTACTCCTTTATCTTCTCCGTCACGGCGGCAAGCTCCGGCAGCGCCTCTATGGGAGACCTTCCCTCCTCGATGGCTTTCTCGGCTTTTTGCACTTCAAGCGCGCGCTCCACGTAAGCGGGATCCTTCCTCGAAAGGGCAAACCGGGAAAGGCGCTGCGGATTTGACCGATACGACGACGTCTCCCCCGATGGAATAAGCTCGTCCGTGGTCGTGACGGGATCGTGGATCTCGGAAACCACCTTTAAGATAAGATGCGCGGGAAGCGGCGGCATCGCGGGCCAGTCCTTGATATTCGGGCCGAACCTTAGCTTTGCCGATTCGTCCGCGACGCCCTTGCTGTCGAAAACGCGGTTCGCGTAAATGGCGCCGTCGAAATGATACTTCGGCGTATGATACTCAATATCCGCCATCTCGGCGGCTGATGTGAGATATCCCCCATTCGCGGCGGTCGCGGCTATCGAACGCGCGTCCATCAGCGCCACCGACGCTATCTGACCGTTCTGCGGCTTTGAACCCTCGCGGTTCGGAAAATTTCTGGTCGAATGTCTGATTGAAAGCGAGCCGTTGGCCGGTGTATCGCCCGCTCCGAAGCAAGGTCCGCAAAACGCCGTCTTTAACACCGCGCCCGACTCCATGAGCGAGGCGGCGGCTCCGTTTTTCACAAGTTCCATGTATATGGGCATACTCGCGGGATAGACGCTCAGCGTAAACTCGCCGGATCCGATATTTTTACCCTTCAGTATCCCGGCGGCGGCGCATATATTCTCAAAACCTCCTCCCGCGCAGCCCGCTATAACGCCCTGCTCCACGAAAAGTCTTCCGTCCCGCGCTTTGTCCGTGAGCGTAAATTCGGTGTTTTCCCCCAGACTTACCTTCGCCTTTTCCTCCACGTCGCGCAGGATGTCGTAAGGATTCGCGTTGACCTCATCTATGGTATAGGCGTTGCTCGGATGGAAAGGCATGGCTATCATGGGCTTTACTTCGCTCAAATTAACATAAACGGCCCCGTCATAATACGCCACGCTTCCGGGCTTAAGCTCGCGGTAATCGCCGACTCTGCCGTGAATGTCATAATATTCTTTTATCACTTCGTCGGTCTGCCAGACGGATGATAGGCAGGTGGTCTCCGTCGTCATTACATCAATGCCTATCCTAAAATCCGCGCTGAGCTTTGAGACGCCGGGGCCGACAAACTCCATGATCTTATTGTTCACGTATCCGGAGGAAAACGTGGCTTTTATGATTGAAAGCGCCACGTCCTGCGGCCCGACTCCTATCCCGGGCTCACCGTCCAGATAGACGGCGACGACCTTTGGGCTCCTGATGTCATAGGTTTTTCCCAAGAGCTGTTTTACAAGTTCCGGCCCGCCCTCGCCTATGGCCATGGTTCCGAGCGCGCCGTAGCGGGTATGACTGTCCGAACCGAGTATCATAAGCCCGCCGCCCGCGAGCATTTCCCGCGCGTATTGGTGAATGACGGCCTGATGAGGGGGGACATATACGCCGCCGTATCTCTTCGCGCATGAAAGGCCGAACATATGATCATCCTCGTTTATCGTGCCTCCCACGGCGCACAGGCTGTTATGGCAATTCGTGAGTACGTAAGGCACGGGAAATTTTTCCAGTCCCGACGCTCTCGCCGTCTGGATAATGCCCACGTAGGTAATGTCGTGCGAAGTGAGCTTATCGAATTTGATTTGCAAATGCTCCATGTCCCCGGACACGTTATGCG
>CAYLRF010000052.1:7644-10040 GCA_964385995.1 uncultured Faecalimonas sp.
TTAAAATACACCGTTGATATTTGAAAACGATCCTGAAACTATGCCGTTGATATTTAAAAATGATCCTGAAAATATGCCGTTGATATTTGAAAACGAACCCTAAAATACGCCGCGTATTTCACATTCAAAAAGGCCGCCGTTCTTCATCCGGCGGCCAAACTGATAAATTCCGATCCCGTAATGCGCCCCGAGCGCGAAACTATCCGATAACTTAAAATCGCAAAAATAATATACAGTGAAAGATTTTACCTCTCGCTCACGGCCTTAAGGTGCTGCTCCACCATCATCGCGATCTTAAAGAGCAGCGCGTCATCAAAGCGTTTCACATCAAGACCCGTGATCCTCTCCACCTTGTCCAGCCTGTAAACCAGCGTATTTCGATGTATGTAAAGTTTTCTCGCGGTCTCGGAGACATTCATGTCATTGTCAAAGAAGGTGAGGACTGTGTTAATGGTCTCTTTATCCAGCTGCGCTCTGGCCTTCGGCGTAAATACCTCCTTTAGGAACATCTCGCAGAGCGTTACCGGCAGCTGATGAATGAGACGCCCGATGCCGAGCTCATTGTAGGCGAATACCCTTCCGGTTCCGTAGAATATCCGACCGACATCCAGCGCCGTCATGGCCTCTTTGTAAGATTTTGACACATACCTGATATTGTCGACTATGGTTCCGTAACCCACGCGCACGTCCACCATCGCCTCGGTATTTAACATATCGACTATGGTAAGCGCCGTCTCCTGAAGCTTCGGATACTCATCGGCGTTATCCAGACACATGATATAGACGATGTGATTTTCATCCACGGATGTGACGTAATCGTGCGACCCCGTCGCGTACAGACCTTTAAGCGTCTCCAACGCCAGATTGTCGGACTCATTTCCCGGCTCGATAACGAACACGGCCCGCCTGACATCGATGTCGATACTCATCTTTCGGGCCTGATTGAAGATGTCGACAAGAAGGAGATTGTCAAGGAGAAGGTTTTGATAAAATTGGTTCTTGTCGCTGTGTACCTTGTAGGCCTGTATCATGTGCTCGAACTCGCTCACGCAAAGACCGCCGATGACCTTCGCGTCCTCAACGCCCTCGTGGAACACGAGAATGTACATGAGCTCGTCCTCATCGTGAATCCAAAACGCGTCGTGTCTCTTCCCGATCTTCTCCGAAAGTCCGGAGCCGCGGAATTTGTCGACGTATTTGCCGATGGACTCCGTCACCTCGCAGGTGGAAACGATACACAGCCCGTCCTTACTCCAGACGGAGCAGTCCACACCGACTATCCTGCGAATGTCGGCGATAAGTTTCTTTAAAATCTGATTTGAAAGCATTTTCGCAACCTTCCTTTCCCGTAAATTCTGCAACCCGACGACTGTCTTACCCCGCGCCTCACTTCGTATTTCTTCCGCGTGCGTATGTAAATCCCCGCGCAACCGTTCGAAAGCTTATGCGGGCTGAAATCCTCCCCACACGCCGTCTCCGTCACGCTTTGTCGCATGAGCGTTCGCGGGAAAGCATGGACGAGCCACCCTAAGCTGCGGGGAAACGCGGATTTTAAGGCACAATCCAATTTATTTGCAATTTTACCAAATATTCGCGATTTATACAAGGAAACGAGGCTCGAAAATCGAAAAATTTCTTCGTCAAAGTATACAAAATTGCCCGGGAATGAACTCCAAAATCATTTCAACATTTTTATGAGTTCCCGCGTAAGCTTTACCGAATGATCTATGGCCTTCTTCTCAAACGCGGGATAATCGCAGGTAGCGTCATCATCCGCTTTATCCGAAATCGCCCTTATCACCACACAGGGCACGCGGTTTAGGTAAGCGGTATGCGCGACGGCGGCGCCCTCCATCTCAGCGCATTTCGCGCCGTACACGGATACCAGCCATTTCTTTTTCTCCGATGATGAGATGAATTGATCGCCGCTTGCTATACGGCCGGTGAAGGTGCGAATGTCCGGATTTACGCGTTCGTTCGCCTCCGCCGCCTGTTTTACCAGCCGGGGATCCGCGGCGAACGAAAACGTGTCCATCCTCGGGATCTGTCCCACGGGATCGCCGAATATGGTGCAATCCATGTCATGCTCCACCAGATCCGTGGAAATAACCACATCCCCGATATTTATGTCGGGATCAAGTGCGCCCGCTATTCCCGTATTTATGAGAGTATCCGCGTGAAACCCGTCAATCAGTATCTGCGCGCACAGGGCGGCGTTTACCTTTCCGATACCGCTGCGCACGACCACCGCCCGGACGCCGCAAAGATCTCCCGTATGAAACTCCATGGACGCGCGCGGAACGATCTTAAGACCCGTCATCTCCTTCGCGAGCTCCCTTACTTCCTCGTCCATAGCTCCTATTATGCCTACTGTCATAACGCACCTCGCTGTTCAT
>CAYLRF010000053.1:0-1265 GCA_964385995.1 uncultured Faecalimonas sp.
AGGTGATTTCGATTAACTCCAAAGCCGCTTAAGCTCATCATATAAATAGGCAAGCGGCAGTCCGACGACATTTAGGTAATCGCCTTCTATCCTTTTTATATGCGCCGCAAAACGACCCTGTATGGCGTAAGCCCCGGCCTTATCCATTACATCTTCATGCGCCAGATAATCCAGTATTTCATCCTCGGTCATCGAACTTACGGTCACGTCGGTCCTTTCGGCGTGCGTCACCCGGCGGCAGTTCCCTTCCTTGTCATAATCAAGGATGGCGACTCCCGTATACACCTGGTGTGTATTTCCCCGCAGAAGGCGTAACATGCGGCGCGCGTCCTTCCCGGACACAGGTTTCCCGTATATCTGTCCGCGAAGAGCGACTACGGTGTCCGCGCCGATGATCGTGACATCGCTTATCGCGCTGTGATCCGCTGAGTTTAAACTTCTAACCTGCCGCGCCGCGTCAAGAGCTTTCATCAGCGCGAGCTTTTTCACCGTCTCATCCGGATTGGCGTAAGGCGCGCGCTCCTCTTCTGCGGCCGGAAGCACCGTAAACTCATACCCCGCCATTTTCAATATCTCGCGCCGTCTCGGCGACGCCGATGCCAATATCAATTTCTTTTGTCGCCCGGCGCCTTCCCGGATATCGCCCGCAACTTCGCTCTCGGAAAAATGATCGCGCACCTTAAGTCTCCTCTTTTAAGCCTCGAAGGGCGTGTGCCTACGGGAGTCGAAGCGTTTCTCCTCCCACGCTGTTCTCGGATATCGGGTTATCGAATAAAACAAAGACGCTCGCGGTTCGCGAATTTGACAGATGAAATCGCCCCTGTCTCGCCTCCCGCGTGAATCACGGTTCCCGAAATCTTTTCTCATCTCAATGTAATCTTCCGGTATCTGACGCATCTGTCCCTGTGTCCTGCCACAGGAGACGAAAAAGAAGGGCTCCGGACGGCACGCGTCGGCGCGTATCCACCCGTCTGATATATAGACGCGTTTATCGCCTGTTTTTGACGCGATTTGGGCAAACTTTTTTATTTTTGTAGGACAGCACATAAAATACAGGTAATTTTGTACATTTGCACGATGTTGTTTGCGGCGGTACTATCATGGACGCCGCCGAAGTGTATCATCCTCTCGTCCGTTCCGGCGTCAAGAAACCGGCGGTTTAGGTACCGTCATGTGTGACATCGAAACGTATCATCCCCGTACTCAGACGATATGCCATGCCGGCGCGATACGCTCAGGTGCTTCACTCATGTGTCCGAAATTTT
>CAYLRF010000053.1:1365-5448 GCA_964385995.1 uncultured Faecalimonas sp.
TAAGTTTTCCCAGCAGCTCATACAAAATCTCATAAAGAAACCGCGCTTTTTCGGGTTCCATACTCACACAGGCCGCGAGTCGCCCCGGCACGCTCAGCGCTTTTTTACGCAGCTGCTCGCCCTTCTCTGTGACGGAGACGATGAGATCCCGCTCATCTTCGGCGGAACGGCGCCTTGTAACATACCCCTTTTCCTCCAGCCTTTTAAGCAGCGGGGTAAGCGTGCCTGAATCCAGACAGAGAAGCTCTCCGACTTCCTTCACCCGCAGCCTTTTGTGCTCCCACATCACCATCATCGTGATATACTGCGTATACGTCAGGTCGAGTTCATCCAAAAAAGGCTTGTACGCTTTCACGATCTCCTTCGCGCAGGCGTAAAGCGGAAAACATATCTGATTTTCAAGCTTCAACGGGTCGAATTGTTCTGCCATACGCTACTTTTCCGTTCCCATGACCTTACGGGCGAAGTCGGCCGCCTTGCGGCAGTCTTCCTCATTCGGCCTGCCTTTATGAAGCATCAAAAATTTCCCCGGACAATAAAACTCCTCTTTCGCGAGCGGAATATTTTTTTTCGCAAACAGTTTTTCGAGATATTTCCCGACGGGCCTCACCGAGGCGGACGTGCTGAAAAGAACCGTCTTGCCGACACTGACGCCGATGCCTCTTACAAAGGCCTTCACCTCTTCGTCCACGTCAAATTTATAGGGAGCCGTGCAGAGAAAAAGAATGTCCGTGTCTTCTGTCAGCTTTTCGGAAACAGGCTTCGCCTGCGCGCCTGTCGCCTCGGAAACTGCATCCGCGATCTTTTTTGTGTTTCCGCCCTTAGAATAATAACGTATCGCGATCTTCATACTTTAACGCGCCTTTCTTTATGACGTTTATTTATCCCCGCTAAAGCGGCCAATGCCCCGCTAAAGCGACCGGTACCCCGCCAGAGCGACTTTGCACCGCCGACTGTCACGAAAAAAATAAATGTTTACAGTATCTCCTCAACCTTCGCTTTTACCTTATCGACAGCCTCCGTGGGCTCGAAGCGGGCGACGATCTTTCCCTCTCTGTCTATCAGAAATTTCGTGAAATTCCATTTGATGTTTCCGTTATTTTTATAATCCTTATCCATTTTCTTCGCCACCGGCTTAAGCACCAACCCCATAGGCCCGCTGAATCCTCCGAATGTGGTGTTCGTCGTCAGATACTTATAAAGCGGAATGGCATTTTCGCCGTTGACATCGATTTTGGCGAACTGCGGGAAGGTAATCCCGTATCTTCCGGTGCAGAAGCTGTGAATCTCCTCATCGCTGCCGGGAGCCTGATCGGCGAACTGATTGCACGGGAAATCAAGGATTTCCAGCCCGTCCTTTTGATGCAGCGCGTACATCTCCTGCAGTTCCTTGTACTGCGGCGTGAAACCGCATCCCGTGGCGGTGTTGATGATAAGCAGGACCTTTCCCCTGTAATCGGAAAGGGACACCGTGCTGCCGTCCTGTGCCTTGACCGTGAAATCATAGATACTCATATAAAAGCCTCCTTTCGATTTTGCGCGATTTAATCACGCGCTATCTATAGGATAAACACCTGACGTTTCGCTGTCAAGACTGTTTCCGCTAAATTCTTCAAAAAATAACTTCCCGGAGTAAATTCCGGATTGGAAAATGCGGTGGAGTTTACTCTGGGGAATTTGCGAAATCCGTCAAAGTATGCCTCGGGAAATCATCGGCGTTTATTTTGTTTCGCTTATGATGATAGCTTCCATTAAATCCGTCAAGGTGTGTCCCCGGAAATCGTCGGCACTTATTTTGTTTCGCTTATGATGATAGCAAGGTAGGCCCCCCCCCCCGACATCATTGCATGACGTACGCGAGAAATGTGCCTCCGCCGCCCTCAAGGAGCGAGTCAACCTTAGCAAATTCCTTAAGCTTCACATTTCCGTCAGTCGGATCGATATATGTGACAGTTGAAGCGTCGTATCCCGTCAGCAATATGGCGCCGTCTTCCCCCGTAAGAGCGATGACCGGGATCCCGTTTCCGATAAGGCAGCGCATGTCCTTCACGTCGCACGAGGTAAATCGCACGGCCTCATGCCCGCAGTGATCCGAAAGTACTTCAAGAGCCGACTTGCGGCCCAGCTCCTCCGCCGCGTCACCCTCCGTCCCCACGTACGCGAACACCTGATTTAGGCAGGCCGCGAGCGGACTTGCGCCCCGGTCCGCTTTAAACGCGCCTATCTTAAAATTCCTGTACCACGCGTCTCTCTCGCCGTCATCCCATACGGTGCCAAGCTTCGGGGATATCACGACGCCTCCGTCGCGCGAAGCCTCTTTCACGGCGTCGCCCGCCTCCTCATATACTTCGACGATTTTTCCCAAGGCATATACGGCATATGTCCGCGCGTCATTGTCCCGCGAGAATATGCCTTCCGACGAATCAAACGTGACTGCCGCCGAGATATCGAGGCGGATTTCCCCCGGAACTTTTATCTTTCTTTTGCGTAAGCCTTCGGCGAAAATCAGCCGCTGCCCTGTTCCCGTAAAGTCGGTATCGTAAGACGAGACGGTGACCGCCCTCTCGGACCTCTCGCTGCTGTCCATATAATCCTCTGACGTCTCGGCGTACGTGTCTCCGTCTAAAACGCCGAGTTTTAAGCTTATCCTGTTATCCGCAACCTTCGCCGAAAGCACCAGTCCCCGGTCGGGACTGTAAGCGCCCACAACCTTGCCGTTCGGACTTAGGATCTCGAGCTTATACATCGCCGCGGCGCTCTCGCCGTCAGGCATTTGTCCCGCGTCCTCATTTTTCGCGAATCCGCAGACAAAATCATCTCCGATAAAGCCTATCGGGACGATGCGCTCACCTTTGGCCGCTTCCACCGCGTGAGACGAACCGTCTCTAAAGTCAAGTACCGTGACATCGGATGCTTCATTTCTTTTATGAAACGCCATTATCCGCCCGTCTTCGGAAACCGCGTACTTCCCGCTTATCGGGGTGACGATCTTAAGTTCTCCGTCATTTTTAAGATCCGCCGAGGCCAGTCCGTCCGAGGTCATAAGATACAGCAGGCTGTCCTTAGCGTCGTAATATAAAAGCTGCCCCAAATCCGCCTCGATAGCGGCGGCGGTGTCATTTTTCGGTATAAACGCCGCTTCCGTCACCGTATGCTTCCCGGAGTCATATTGGTAAACGGCAGCTCCCGACTCTCCCTCGTGATTGCCGCGATTCATGTATCCGCAGACCGCGAATGTGACATCACCGGAGTCGGCCACCGACCAAATCCTGATCCTGTGACCGTCAAAAAGATGACGCGGATCCTTATCGTTCGCGTCAGCGAAGCCGAAAACCGCGGCCATCTCATGCTTTTTGCCGTCATAATGCCACAGTTTCCCGGCTTTTATAAACGCGACCGCGCTTCCTTCTCCGTTTGTCATATACGTTGGCGCTCCCGGCGTGAGGCCGAGATTTATGCCCTTGCCGGTGACCGCGGTTTTGGGATCGGGCAGTTCGTCGGCCTCGCGGTCGTAGGAAAGCAGGTACAAATCCGCCCCGTCCCCTCCTCCGCCGACTTTAAAAAATTCTCTCACGCGGCAGGATATCTTCTCACCATCCTCCTTAAGATCCAGCCGATACTCAAGCAGCACCGTACTGTAAGCTTCCTTAACCTCGCATACGGTATACCTCACGTTTCCCGCCACCTTCGGCGTCGCGCCCCTCCACGTCACATACTCCATATCCGAATGAATCGTTACATGCGCGAGTGACGATTCGTCTTCTTCTAAGGTCTCCCAGTACGAAGCCGCTTCGCCTTCACGTTTCGCAAGGATGTCCTCATGAAGTTTCTTTACGAAATTGAAACGTTCGGCGAACGACGCTCCCTCTGTCAGAATCGCCCTCGCGTAATAATAAAGTTTTCCCTCTCCGCTTACGGTCAGCCGAACCGTGAGTATGAACTCCCTGTTTCCCTGCGTCTCGGCATTCGAAATAAGACGCGCGACGTCTATCTCGTAAGTTCGCGGCGATTTTTCGGACACAGCCGCCTCTCCGGAGTCCGCGTTCGTCACTTGGGTCGAAACAGCCGCTTCCCCAAAGTCCG
>CAYLRF010000053.1:5548-10015 GCA_964385995.1 uncultured Faecalimonas sp.
CGATTCACGAAAATCCGTTCCTGCCTCCTGCCCGGACACGGTATGCTCCCAAGCCGCCCCGCTCGTCTCCTTCGCCGAGACCGACACTGTCTCCTCCGCGAACGTCGTCTCACCGTCCAGGGTCGAGAGTCCGTAACGCAGCTGTGTCACTTCCCGTCCGTAATCATGTACGCGCAGATAAATTTTACCCGCGTCATCTGCCGGTACGGCGGGCCCTCTTCTCGCGGACACGGCCATCTCTTTTCTGTGACCGGGAAGGAAGTTGCTCTCTGTCCCTCCCACGTCAAAGGATATCACGGGCAGCGCGGCGTTTGGCATTTGCGCCTCTTCCCGATCCGCACCGTGATTTATCACCTTGTCGGAGACAAATAACGCGGCAATAAAAACCGCGAGAAGTACTATGACGCGTATTTTATTCTTGCTCACGGTTTTTGCTCCTTCGCTCTTTCCAATACGATCCGAAGGCGATCCACTCGGCGAGCGCGCACATCGGAAGCGCCGCGAATACATCCACCGCGGAGTGCTGCTTGACAAACGTCACCGAGACGCACACCAGTACGCAAAAAGCCGTCAAGAGCCCCCTCGCCCATCCCGACACCGATTTTTCCTTAAGCCACGCGGACGCTATGCCTATGGAATAACCCACGTGCAGCGACGGGCAGACGTTGGTAGACGTGTCAAAGGCGTAAAGCCACCCGACCACCCGCGTGAATATGTTATCCCGCGCGAAAGTCTCGGGACGAAGGTCCTGCCTGTTCGGGAAAATAATATAAGCCGCCATCGCCACCGCCTGAGTCACGATGATAAATTTCATGAGCTCCTTAAAGCGCCGCGGATTATACAGCGCGAAATACAAAAGCGTGCCGGCGATCAAAAGATACCAGCCCACATACGGGATCACGAAATATTCGCAAAAAGGGATGATATCGTCCAAAAAACAATGCACCGAAACGCATCTTTCATACGGGATCAGATTCTCCGTAAGAAAATAAAGGGCGAAATATATCGGCCACGCGATCAGATAAAGCAGATGATTATACTCGGGGTCTTTTAATTTTGAAAATCTGAACTTCCGGTAATCCACGACAGGCTTTCTCATTTTATATCTCCGTTCTATGCCTTTAGCTTTAAAAAACGTTTCACGCCGCGAAATTAACCGCACCCCGGCACCCTCTTATCAAAGGCGTCCTAAATCGGTACTTTCGTGACATCCTTATTGGTCAAATAACGCTTTTTAGGGATATTGCTGTAGGGCACGACCGTGTGCTCGGGAAGTTCCCTTGCCATTTTCGTAATTTCTCCCGAGAGGTAATTCGCGATCCTCTCCCGCTCAAGCGCGATATCGCGTTCATTTTCATATGTCACGGGCTCCCCCACGCACATTTTCCTTAATTCGGGGCAAATATACATGGGCACGAACGTTAGCGCGATTTTCGTCTTCCTGTAATACATTTTCGCCGTATCGACAAACCGATCCTGAAATTTGTAAACTATATTATTGTCAGTCTCGTTTTTTTCGGGGAAAATGACCATATTCGCGCCCTCATCCAGAAGCCTCACCGTATCCCTGAACGTGGACTTAATCCGCATGTCGTGATAGACAGCCACTGTACGGGCATTGCCGAAAACGCACACCGAAAGCGGCGCAATGACGTAGGAGAGCGCGCGAAAAAAGGGCTTGATCCACGCGGGCTTTTGCGACCAGAAATCCGTGAACGCGTAGCGCGGCACCTCCTTTAAGTGCATCATCTCACCCGCGCACCATATGTAGCAGTTATCCGGCAGGTAAAGCTCCGCCGCTATGGGCCCGTTCATCTGCGCGTGATTGGCCACTATGACGGCATGTTTTTCCGGTATTTGCTCCGCGCCCTCTATCCGCATATCCGGATAAATCAGCCCGACCGTGCCCTTTATCAGCCGATAAAGAGGCGAAACTTTCTTTTTCTCCATATCTTAAAAACTCCCTCACGCGCCGATTCGCGCACGTATCAATTATACCACACCCGCCGCTTTACAGGCTTGTTATTTTATTTTCATTATTATATAATTGCGGGCGCGGGACGACACTGACCGTTCAATTCATTTCAATCATTACCGTGAGATTCCGCAAATCTTTTTATTTCCCGGAGGTTTTTATATGTTCGGAAAGAGGCCCGACGGGCGAAAGCTTCATAATGTCGAAGCCATACAGCTCATCACCACCTACTTAATGACAAAGCGCTACGATGCCATGAATATGTTCGAGGACTCGATCGACTGCGAGCCTTGGGACAAATATATCAAAGAGAAAGCCGCCGAGGGCATAAAGCTGAACTACATGCAGATATTCATCGCCTGCATTGTGCGCACGATAGCCCTATGGCCGAGGCTGAACCGTTTCGTCATGAACGGCAAGCTCTACGCGAGGCATAAGATCTGGGCCAGCTTTACCATTCATCCCGAAATGAGCATAGAAAAGCCCGACACCACCATCAAGATCTGTTTTGAGGGCACGGAAACCGTTTTCGAGATCGCGGACAAGATCACCGAAGCCATCAACCGTGAAACCGTGCATAAGACCGATGACAACGGCGCCGATAAACTAATCGGGGTACTCACATCCATGCCGAGTTTTATTTTGAACATAGTCGCGAGCCTGCTAAAGTGGATGGACCGTCACAACATGCTCCCGAAGTCCATAATAGACGTGAGTCCCTTCCACACTTCATTTTACATCACCAACCTCAAATCGCTGGGAGTCGATAAAATCTTTCACCATACCAGTGAATTCGGCACGAACGGCATGTTTTTCGCCATGGGAAAAGAGAAAAAAGTCCCCTTCGTGGAAAAAAACGAAGTGGTTATTCAAAAGCGGATGGGATACGGCATGGTAGCCGAGGAGCGTTTCTGCGACGGCCTGTACTTCTCACTGGCTCTTAGGGATTTTCACAAATTCCAAAAGAATCCCTCTCTTCTGGAAACGCCTCTCGAGAAGAAAAACGAGGATGTGGACTGATATGTATTATTCCGACCGGTTCGATAAAATCCTGGAGATCCTCGAGGCAAAAAAGCAGGCGAATGTCACGGAACTGTCGCGGATTTTAAATGTCAGCGAACAGACCACGCGCCGGGATCTGCGCATTCTCGAGGAGCAGGGCCTCGTCAGGCGAACCTACGGCGGCGTAATCCTTCGTCAAACCATAAAGCGTGAGGTCCCGCTTCAGCTCAGGGAACGGGAAAATATATTGGCGAAGGACAACATCGCCAAACGCGCCGTCTCCTATGTACATGACGGCAATGTCATTTTCATGGACGCGTCGTCGACGGTTTCTTATCTGATACCGTATCTGAAGGATTTCTCCGACCTTACGGTAATTACCAACAGTCCCAAACATTCGCTCGAACTCGCGCGTCAGGACACTCAGGTATATTGCACGGGCGGTCTGCTACTTAAAGATTCCATCGCCTACGTGGGCACCTACGCGGAGAATTTCGTCAGGAATTTCAACGCCGACGTTTTCTTCTTCTCCAGCCGCGGCCTTACGCATACCGGCATAATCTCAGACAGCTCCATCGAGGAATCCGAGCTGCGAAGAATCATGATGTCATGTGCCGACCGAAGCGTATTCATGTGCGCCTCCAACAAGGTAGGCCGCCGCTTCATGTACAATCTCTGCAGAAGCAGTGACGTCGACGATATCATCTGCGACAGAGAGCTTCCCTCGGAAATCAAATACGGCGGGTGAAAATCACGAACGCCTGAGATACAACGATATACGAGCAAAAGCGCCCTGCCGCGTGTGGAAACGTGACAGGACGCTTATTTATTACGTGGGTAAGAGGATTCGAACCCCCGACCTTTTGGTCCGTAGCCAAACGCTCTATCCAGCTGAGCTACACCCACATATACATCAATATGTATCAGTCAAAATACACAGGCGCATAAAAGGCGATAATACGTGAAATGCCGCAGACCGGGATCGAACCGGTATGAGAGGGTAAGTCTCGCAGGATTTTAAGTCCTGTGCGTCTGCCAGTTCCGCCACTGCGGCGTCCGTCTCTCTTCGCCAAATCCTATAAAAGCCGCACGGCACATCCGTGAAGTGGGACCAATAGGGTTCGAACCTATGACCCTCTGCTTGTAGGGCAGATGCTCTCCCAGCTGAGCTATGATCCCAAAAACGTTCCGAACAACGTCACTGCGCGAATACAATCATAAGAAAACGACCCGAAAGGGACTTGAACCCTCGACCTCCGCCGTGACAGGGCGGCGCTCTAACCAACTGAGCCATCGGGCCCTATATGCCATTATACACAAAACTCAAAATCGATACAAGAACTATCTTGCCGAAAATGGACCTTCAGGGACTCGAACCCGGGACCGATCGGTTATGAGCCGATTGCTCTGACCAACTGAGCTAAAGGTCCGAAACAGCCGATGATCGGACTCGAACCGATAACCTGCTGATTACAAATCAGCTGCTCTGC
>CAYLRF010000054.1:0-9912 GCA_964385995.1 uncultured Faecalimonas sp.
CTGATCTTTTTATTCCATCCTAAGCTTAAGCCTCCGCGAAGGCAGGAAGCGTAACCCTGACGCCTGATTCGGCGGATGACAAAAGAGCCTTCTCCCCGTTCGCGACGTGGGCATGGCGTGTCATGAATTTTTAAGCTGATGTCATAGAATAACGGATTGTCTGACGCCGCGCGTCAACACAACCCGCCTGACATGCGGATAACAGGACTCGAACCTGCACGGTTTCCCACCGGATCCTAAATCCGGCGCGTCTTCCATTCCGCCATATCCGCGAAAAATAAACTCACTGTGCTCAACTCACGGAAAAAAGGCTCAACTACCATTTAGCCATATCCGCGAAAAAATAAATCCGGCCAACCCCCGACGCCCGAAAAATACCCGAGCCACATTATACGGCATTTTACGTGTTTGGCAATCATAAACTTCACTCACGGCTTTCCGTGAGGATAGCGTATTCTCCGTCAAAAGTGATTTCAACTGTCTCATCAAGAGGCTCGTTACTTACGCAGCGGCCGCACAGCGGCTTTAAAGTATATCCCGAAAGAGGATATTTCGCGCCTTTTATCGTAAGATTTTCCAAAGCAGAGCCGAGAGGAAATATCGAGAAATACCCGCCGTAAAAATCACTTTTTTCGATACGCGTACCGCTTTTTATGAGCGAGACACGGTTAGTCTCATCCAGTAGCGCGGCCTTTATCCCGGCGTCACAAGCAGTTTTAAGACTCCCGATATTCGCGAGCGCGTGATCAAGCCTGGTTCCCGTAGCGCCCATAAGATATATCCCATCCGGCTTAAGCTTCACGGCGAGCCTCATCGCAAGTTCTGTATCGGTCTCATCCTTTTCGGGCGGATATCGGAAAAAGGCGACATTTTCATTTTCCCCGAAAAACTCCGACGCTTCACGACAGACGCTGTCAAAATCACCCACGGCGTGCGTCGGCGTAAGGTTCCTCTCATAAAAAAAATCAAGACCCGCGTCGGCTCCTATCAGAAACCGGGGTCTAATCTTTTCTATCTGCCTTTGAACGAAGTCGCCGTTTACGGATCCGCCGCTTACTATCACGGCCACGTTTAAGGACGAACCCGCCGCGGCGCGGTTATTTGTTTCATCACTGTTTTTAATGCCCCTGTCCTGTTCCTTTGTCATATGCCATATTTACCCCAGCATGGCTCTCGTCATCCGCCGCGCATTTTCCCGCGCGTCCCCCTTAAATATACCCGAACCGGAGACGATGACATTCGCGCCCGCGTCAAGCACGTCGCGCACGTTTGAAAGATAAATGCCGCCGTCCACCTCGATGTCGGTGTGAAGCCCGCGCAGTTTAAGCTCGCCGCGCAGCGTTCTTACGCGATCCAAGGCCCCGGGGAGAAATTTCTGACCCCCGAACCCGGGATAAACCGACATGATAAGAAACATGTCCGCTTTCTCAAGATACGGATAAAGCGCGGATACCGAAGTGTCGGGACTTATCGCGAGTCCGACTTTTAAGCCCCTATTCTTCACCTCATAAATCGCTCCCTGTACGTCCCTCGCGGCCTCCACATGAAAAGTAATAATGTCCGCGCCCGCGTCCGCGAAAGCCCCGACATATCGAATCGGGTCCGTTATCATAAGGTGAACATCCATGATAAGCGAAGTGCCGCCGCTCACGCAGCGAAGCTGATCCACTCCGAGAGAAAGACTGGGGACGAAAATTCCGTCCATCACGTCATAGTGCAAATACCCGGCCCCGCCTTCCTCAACCGCCTTTATCTGCTCGCCCACTTTAAGAAAATCCGCCGCAAGAAGCGACGGAGCCAGTATGTTTTTCATGTGACGCAACTCCTTTCCTGCGGCCGCGAAACAGAGCGCCCTCATCTAATACTTATGCTGCCGGTTTTTTAACGTCTGATACATGACGACGTAGTGTTCATAGCGAAGCATATCCATCTCCCCGCGGGATACGGCTTCCCGGACTTTACATCCGGGCTCGATCGTGTGGCTGCAGCCCGAAAAGCGGCATTGCCCGTTATAACGCGCTGTCTCGGGAAAATAGTTTTTAAGCTCCTCGGCACTGATGTCGGTTACCGAAAATGCCGAAAACCCCGGCGTATCCATGATATAACCCGTCATGTCTCTTCCTTCGCGTATGGGAAGAAGCTCCGAACGCCTCGTCGTATGCCTTCCTCGCCCCGCCTTTTCACTGACGCCGCCCGTCTCCATAGCGGCTCCCGGACATATGAGATTTGCGATGGTGGATTTACCCACGCCCGACGGACCCATAACGACGGTTACCTGCCCCCGCAGGATATCCGTAAGTTCCTTCATCCCGAGGAGAAATTTCTCACCCGCACGGCCGTAATCCGCGTTCCCTACGGTTTCGGCACCGTAACGTGTTCCTCGTTTTTCGCTGATTTTATTCCCGAAACGCGCGCTCGTGAAGATGAGTTTATAACCGCTGTTCGCGTATATGTCACTTATCTTTCGCCTGCCCGCCGCGTCTGTAAGATCCGCCTTATTAAAGCAGATGACGGCGGGGACGCCTCTGAACCTAAGCTCGGCAAGCAATCCGTCCAGCAGATAAAAATTCGGCTCCGGTCTTGCCGCCGCGAATACCACGAGAGCCTGATCCACATTCGCGACCGCGGGTCGGATAAGCTCGTTTCGCCGCTCCTTAACGGCGACCACGGTGCCCTCCCGCGCCTTTTCGTCCGTCACGTCGATAGAGACTTCGTCGCCGACAAGGGGCTTTACCTCCTCTTTGCGGAAAATCCCCCTGGCCTTACATTCATAAATGCCGGATCCCACTACCTCTACATAGTAGAACCCGGCAATACCTTTTACTATCTTACCTTCCATAAAACGCGAGATACCTTATTCATCGCCCGGGCCCGTACTTACCTCGAGGTACAGTATCGTGCCTTCAGGCAACTCTTTTCCGAGCGCAGAGACGAAATCTCCGGTATCTTCGTCAATATACTTGACGTCAAGAATCGTGCCTGGATCCTCACTGCTCTGAGATAAAACATCATCCCCGAACGTGAACCCTAAGTCCCTTAAGGCGGTAATCACCTGGCTTCTGTTCTTCCCATTCAATATGTTCGCGCCGACACGCACCGGCTTACCCTCTTTTTCGCCTCTCTCGCCCTGGCTGACGTAGATCTTGACTTTCTCGCCCTTTTCAACCTGAGCCCCTGAGGAGGGATTCTGGTTAAATACTTTGCCTTCCGCGTAATCCTCGCTGTACTCCAGCGTCACGTCGGCCACGAGACCCGCGTCCGCCAAAGCCTTCTCCGCGGCCTCCTGAGTTCTTCCCACCACGTTCGGCACCTTCACCATCTCCACGCCGGAGCTTACGTATACGGTGACGGACTTGCTCTTTGAAAGCCACTTCCCGGACTTCGGATCGGTGCTTATGACCTCGTCGTCGTCGTATTTGTCGGAATGCTGTTTCTTTATCTTGATGTTCTTCTTCGCGAACCCGAGATCGAGAAGCTCGTCTCTCGCGTCGATATAATCCTTCCCCGTAAGATTCGGGATCTGCACGAGCTTACCGGTACTTACGACCACCTGCACGATGGCGTTTTCGGGCATCTTCGCTCCCTTGGCCGTCCTCTGACTCTCGATATGATCCTTTTCCTGAGTCCTGGACTCTACCTCGCTTACCACTTTCAGCCTGAGACCCAGATCATCCATCAGATCTTCCGCCTCGTTTATATCCATGCCGACAAGTTCCGGCACCTCTACTCTCTTTGAACTGAACCAGCTCGTCACGCTGGCCCCGGAGAAGAGACCCATGGCCTTGCCCAATAAGAAAACTATGACGAAGACCACGATCACAGCCGCCACCACGGTCAGGATCTTCGCGACCTTGGACATGCCGGGATCCGCTTTTTTCTTTTTTTTCTGAGCCGCTAACCTTTTCGCGCGTTCTCTTTCCTCATCGTCATCGTCGTCTTCATCATCGTCCTCGTCGTCATATTCGTCATCGCCGCCGGACATCTGAATTCGTCGAAGCTCCTCTTCCGTCATCATCCTCGTATTCGACGCGATCGGGGGCGCTATCACCACGAAATCGCCGTCGGGATCCGTAAGCGACTGCCTTAAGTCCTTCTCAAGCTGCGTGACGTTCGCGTATCGTCTGTCGGGACTTTTCTGGGTACATTTTAAAATTATCTGCTCGAGGCTGTACGGAATATCCGGTACGTACTGCGACGGCGGGGTGATCTCCTCCTGCAGATGCTTTAGGGCGATGGCCACCGTCGTGTCGCCGTCGAAAGGAAGCCTTCCCGTGATCATCTCATACATGGTGATGCCGAGCGAATAAATGTCGCTCTTCGCGTCACTGTAACCGCCTCTTGCCTGCTCGGGAGATGTGTAATGGACCGACCCCATCGCGTTGGTGCTGATGGTGTTTGAGGATGTGGCTTTCGCGATACCGAAGTCTGTGACCTTCACCTTGCCTTCTCTGGATATCATGATGTTCTGAGGCTTGATGTCACGGTGAACGATATTGTGGCTGTGCGCCACCTTGATCGCGGAGCAGACCTGCACCGAGATGCTTATGACTTCTTTCGGAGTAAGACTTCCCTTTTTCCGAATGTAGTCCTTAAGCGTAATGCCGTCCACATACTCCATTACGATGTAGTAAAAGCCTCTGTCCTCGCCGACATCGTAAATGCCGACGATGCTGGGATGTGAAAGACCCGCCGCTGACTGAGCCTCGGACTGAAATTTTCTTATGAAAACAGCGTCCTCCCGAAACTCGGTCTTTAAGATCTTCATCGCCACGTAGCGACTGAGCTTATGATCCATCGCCTTGTAGACGTCGGCCATACCGCCCGAACCGATCTTGGTAAGGATCTCATACCTTCCGCCTATCACAACGCCTTCACTTATCATAAATCATCCTCCCCCGCGAACGGCTGCGCCAAAATGACGCCTATATTGTCGCGGCCCCCATGCTGATTCGCCGTGTTTATAAGTTCCCCGGCAGCCTCCACCAAATCTCTCGCGCCCTTTACCACGCGAAATATCTCTTCGTCCTCCACCATATTGGTAAGCCCGTCCGTGCACATGAGTATGATATCGCCTTTTTTTAGGCGGTATTCGAAGAAATCTATATCAAGCTTCTCCCCCACTCCGACGGCCCTCGTGATAAGGTTCCTGTCGGGATGATGCTTCGCGTCCTCGGCGTTTATGCCGCCTAGGCGCACCATTTCCTGCACGAAGGAATGATCCTTGGAAAGCTGCCTGATACCGCCGTCTATAAGATACAGCCGGCTGTCTCCCACATTGGCGAAATATAGAGTCTTATCCGATACGATGGCCGCCACCATCGTCGTGCCCATGCCGGCAAGCGTCTTATCCGCCTCCGCCGCGTCCAAAAGACCCCGGTTCGCCTTAAGAATGCCTTCCTTTAATATGTCCTCGGGCTGTGTCTTTTCGCACTCGCCCACGGCTTCCTTAAGTATCTCGACTGCGTGGCTTGACGCGTATCCTCCGGCGTTATGACCGCCCATGCCGTCCGCTATCGCAAGCAAATTCGGCGCGTTTCCGAGCGGTCTTTCGGACACGAAGGCGCAGTCTTCATTTGTCTCGCGTTTTCTGCCGATATCCGTCATGGAAAACGTCCTCATGGTACCTCCCCTGTCCTTAAAATACCGCTCCCCGCCGCCGTCAAGCGTCGCGCGTCTGATGTCCTTCCTCCTCCGAACCGTCTTCTGTCGTCTCTTTTAAATCACCGCTTAAGGCCCTAAGCTGGCCGCAGGCCCCCCTGATATCGGAACCCATGCTCCTTCTAATAGTAACATTTATTCCGTTTTTTTCAAGTTTATTTTTAAAATCGGCCGTTTTCGCCCTCCCCGGACGTCTGAATGGGCGTCCCGAAACCTTGTTCGCGGGTATCAGATTCACGTGCGCCCTGTGCTTTTTTGCCAGGCGGGAAAGCTCGTCCGCGTCGAAATCCCCGTCATTTTCCCCGTCTATCAGACAATACTCAAACGTAACTCTCCTGCCCGTCTTTTTTCGGTAATAGTCGCAGGCTGAAAGCACCTCTGAGAGAGGATATGCCGCCGCCGCCGGCATAAGTCTCACTCTTTTTCCCTGAGTGACGGCGTGAAGCGAGAGCGCGAGCGTGACGCCGCAGTTGTCATCCGCAAGCTTTATTATGCCGGGGACGATGCCGCAGGTGGAGACCGTGACGGCCCTTTTACTTATGTTCGGACCGCGCGCGTCACAAAGCAGGCCGATAAAACGCGTGAGACTGTCGTAATTATCAAGCGGCTCTCCCATTCCCATAACGTCCGCATGAGAGATTTTCTCGCCCGTAAGAACCATAATACGGTAAATCTGACCCAGCATCTCGGAAGCGGCAAGATTTCTTTCCAGCCCGTTTATCGCGGTCGCGCAGAACCTGCAGCCCATGCGGCAGCCCGCCTGAGAGGATACGCAGACGCTGTTTCCGTAATCGTGCCTCATAAGGACGCTTTCGATCATGCGCCCGTCATCCAGGCCGAAAAGATATTTCTCCGTCACGCCGTCTTTTGATACCTGACGCTTTATGAGCCGCGGCGCCGTGATATGATACTTGTCCGCAAGAGCATATCTCAGCTCCTTTGAAATATCCGTCATCTCATCAAACGACGCGGCGAATTTCACGTGGAGCCATTCGTAGATCTGGGCCGCGCGGTATTTTCTCTCGCCCATTTGCTCCACCCTCTCGGACAGCTCATCAAACGTAAGCTGTAAAATATCCTGTTTTCCCGTAGTTTTATTCATGATGAAAATACGGCCTCGCTTTAAACGCGTAAGCTCTACTTATGTCGCCGCCGTCCGGTTTATGTTATCCTCGCATATCCTTTTAGTATCTCGTTATCCCAACGTCTGTCACGCGTTTTTTAAATTTCGCTATGAAAAATCCGTCGCTTTCATGTATCCCGGGCATGAGCCTGATACAGTTACCCCGGATATCCGCGTCTTTTCCGCAGGAGGATGTGACAGCGCGTTTAAGTTCATCGCAAAGAAAATCAGCTATCGGCTCGGGGCGAAACTCATCGAAGCGATCCGTGAACCACTTCGCGTTTTTTTCATTCTCCTCGGGTCTTAACGTACAGACAGAGTATATGAGAACACCGCCCGGTTTTACGAGACGGCCCGCGGCGGCAAGGATCCTCCTTTGTAAATCGACCGGGGAAAAAGTATCCTCCCCGGTTATCCTTAATTTTAAATCGGGCTTTCTTCCCATGACGCCGAGCCCCGAACACGGAAGATCCGCCATGACGACGTCGGCGCTCTCAAAATACGCCGGATCAGGCGCGGCAGCGTCCCACGTGACGGTATCAATATTTGTAAGGCCCAGGCGGGCGGCATTTTCACGTAGCTTATTTAACCTCTCCTTCGATATGTCTCCCGCGAGAACCCGACCCGCGATCTTGCGGGGATTTTCACTGTCTATCTCATCGCCGTCGATACCCCCGATGACAAACCGACCCCCGATCTCGAGAGAATTTTCACCCTCACCTTCACGGGACAGGATATCGGCCGCGTGCAGGGCTTTCCCTCCGGGAGCCGCGCACACGTCTATCACAAAATCTCCCTTTTTTATCCCCGCTATATGCGCCGCCATCATGGAGCCGACGTCCTGCACGTAGAAATAACCCTTTTTATACGCCGTAAGATCCTCGAGATCCGCAGGCGGATCGATGTTTAGAGCGTAAGAAAGATACGGGTGGCGCGTTACGGCGGCGCCCTCCTTTTTAAGTGACAGGATAAGATCATTTACCGACACAGCCGACAGGCAGCATCTTACGGTCAGCGGTTTTTCTTTAAGGGACTCTGCGAGCATGGCCTCGGTATTTTTACGGCCGTATGCCGACTGCCATTCTTTTACGATCCAAACGGGGCACGAATATCGAACGCTAAGATATGCCTCCTCGTCCGACCTGTCGGGATACGCTGCTTTCGCAATATCTTTCGCGATCCGCCTTAACACGGCGTTTACGAATCCCGAAAGATCTTTAAATCCCCGCTTTTTCACGATGTTTACCGCCTCGTTTACGGCGGCGGAGGCGGGCACCGAGTCCATGTATTTGATTTGATAAACCGCGTTTTCCATGACGCAGCGAATGAAGGGCTTCATTTTTCGCGTGGGAACCTTTGAAAACGCGTCGATGATGTAATCGATTTCAATCAGTCTTTCGAGCGTGCCGTACGTGAGCCTTCGCGTAAATGATCGCTCGCCGCGCGTAAGTTTGGGATGGGCCGCGAAAAATTTCAACAGCGCGTCGTCCGCGTGCCTTCCGTGACACGTCACATTAAGCAGCAAATCGGCGGACGCTTCCCTTACGGGGTCTGCTTTTACGTCTCTTTTCGATTCGGCCTGTCCCGAAAGAGTATCATTTGAAGACAAGCCTCTCCCCCTCTTTCAGACGATATCCTCTCAAAAAGGCGCCCGCGTCCATCCTTTTTTTCCCCGCGGGCTGCAGCCTTAGTATCCTAAGAATCCCGTCCCCCGTGAGAACGTCAAAAGAGTCCTTATTCGCGCTGATGACCGTCCCGCAGGCGACCTCACCCGCGCGTTTAGCCTCTTCGTAAGATCCGGGGCCCTCTTTTTCACACCGTCCCGGACCTTCGGGTACCGACGTCTCGCGCGGCCCCGCCGGGATCGCCTCCCAGATCTTTAGTACTGAGCCGTTAAGATAAGTATACGCCCCCGGTTTCGGATTCAACCCCCGTATGAGCCTGTCGATTTTCGCGGCGCCCTCGGCCCAGTTTATTTTCCCCGTGTCCCGCGAAATCATTTTCGCGTAAGAAGCAAGGGATCCGTCCTGCGGCCTCGGGGTTATCTCACCTTTTAAAAGACCGTCAAGCGCGCGAAGGCAAAGGGCGGCCCCGCGCCCCGCGATCTTCTCCGAGAGGCTCCCCGCGGTCTCTCTCTCCTCTATCCTTATCTCTTCCGTAAGAAGTATGTCACCGGTATCAAGTCCCTCATCCATTTGCATGACGGTGACTCCCGTTATCCGTTCTCCGTCGATGATCGCCCGCTGGATGGGAGCCGCCCCGCGATATCTGGGAAGAAGGGACGCGTGCACATTTACCGAGCCGTACGGATTAAGATAAAGGAGGCTTCCCGGCAGGATCTGACCGAAGGCTGCGACGATAGTGATGTCGGCGTTTACTTCTTTTAAGATTTCGACGCATTTCGGATCGCGAATCCTCTCGGGCTGAAAGACGGGGATACCGTGCGCGGCGGCACATTCCTTTACGGGGGAAGGTTTTAATTTCATGCCCCTTCCTCC
This sequence comes from uncultured Faecalimonas sp., assembly GCA_964385995.1. Lineage (GTDB taxonomy): Bacteria > Bacillota > Clostridia > Lachnospirales > Lachnospiraceae > CAYLRF01. The sequence goes on from CAYLRF010000054.1 coordinate 9,280, forward strand.
CGGTCTGTCAGGCTGCGTCACCGCGAGCGCCACCTCATGACCCGCGTCAATAAGCGCCCGCATGATAACGGCGGAAAGTTTCGGCGTCCCCATGAAAATAATCCGCATGTTAAATCCTCCGTGTCTTCGCTTATTTATCCTTCTTATCTTCCTTTTCGGTGAACTTAAGTTCTCCCTCGACCTTATCCACGTAAAGTTTCCCGTCCAGATGATCGATCTCGTGACAAAACGCCCTTGCGAGCAGTTCGTCGCCTTCCAGAAACACCTCTTCCATCTGAAGATTTTTGGCGCGGACCTTTACATGCGCGGGGCGCGTGACGGTGCCTACCCTTCCCGGCACGCTTAAGCAGCCCTCGTCGCCCGTCTGCTCGCCGTAGGTTTCCACGATCTCGGGATTTATAAGGATCACGGGTCCGTCGCCCACGTCTATCACGACTATTCTCTTTAAGACGCCCACCTGCGGCGCGGCAAGGCCTATCCCCTCAGCCTCATACATCGTATCCAGCATATCCTTTATAAGCTGGCGGATCCTCGGCGTCATGGCCTTCACCGGCTTACTTATCTCATTTAAAATCTCATCTCCCACGGTCCTTATCTTTCTTATGGCCATATGTCACCTTCCTTTATCCGCGG
>CAYLRF010000055.1:0-2121 GCA_964385995.1 uncultured Faecalimonas sp.
TATTCGGTCACGCTATTTGCCGCACAATACGCGGCGCCCTCGCCGGCTGATAACATCCTGACCTTCACATCGGGGAAATCTTCACGCGCAATCTTCAAAAAGGCGTCAGCGTCTGTCATATTCACGTCATAGAGGTCATAGTGTCCCGGTATCAGTTCCCCCGCGCCGCTGTCGCGGGAAAGCTTCAGAGCCTCGCTTCCGGTGAAACATCCGATGATGTCGAGTACCTTCGTGCGGTACTCGTCACGGCCGTTGATGGGCGCCGTCAGGACATCACAGCCTTTGACATATCCCGACAGTCCGTCATAAGGGCAGCAGTCCCCGGTATGGACGACGGTGAAGCCGTCAAAGCATACGCGGTATCCCACCTCGTCGCAGCTGCCGTCATCTCTCATGTGAATCTTTTCATGCGCGGCGGGGAAGGCCGTGATGGTGACGCCGGGCGCGGGAGAAATAGTCTCACCCGGTCTTGCCGTGATGATACACTCCCTCGGGATCCCGGCCTCGCGGACGGCCACGTCGGCTGCCGGAGGCGGCGCGATGATTTTCGCTGCGGGATTCGCCGCCGCGAGACCTCTTAAAGTATAAGGGTCCGTGTGGTCATAGTGGGCGTGCGTGCACAGCGCGATGTCGACGAAGTCAAGTTCGGAGGGCAGGACGGGAGGATCGTAGCGCCTCTTCCATGTCACAAGCGGCGTGTTGCAGTTGCGGTCGACATAATCGCTCAGATATCCGTCAATCATGATACAGACGCCGCGTCGCTTTATGAAAAATCCCATCTGCCCCGCGTAAAAAATCGCCGTTTGTCCGTCCGAAAGATCGGCGGATAATATTTTCTCTTTCATTGTCCCGTTCATCTCCATGTTTTCCCCTTTCCCGGTGGTCCGTAAAAATGCCTTGATAATTATACCACGCCGTGATAAAATTGCAAACCGTAAGCGGCCGTCGGCCGTCGTTATTGTATTGAATTTTGCTTTTGTTAGAATTCACGACCCTTTGCGCCTCACTTGCAGAACCCGCCGCTACGCGGATTTTTCGCCCCGTTTTGCGGCGTTCGTCGGCGGGGACATAAAGGGAGACAGCCGCTGTGTGCGGGCGGCGTGCGTCCGGTATGGCGCGTTCATCGGCACGGACATAAAGGGATAAGGAGCGTCATATGCGAAAATATATCAATCAGCAGGAAATGCGCAGGGGCAACGCGGCGGACATCTTCGCGCTGATTCGCGAACACCCCGGTATCACGAGAAAACAGATCGAGCAGACCACGGAATTCAGCTGGGGCGCCGTCTCAAACATTACCTCGCTTTTGGTTGAGAAAGGTTACGTGACAGAGAGGAAGGCTAGGGCGGGCGCGGGCGCGGGCCGAACGCCCCAGCGACTTTTCGTGAACGGAGACAGGCGACTAACGCTTGGTATCGACGTCAACCGCGCGGGCCTGTCAGCCGCCCTTTTGAATCTTAATAACGAGCCGCGGGGCGTCGCCGTCCGGGGAATCGACTCTTCCGACGCGGAAAGTTTCCGCCGTCAGATTGAGGATTTCACGGAGGACGTCATGCGCGGTCATAAAGAGGCGGAAATCGGCGCTGTGGGAGTAGCCATGCAGGGCGTCGTCGACGCGGCGGAAGGGGTGTCGGTATCGCTGCCTGACATGGACGGATGGCGCGACGTACCGCTTGCCGCGCGGCTTAGCGAAAGGTTCGGGGTGCCGGTCTATTTGGAGCATGACCCCGACTGCATTCTTTACGCCCACTCAAGACAAAATGAAGTGGGAGACGCCTTGCTTATCCGGGCGGACAGCGGCATAGGGATGTCCGTCATGCTGGACGGCAGGATAAAGAGCCGCCCCGGAATGTATGAGATAGGACATATCTGCGTGTCGCGAAACGGACCCGAGTGCGCGTGCGGCAAAAGAGGATGTCTTGAGACTTATGCCTCGATGAGGGGTTTGGAGCGTCAAAGCGGCCTTTCCTACGCGAAGCTTAGGGAAAATGCCGCCGAAGGAGACACCGCGGCGCTTCGTCTCTTCGGCCGGGCGGCGCGACTTTTGGGAAAGGCCGTGGGAGACGTCGCGGGGCTTTTGAACATCCGCGACATACTTCTTTACGGCGAGCTGTGGGACGC
>CAYLRF010000055.1:2221-9900 GCA_964385995.1 uncultured Faecalimonas sp.
GATGAGAGGGGAGCGTGATTTTACGGTATGAAGGCTGTGGTAATAGACGAGCCCGGAAAGGTCTCGCTTCGGGATGTGCCCATTCCGGAGCCGGAGCCGGGATTTGCGAGGATTCGCGTAAAGGCATGCGCCGTCTGCGCCACCGACCTGGAGGTGATAGCGGGCAATATATCCGCCCGTTATCCGCTGATTCCGGGACATGAGTGGAGCGGGATCGTGGACAGTGTCGGGAGCGAAAAAGACAGCGCGTGGGTAGGCAGGGCGGTCGTCGGGAGCAACGACGTGGTGTGCATGAACTGCGACGCCTGCCGCGCGGGAGAGTGGCGTTACTGTGAGCATTTCGAGGAGATCGGATTTAAACGGGACGGAGCTTACGCGGAGTATATGCTCGCGCCGGTATACGGACTTTGCAAGAAGGCCGAAAATGTCCCTTTTGAGATCGCGGCGCTTTGCGAGCCTCTGGGAGTCGCCATCGGCACGCTTAAAAAAGCCGGGGCCAGGTGCGCGCAGACGGCCGTGATTTTCGGAGCGGGCTCTATCGGGCTTTGTATGCTGGCGGTTGGAAAGGCTATGGGACTTCGCCGCATAGTGGTCTGCGCCTCCTCCGAAAAGCGGCTCGGGATCGCGAGAAAAATGGGGGCTTATGAGTGCGTCGCGACGGATGAAGATGACTTGGAGGCGCGGCTTAAGATGATTCATCCTGACGGCACGGATCTTGTGATAGACGCGACCGGCGCCGAGTCATGTATCTCGCGGGCGCTGAAAATTTTAAAGCGGGGCGGCACATTGGCCCTCGCCGGCTACGGACGCGGGAAAATCATGCGCATACGTGTGGATGACATACACCTTAAAAATCTGCGTGTGATAGGAGCGGGGAATAACTGGAATCTTCATAAGGAAGCGATGGCCCTCATGGAGGACGGCGCGGTGGATTTGTCGGAATTTATCTCGGCGGTGATGACGCTGGATGAGTATAAGAAGGCACTCGATCTCGCCAAAACCCGGCCGGAGAATTTCGTTAAGGCGGTGTTTCGCAATGAGTGAATCCGGCGAGGTGCGCGGCGCGAAGGACGGGGACGACATCTATTTCGGGATTGACCTCGGAACTTCCGCGGTGAAGCTCCTGGCCACTGCCGGCGGCAAAGTCCTCTTTCGCGAGAGAGAGCCTTACGGGAGCGATCCCCCGGACGGCTGGATCTTAGCGGTGCGCCGGATCTGCGCTCTCGCGGCAAAGCGACTGGGAGAGGATTTACTAAAATCGCGTCTGCGGGGGATAGGGCTGTCATCTCAGGTGGGGACCTATGTCATCGACGATCATACGGTGATCCCGTGGAGCGGCGCGGAAGGTGATAAGGAGCTGGAAGAAATCCTCGAAAGATACCCCCGGGAGATTTTTCTGCGGGAAACGGGGATGTATCACCCGCGTATCCATTCATATCCGCTGCCGCGTCTTTTGTATGTGAAAAGGCATTTCCCGGGAGCGCGTCTTGTTTGTCAGCCGAAAGAGATTATCTGTATGAAACTTACGGGCCGCACCGTCTCCGATCCGTATTCGTGGAGAGGGCTCGCCGATACCGGGCGGGGAGTATACAGCGATGTGCTTTTGCGCGAACTCGGTATTGATCCGCGCCTTCTTCCCTCTCTTACGGACCCCTTTTCACCTGCCGGAGGTGTCACGGCGAAGGCTTCCGAAGAGTTTGCCCTGCCGGAGAAGGTCCCCGTATATGTGGGGATGAATGATTTTTACTGTGCGCTCATCGGGATGGGTGCGGACACGGACGCGCTCTTTGACGTGACGGGCACCAGCGAACATCTCGGCATCTTGCGAAAAAATCGCGAGGGAGAGACGCAGCTTATAGAGAGTCCGTTTCCCGGAGGATTTGTACGCTACGGGGTCACCGCGTCCGCCGGACCTTCCGTGAGATTCGGGGCGACGCTTTCGGATGAAGATCCCGGCGACATATCCGTTCGCGAGATCCTGCGAAGAAAACCGCCCGTATTTTTGCCTTATCTGAACGGGGAGCGGGCGCCGATATTTGACTCCATGGCAAGGGGCGTGTTCTTCGGCATCGGGGGCGAGACAAATAGAAACGATTTGGCCTACGCTGTGGCTGAGGGATACGCTTTTTCCGTGTACCACATATATGAAACGCTTGAGAGCCCCAAGGCGGACGTATGCGTATCTTCAGGCGGCATGGCGGGACAAAAACTTCCGAACACGCTAAAAGCGACGTTGCTTGGGATGCCCGTACAGGCGGCAAATGAGCCGGACGCGTCGGCCTACGGTGCCGCACTCATAGCCGAGAGCGGCTCGACGGGAAAGCCGTTTGGGGAGCTCGCGGCGCGAAATGACGGCCCGCGTCAGATTACGAGGCCCGACGGGTCCGTACGGGAAGCGCTTATGGGGCGTTTTCAAATATATAAAAGGCTGTATCCGTGTTTAAAAGAAGAGTTTAGGGAATTTTCACGGCTGTAAGAGGGAAACATCCGGCGAAATCCGGGGAAAGGAAGAAAAAGCATGTCCTGCGTCATCTTCGGGGCGGGCAAGATCGCCCGCGGGTTTATCGGTCATCTGCTGTATCTTAGCGGCATACCGTTTGTTTTTATCGAAAAATCCGACGCTTTGGCGGATCTTATAAATGAGAGGGGCGAATATTCGGTAAATATCCTGGGCGCCCCTGAAAAAAACTGCGTCGTGAAAGGAGTTTCGGCCGTCAAATTCTCCGATAGAAAAGGCGCCGCGAAGGCCATCGCAGAGGCGGACGCGGTATTTAACGCCGTCGGAGGCAAAAACCTTAATGACATCATACCGCTTTTGGCGGATGGCATAGCGGAAAAATCCGCGCGAGGCGGCACGCTTAACTGCGTCACCTGCGAGAACTGGAAGAATCCGGCCGACATCTTAAGAAACGGTGTCGCCGCACGCTTATCGGGAGACGCCCTCGGATATTTTCAAAATGAGGTCGGGATCACGGAGGCCGTGATCATGAGAAGCGCCATCGAGCCGTCCGCCGCTCAGCTTCAGAGTGACCCGCTGGTCGTGAACGTGCAGGATTATTGGGAGCTTCCCATTGACGCGTCGAGGATTAAAGGCGCTCTTCCGAAGATCACGGGCGTGCGTCTCATCTCGCGGTTTGCCGGTTTTCTTGAGAGGAAATTTTATACATACAACGCGGCGAACGGCACCGTCTCATATCTGGGCGCTCTTATGGGATACGAAAAAATCGCGGATGCCGCCCGCGACGCGCGTATACTTAAAGTCCTTGACGGCGTATACGACGAGACGGGGCGGGCTCTCGCGAAAAAACATGATTTTCCGCTGGATGAGCAGATGAAGTTTGCCGCCTCGTCCAAGGCGAAACTTCAAAACTACGTCATAGAGGATTTCGTGGAGCGAAACGCCCGCGATCCGATGAGAAAGCTGGGGCCGGACGACCGTCTGGTGGGATCTGCAAGGCTCGTTCATTCGCTCGGCATAAAACCTGAGAATCTCTGTGTCGCCATCGCCGCCGCCATGTTCTATGAGAATCCCGCGGATGAGTCCGCCGAGCGTCTGCGCGTGCTCCGCAAGGAGCGTGGGGTCGACGGCGTACTGCGCGAGGTATGCGGACTGGATCCAGAAGGGGAGATAGCGGTTCTGGTTAAGGATAAAATACGAGAGCTTAAGGAGCGGGGATATCTTACCACGGCATAATGCGGCCGGTGGCGCCGGCGATGATGATTTTACAGACGACGCGAAGCGGGAGCGTCGGGTAACTAAAAAAACGAGAAAGACGGTACGGGGTGAGAAAACGCGCCTACACGGCATAACGCGGCTTGGTGGCGCCGGCGATGATGATTTTACAGACGACGCGAAGCAGGAGAGTCGGAGAACTTAAAAAACGCGAAAGACGGTACGAGGGGAGAAAACGTGCCCACATGGCATAACGCGGCCGATGGCGGGGGAGATGATGATTTTACAGACGGCGCGAAGCGGGAGAGTCGGGAAACTTAAAACCGGGAAAGACGGTACGGGGTGAGAAAACTCGAAGCACGGTGCGCGGGGGAAGACCCAAGAAGTACGAAACGGGAGGAATGTTAAGGCATGGGGGTATTTGCCGTGATCGGAGCCGGGAAGACCGGCAGGGGATTTATAGGCAGGCTGCTGGCGCAGGAAGAAAAGCGGATCCTTTTTATAGATAAAGATGAAGGGACGGTCGAAAAATTAAACGCGGCGGGATCGTATCTCGTGCGCTTCTTCGGCGGAGCAAGGCCGTCCGTCCGCGTCAAAAATTACAGCGCCGTGACATGGCGCGAGGCGGATCTGTCGGACGCGGAGCTTATTTTCGTGGCGGTGGGCGGTTCCAATCTCGCCGATGTGGGCGCGCAGCTTAAGGGACGTCTGCCGGATAATGCCCGCGTCATCACCTGCGAGAACGCCATGTCCCCGGCTAAGAAGCTTAAAGACGCCATCGGAAACAGCGTCTTCGTAAGTGAGGCGACGGTATTTTGCACCACCGTGGAGGATGAGGGGACAGATATTATTTCCGAGGATTACGACATCCTGCAGTGCGATGCGGCTGCGCTCGGCGATTGGAGCACCGATCTTAAGTGGCTTACCCCGTTGCCCGAATTCGGGAATTTTCTCACGAGGAAACTTTATACCTACAATGCCGCGAGCTGTGTCATAGCTTATCTAGGATGGTATTACGGTTATACCGATTACGCCGCGGCCGCGAATGACCCGAGGATTTCTCTTATTCTGGATCGAAACTACGAATCGACGGGCATGGCTTTGTGCGCCGAATACGGCTACGATAGGGAGGATCAGGCGCGATTTTCGGCTCTTTCGAGAAAGAAATTCCGCGACGGCGCGATCGCGGACACGGTAGCGCGTAACGCGAGGGATCCGAAGAGGAAGCTGGCGGCCGGCGAAAGGGTGACGGGGCCCATGCGCCTGATGGAAAAGTACGGGCGCGATACAGCGGCGCTTGAGATGACGGCGGCGGCTATGCTTCTGTATGACGGGGACGACGGGTGGAATAAGGTAAGAAGCGCGTATGCTCCGGAGAGGATCCTTAAGGATATAGCGGGCATAGATCCCGCCGAGCCGCTTGGCGGGCGAATACTTAAGAGATTTGAGCGGATGAGGCGGCTTAGAAGTCCGAAGTCTCTTTACGGGCTCGATGATATCATAAGGCAGCGTCAGAGCCTAAACGGGTTATGGCAGCTGCGCGTGGGTGAGGGAGCTTTAAGGAAGGTTCAGGTACCGTATTCGGCGCTTCCCGTGGGCGTAAGCCGCGCGGCGCTTACATTTGACAGGAAGAAGACGGGCAAGAGGGCGTTTCTGGTCTTTGACGGGATAACATACGCCGCGACAGTCAGTCTGAACGGCAGGATGCTTGGGGATATGCTTGCCTACGGCGAGTATCGCTTTGAAATCACGGATCTTATCCGTGACGAGGGCAACAGGCTGGAGGTGGAGATACGCGACATCGATCCGCCTTTCGGTCCGGCGTCGGGATGGCAAAATTACGGCGGGATTATCCGGGATGTATGGATCGAGTATGTGCCGGAGGCTTATCTGGCGGACGTGGCGTGGAGCACGACTTTTCCCGACGGATATGACAGCGCCCGCTGTCTTGTGGAGACAGAGGTTGACTGCCGGATAGAGCGGACAGGGGAGTCCGCGGGAGAAGAGCTTTATGTCGAGGCCTTTCTGGAAGACTCATGCGGGCGTCAGGTCGCGTCATCTCGCGGCGGGGTGAACGCGCCGACGGAATTTGTCGTGAAAAATCCTTCGCTTTGGTCGCCCGAAAGTCCCTGCCTGTATACCCTGCGATGCGCGCTGCTTCGCGGGGAAAAGATCATTGACGTGAAGTCGATAAAGGTCGGATTTAAGGATTTTACCGCGAAAGGGAGGAGATTTTATCTTAACGGGGAGCCCTTCTTCCTGTTTGGAGTCTGCCGCCACGATTTATACGGCGATAAGGGTCATACGCTAAGCGAGGAAGATATGCGCCGCGATATGACGATGATCAAACAGACGGGCGCGAATTACGTGAGACTTGTTCACTATCCTCATCACAGGCGGATAGTGGAGCTTGCCGATGAGCTGGGGCTGTTGGTATCGGAGGAGCCGGGCCTTTGGTGGTCCGATATGCATGACAGATCTGTCTGTGAGGCCGCGATGGAAATTCTTTCGCGGACGATAAAACGGGATCGCAGTCACGTGAGCATAGCTTTCTGGCTGTGTTTTAATGAATGTGAGTTCACGGTGGAATATCTGCGTGAGGCCGCCGCCGTCTGCCGCGGGGCGGATCCGCGCCACATGGTATCAGGCGCGAATTGCATGGGTATTGAAATGACGAAGGACGGCTTTTTAAAGGCGGGGCTTGATTTTTATACCATGCATCCGTATTCTCCCAAAACGGATCGTATGATTGAAAGCGCCGCCGCGCTTACGGAAAAGCCCCTTCTCTTCACGGAGTGGGGAGGTTATTACTGCACGGACAATCCGAGATTTTTCCGCGAGTGCATAGATACCCTCATCGATCTGTGGAGAAACGGGGACAGCGACGATCTGCCCGCCATAGCGGGGGCCTCTTTCTGGTCATGGGCGGAATACAATGAGTTTCGCCGCTCTGACGCCGCCAAAGAAGGCGTAAATACCGAATGTCTGGTGGATATGTACCGCAATCCCACCGAAAATCTGCACATATTCACGGAAGGGTTCGCAAAGCTTTGGCTCCCTTCGGAGGATATTAAATGCGGGGTTGATTTCGCCGCCGAGTTTGAATGTGACGGCGAGGCGGTTCCGATTGATCTTACGCCGTACGCGGATGTAAACGCCGACGCGTGGGATAAGATGTTATCATGCGCCAAGTCACAATCCGGCGCTTCGAAGGCTCCCGGAAGGCATAAGAAAGCCATGGAAAACGGGCCCGTTCTTTCGCGGATGATACCCGCCCTCGGGAAGATCCCGGTAAGGCTGCTTTCCCGTCCCATCGTGCTTACCGAAGACGAGCTTTTGATACCTGTCGGCAGAAAGGTCCGCGCGATCTGTGTCTTCGGCAACGTGAGTTTCCCGAAAGGCTTTCCCACAGGCGGTCTGTACGGAGAGAATGTCGCCGTGTATACAGTGCGATATGCCGACGGCGGTACGCAAAGTTTTGAGATGAAAAACGGCATGGACGTGACCACGGCCGACGGACTGTATCGAAGAAGCCGTATCGAGCCGACCGCCGCAAACAGCCCCCGCGCTCTTCGTTTCTCCTATGATAAGGAGTGGGAGCAGTATGTAATGAACGCGCGGCGCCTTAACATCGACCCCGAAAGGGAAGTCGAGTCGGTCGGCTTTCGCGGCGCCGCGGGATATATGCCGCTTCTTTACGGCGTCAGCCTACTTTTCGCGTGATCGATCTGTCTTCGCGGCGGACAAAAGCGGAACTTTTGCATCTGACTAAACAAGGTTGCCTTTTGACGAATATTAAAGCCCCCGCCGGGAAGGTGGCCTTTTAGGCAAAGATCCTTCTATCGCGCCATCCAGCAGTTTTAGAATCTGCGTTTTGTCACGGCTTATATATCCGTCGATCGGAACATAGTTGGACGCGTGAGTGCCGGTAAAATGCAGGTTTTCCAGACGAATATTTTCCACCAGCGCTCTGGTCTCTTTCAGACAACCGATGTCATCCAGTACC
>CAYLRF010000056.1:0-2611 GCA_964385995.1 uncultured Faecalimonas sp.
TCTGTCCTTATCAGAAAGGCGGCAAGATCGGGCTTTTCGGCGGCGCCGGCGTGGGAAAGACGGTGCTGATACAGGAGCTTATCACGAATATAGCCACGGAACACGGCGGATACTCTGTCTTCACCGGCGTCGGCGAGAGGACGAGAGAGGGGAACGACCTTTATAACGAAATGCGCGAGTCCGGCGTCATAAATAAGACCGCCATGGTCTTCGGACAGATGAATGAGCCGCCGGGAGCGCGTATGAGAGTGGGGCTTACGGGTCTTACGATCGCGGAGCACTTCCGTGACAAAGGCGGCAAGGACGTCCTGCTTTTCATCGACAATATTTTCCGCTTCACGCAGGCGGGTTCCGAGGTTTCGGCTCTTCTGGGGCGTATGCCGTCCGCTGTGGGTTATCAGCCCACGCTTCAGACGGAGATGGGTGCGCTTCAGGAGAGGATAACGTCGACCAAAAACGGTTCCATCACCTCCGTGCAGGCGGTATACGTGCCGGCCGACGACCTCACGGACCCCGCTCCCGCGACCACATTTGCCCATCTGGACGCGAAGGTCGTCCTGTCCCGCGCGATCACGCAGCTTGGCATTTACCCGGCTGTCGATCCGCTGGAGTCCTCATCTCGTATGCTTGATCCGAATATCGTCGGGAAGGAGCACTACGAGGTGGCAAGGGGCGTGCAGGAAGTATTGCAAAAATATAAAGAGCTTCAGGATATCATCGCCATGCTCGGTATGGAGGAACTCTCCGAGGAGGATCGGATAACCGTCGCGAGGGCGAGAAAGATCCAGCGGTTCCTCTCACAGCCTTTCTTCGTGGCGACGCAGTTTACGGGTTTTGAGGGCCGATATGTCCCCGTAAGCGAAACTATACAGGGATTTAAGGAAATACTGGAAGGAAAACATGACGATATCCCCGAGGGGCTCTTCATGAACGCCGGGAATATCGACGATGTCCTCGCGAGGGTTTAAGTGACGTGCAAGTCATCCGACCGATGCCGTTATATAACGCGTTGCTGCGCACATATTCGGCGAGATCGTGAGCGGACATGAAGAAAACGTCGGTCGTAAGGCACCGGTTGCCGGTTTCCTCGGTGGCGGAAGCGGGATTTTAAACGCGACGGTATAAACTGCCGTGCTACACATGCGTAAATAAACAGGGTAATATCTATGGCGGAGGATCGCATATTTTCTCTGAAAATAATAAAACCGGACGGAGTTTTCTTCGAGGGCGACTGTGATTTCGTGGAATTTACGTCGCTTTCGGGTGAAATGGGTGTCTATAAGGGACACATTCCACTTACCGTCATCTTAGAGCCGTGCGTGGTAAGGATTCACGACGGCGATGAAGTGAAAAAGGCGGCGGTACTGGGAGGTTTCGCCGAGATACAAAAGACGGCCGTGACGATCCTCGCGGAGGACGCGAACAGGCCGGAGGACATAGACGTGGCGCGGGCCGAGGCGGCGAAAGAGCGGGCGAAAAGGAGACTTGAAAAGCATGACGCCGCCATTGACACGGCCAGGGCCGAGGCGGCTTTAAAGAGAGCGGTAGCCAGGATAAACGCCGCGAGTTAAGCGAAACATCATGTTGCGAAGGGTTGAAAAGTTTGTCGCAAGATGCGGCATGTTGAAAAAAGAAGATAAGGTCATAGCGGGCATATCGGGGGGAGCCGACTCTGTATGCCTTTTTTTCATGCTTCTCGAGCTGCAAAAAAAGATAGGCTTTGAGTTTACGGTTCTGCACGTAAATCACTGCCTCAGGGGAGCGGACGCGGATGCCGACGAGGCTTACGTGAGAGGCATTTGCGAAGTCTGCAACGTGCCTTTTATCTGCGTGCGCGAGGACGTGGCGCTTTACGCGGCGAAAAAGAAGATATCCGAGGAAGAGGCGGGGCGAATCGTGCGGCGGGAGGCGTTTGAGCGGGCCATGCGGGAGCAAAACGCGACGAAGATAGCCCTCGCCCATCACAGAAACGATACGGCGGAGACGTTTATCATGAACCTCGCGAGAGGCACGGGGCTAAAAGGCCTCGGCGCCATAAGACCTTATAACGGCCCGTATATAAGGCCGCTTCTCTGCCTCGAACGGGGAGAAATCGAAGCTTACCTTGCTGAGCGCGGCATAACATACCGGCAGGATACGACCAACATGAGTGACACTTACACCCGCAATCGGGTGAGGAATCACGTGATACCCTGCATCGAGAAAGAGGTAAACCAAAAGGCCGTCGCGCATATAGCCCGCGCCGCGAACGATTTTCAAAAAATCTGGACTTACATGGAAGGTGAGGCGCGAGGGGCCTATAAGAATATCGCCGTCAAGACAGACGGAGAGATATTTATGAGCGGGGACGCGTTCGCCAAAATCCACGAGGTCTTAAAACCCATGGTGGTAAAGATCGCCATGGCGGATGTTTGCGGCCGCGAAAAGGATCTGACCGAGGCGCACATAAGGCAGGTCGCGGCTCTTTTTACAAACAGCGTGGGAAAACGCGTAAGTCTCCCCTATCAGATGACGGCGTATAAGACTTATGACGGCGTCCGTCTGACAAGAGGCGAGGGAAACAAAAAAAACAATCCGGATGCGGTAAATACGAAAGACTCGGGTAACGGGG
>CAYLRF010000056.1:2711-9568 GCA_964385995.1 uncultured Faecalimonas sp.
CGGGTAACGGGGAATATCCGTCCGTGGAGCTTGATTTTGACGAACGCGACACCGTAAGTTTTGATTGGGGCAAATGGAGCGTGACGTGCAGGCTCGTATGTCGGGAACGGGAAGATTCTTCTCACACTTCCGATATGTCGGGAGAAAGCGGCATATCCGGTGCCGACTGTGGCGTCACGGATATGCCTGAGAGGAATGACACCGTCATGCGCTTCGACTATGACAGGATAAGCGGGCGGCCGTGTATTCGCTCGAGGAGGCAGGGAGATTTCATCACTGTGGGCGCGGACGGCGGAAGAAAAAAAATAAAAGATTTTTTCATCGACCGCAAGGTGCCGCGCCGGGAAAGAGATAGCGTGCCGCTTCTCGCGGACGGATCTCACATCATGTGGATAGTCGGTATGCGCTCAAACGGCGTATACAGGGCGGGGACGGATGCGAAGAGGATCCTGGAGGTTCGCGTCGCCGAACGACATTTTAAAAGGCCGGTAAATCAGACGTGACAAGCCAAATGACGTTTAAGATAAACTTAAGGTAAGAAGTTTGCGGGTAAGTCCGACGAACCGGACGTAACAAGGCGAACGACATTTTAAGATGAGATTAAAGGTAAGAAGGAGGAATCGCGTATGGAGAGCGTGAGCGTACTCATATCGGAAAAAGACGTGGACAGGAGAATCGCCGAACTCGGGGAGCAGATAAGCCGGGATTACGGTGGCAAAAGGCTTCATCTCATCTGTATCTTGAAGGGCGGGGCTTTCTTCATGTGCGAACTTGCAAAGCGCATCACGGTGCCGGTGTCGCTGGATTTTATGAGCGTCAGCAGCTACGGTGACGCGACGAAGTCGAGCGGTATCGTAAAGATCGCGAAAGATCTGGATGAGTCGCTTGAGGGCAAGGACGTGATTATCGTGGAAGATATCATAGACTCGGGAAGGACACTCTATTACCTGATGGACGTGCTTAAAAAGAGAAAGCCCGCGAGTCTTAAGCTCTGCGCCCTCCTTGATAAGCCGGAGAGGCGCGAGAAACCCGTTCGGGCGGACTACGTCGGATTTGAGATACCCGACAGGTTCGTCGTGGGATACGGACTTGATTACGCGCAGAGATACAGAAATCTCCCCTACATCGGGGTTTTAACCGGCATTGACTGAAATTAAGAGTGTTTTTGTGAAGGAGCGGCGGATTTGGAACAAAAGAGAAAGTCATTCGGGACATTTATCCCGATTATCATACTTGCGGGCGCCCTGCTTATATCTTTCATGGTCCTAAGGGCGTCCACAGGCAAAAATGTCATTTCATACGAAGAATACAGAAAACTTTTAGACGAAAATAAAATCGAGGCGGTGGTGATAGAGCAGGACAAGGCCGTGCCTACGGGGTGCCTTATTATTTACACCGAGGGCGGCGAGGAACCTGCCTATTACTATGTGTCAGACGTAAGTGAGGCGCGCCGGGAGCTTACTGGCGCCGGGATAGGAGATGTGACTCTTAAAAAAGTGCCGCAGACCTCCGCTTTTCTCACCACGTATCTGCCGCTTATCATCATGGGTATTTTCCTCTTTTTCATAATAGGCATGATAGGCTCTCAGGGCGGTGCGAACGCCAAACTGATGGCTTTCGGGCACAGCCGCGCGAAGCTTTCCGATCCTTCGGACAAAAAAGTCACGTTTGACAAAGTCGCCGGGCTTAAGGAAGAAAAAGAGGAACTTAGCGAAATAGTCGATTTTCTTAAAGAGCCGCGAAAATACATAAATCTCGGCGCGAGGATACCTAAGGGCGTGATACTTGTGGGGCCTCCGGGAACGGGCAAAACCCTGCTCGCGAAGGCGGTCGCGGGCGAGGCGGGCGTGCCGTTCTTTTCCATCTCGGGGTCGGATTTTGTGGAAATGTTCGTGGGCGTCGGGGCCTCACGCGTGCGCGAACTTTTCGAGGAGGCGAAGAAAAATTCTCCCTGTATCGTCTTCATCGACGAGATCGACGCGGTGGCGCGGCGGCGCGGTGCGGGTCTCGGAGGCGGGCACGACGAGAGGGAGCAGACGCTGAATCAGCTTCTCGTGGAGATGGACGGCTTCGGCGTGAATGAGGGTATCATCGTGATGGCGGCGACGAACCGTGTGGATATACTGGATCCGGCTATTTTAAGACCGGGCAGATTTGACAGGAAGGTCGCGGTGGGTCTTCCCGACGTAAAGGGCCGCCGTGAGATCCTCGATGTGCATGTGGCGGGCAAGCCCCTCGCCGACGATGTGGATCTTGACAGGATCGCGCAGACGACGGCGGGATTTACCGGAGCCGACCTGGAGAATCTCATGAACGAGTCCGCGATACTCGCCGCGAAAAGCGGGCGCTCCTTTATAAACGGCGGGGACATCGAAAAATCGTTCGTGAAGGTCGGGATCGGCGCGGAGAAGAAGAGCAAGGTCATTTCCGAGAAGGAAAAGAGGATCACCGCCTGCCACGAGGCGGGTCACGCCATACTCTTTCACGTCCTGCCGGATGTCGGACCCGTCTATACGGTATCCATCATACCCACGGGCGTCGGGGCCGCGGGATATACGATGCCGCTGCCCGAGAAGGACGAGATGTTCGGCACGAAGGGGAAAATGCTGCAGGAGATAACGGTATCTCTTGGCGGGCGCGTGGCGGAGGAGACTGTGACGGGAGATATCACGACCGGCGCCTCGCAGGACATAAAGCAGGCGACCGCGCTCGCGAAATCCATGGTAACCAAGTACGGCATGTCCGACGAGATCGGCCTTATAAGCTATGACGACTCCGAGGAAGAAGTGATGGTAGGCAGAGATTTCGGGCATATCGGGAGAGCCTACGGTGAGGAGGTGGCGGGGAAAATAGACAGTGAGGTGAAGAAAATCATCGACGCCTGCTACAGTCGCGCGAGGGAGATCATTACGCGTTACCGCAAGGTGCTGGATGACTGCACGGAGCTTCTTCTTAAAAAAGAGAAGATAACGGGCGCGGAGTTTGAGGCGCTTTTTGAGAGCGAGCAGAGCGTGAATCCCGAGTCCTGATTTTAAGCGGGACGTGAGTTTCGGGCGGAAATGCGGCTTTTAAGCGGTACAGTGGATTTTAAGCGAATGTGAATAAACGGCGTCGGGCGTCAAAGTGAGGCTTGCCTAGGGGAAATGAATAGAGAAGCGCTTTTTAGTGACGGCACGGAAAATTACGTGATTTTTAATGAGTCGGGTATAAATGACGCGGTTACCGTGCGGTTTCGCGCCGCGAAAGGGGACGTAAGGGCCGTATATCTCCTGGAGGAGCGCCCCGCGGCGGGAGGAGCAAGGGTGATACCTCGCGTAATGCGCCGCGCCCGCGCGGAGGGGATCTTTGATTACTACGAGATAAAAATCAAACTGAACGGCGAGGCCGACACGCAGGCGGCGAAAGAGTCCCTCCGGTACATATTCGAGGTCGAGGGGAAAGAGGAGGTCTGCTATTTTGACAGGGGCGGGGCAAACGTACACGCCGACATGAGCCGCGCTTTTAAGATCATCCCAGGCTTTTCGACTCCGAAATGGGCAAAGGGCGCCGTCATGTATCAGATCTTCGTCGACAGGTTTTATAACGGCGACCCCGAAAATGACGTGGAGGACGGGGAGTATTTTTATCTGGACGCGCCGAGTAGAAAGGTGAGCGACTGGAACCGGAGAGTCTGCCCGAACGGTGTAGGGGAGTTTTACGGAGGGGATCTCGCGGGAGTGATTGAAAAACTCGATTACCTCTCGGATCTCGGAGTCGAAGCCATCTACCTTAATCCCATTTTCGTATCCCCGTCAAACCACAAGTACGATGTGCAGGATTACGAGGCCGTCGATCCGCATTTCGGCGTTATAAAAAATGACGGGGGAGAGGATAAGGAGATTTTTTCGCAGCGGGATGGCTTTGGCCGTGAAAGGGACGCTAAGGAGAAAGAGGGCCGCGCGACGGAGTCACATCTCACTTCGGGGGAAGGCGCGATTGCGAGTAATGAGCGGGGATTTTGTGCGAAGGATAATTCACACGCGATAAAATACCGAATTCGCACCACGGATCCGGAGAATCTTAAAGAGAGCAATCTTCTCTTTTCGCGTCTTGTGAGTGAGGCGCATAAGCGCGGCATAAAGGTCATCTTAGACGGCGTTTTCAATCACTGCGGCTCGTTTTCAAAGTGGCTTGATAAGGAGCGGATCTATGAGGCCGCGGGTGTCCTCACTAAGGGCGCCGCGATCGACCCCGAAAGCCCTTACAGATCTTATTTCAAGTTCCAAAACACGGGTGAAAAGAACACAGACGAAAAAGGCACGGACGAAAAAGATGCGGGCGAAAAAAACGCAGACGAAAAAGACGGGAGTGAAAAAAGCGCAGACGAAGAAAACGCGTGCGCAAAAGCCGGGAGTGAAAAAAGCGGCGGCGTAAAAGGCGGCTCAGGTATCGGCACCTACGAGGGATGGTGGCAGCATGATACTTTGCCGAAGTTAAATTACGAGGCGAGCGGAGAGCTTGAAAATTATATTTTGGGGATCGCGCGCAAATGGCTTCTTCCCCCCTATGACGCGGACGGATGGAGACTGGACGTCGCGGCGGATTTGGGACACAGCGCCGATTACAACCACAGTTTCTGGAAAAAGTTCAGAAAGGCCGTAAAAGACACGAAGCCGGATGCCTTTATTTTGGCCGAGCATTACGGGGACCCTTCCGACTGGCTTTCGGGCGATGAGTGGGACAGCGTGATGAATTACGACGCGTTCATGGATCCCGTGAGCCTATATCTTACCGGCATGGAAAAACATTCGGGGGCGTATGACCCGGGGCTTATCGGAAACGCAGAAGTATTTATACGCGTCATCACCGAAAATATGATCCGTATGCCGCAGGAGTCACTCATGTGCGCCATGAACGAGATCTCGAACCACGATCATTCGCGGTTTCTCACGAGGACGACGCATAAGGTGGGGCGATCCGCCGAGCTCGGATATGACGCCGCGAGCGAGGGCGCGAACGAAGCCGTGATGAGGCAGGCCGTTATCATGCAGATGACGTGGCCGGGAGCGCCGACTGTCTATTACGGTGACGAGGCGGGCCTTGCGGGATTCACCGATCCGGATAACCGCAGACCTTATCCGTGGGGACGGGAAAATGCCCGTCTTATCGCGTTTCATAAGGACGCCATCCGTATGCGTAAACTTAGCCCGGCGCTGACAAAAGGTTCCCTTCTCATACTGGGCGCGGACGGGAGCGCACTCATGTACGGAAGGATGACGCGCGGTGAGAAAATAGCCGTCGCCGTAAATCCCTCCGCGGACGAAAAGACGGTTTCGATACCTGTGTGGCGGATAGAAGTGCCCGACGGCGCCGTCATGACCCCGATTATGTATACATGTGAGGAGGGGTACGAGGCGTCTTTCGGGGGGCGGGACGGCTCCAGCGCGGGCGTCCCGACGTCAGGTGAACGCTTGACAGGCGATGACGGACAGCCGGGAAGTATCGGCACGGGCGAAGACGAATCAGGAGGCTTCGCAGAGGGTGTCCCGACGGCGGATGAACGCGCGTCAGGCGATGACGTACATCCGGGAAGTATCGGCTCGGACGAAGACGAAACAGGAGGTTTCACGGCGGACGTCCCGACGTCAGGTGAACGCTTGACAGGAGATGACGGACAGTCGGGAAGTGTCGGCTCGGGCGAGAACGGAACGTGCGATTTCGCGGCGAGCGGTTCCCTGACGGAATGTCCCGTGAGAGATGGCCGCGTGACACTGCGGATGGGAGCGTACTCGGCCGCGGTGCTGAAGTTTACATCAGGGTGAAAGAATTAAAAAAAACGAAACGGAGTTTTATATGACACAGACAAGGACACATTATTTGATAGATTTTGAGAATGTACATGAGGAGGGGCTCTCAGGCTCGGAGACATTGGGCGGCAATGATTACGTCCATCTTTTCTCGACCAGAAACGCCCCGAAGATCAGCATACAGAAGCTGACGAGTTTTAACGCGGTAAATCTCTACTCGCATGCGATACCGGCGGGGAAACAGTCGCTTGACATGCACCTCGTATCATATCTGGGGTATCTTATCGGTATGGACGGCGGGAAGGATTCGCACTACATAATCGTAAGCAAAGACACCGACTACGACAATGTCATCGCGTTTTGGAAGGGAGAGGGCGTCGGATACATATCGCGGCAGGACACGATAGTTCCGGAGCCGAAGAAAAAGTCAAGGCTCTCTTTTAAAAATATCATAAAGCCGGGCGCGGCGAAAAAGCAGTCACAGGCTGATGCGTCCAAGAAGCAGTCACAGGCTGACACGGCAAAACATCAGACGCCAAATGACGCAAGCAAACATCAGACGCAGGCTGAAGCGTTCAAAAGACAGTCACCAACTGATGTGAACTTAAAGCGGTCACAGTCTGACACGACACAAAGACAGTCACAGACCGACGCGGCCGGACATCAGGCACAGGCGGACGCGGGAAAAAGGCATACACAGACGGGAGGAAAAAGATATACAAAGTCTGACGCAAATGGGGTCGTAAATCGTACTCACGTCTCCGCAACGGCGCAAAATCAGGGGTCGGAAACGTCAAGTCCTTCCTCCCCCGCGAATAAGGACGTCTCCGCCACAGTAAGCGGGGCCGTGAGAATCCCGCAGTTAAAATGTCAGTTTAATTCGCGGGTTCAAAGAGCCCTAAGCGCGGCGGGATTTAATCAGGCGACCATCTCCAAGGTGGCTTCGACAGCCGCGAAGCATTTCGGTGAGGAGCCGAAAGAACACTTAAGAGACGACTTAAATTCGTTTGATAACGCGCAGACGATCTACGATGTGATAAGCCCGATTCTGACTGAGTACAAACGCTGATT
>CAYLRF010000057.1:0-9392 GCA_964385995.1 uncultured Faecalimonas sp.
GCGCGGCAAATCGCGTACCGAATATAAAGCGTATTCGCCGATTGTATCATTCGGAAATGTTGTACCGACCTTAAACACTGCGTTCTTCGCGATCTTGTCGAAAGAGGGTTCGCAAAAGTTCGGGGCGCGGCGACCCGCCACGACGGCGAAAGATTATGGAGCGCGATTGGAAAAAGTGGTAAAATATCAGATTAAATGTCGGGATCAGAGAAGCGGACGCGAATTTCAGCCGCTTCTTAATATGGAGTTTATATGCGGGAAAAGAGTTATCGAATAGGTATAGACATAGGTTCGACGACCGTAAAGACAGTCATATTAAACGAAATGGGGGACATCGTTTTCTTCGACTATGAAAGGCATTTCGCGAATATCAGGGAGACGCTCGCGAATCTCCTAAACAGGGCGATCCGACAGCTGGGAGACATAAAAGGCTCTCCCGTCATCACGGGTTCCGGGGGACTCGCGCTCGCGAATTCGCTTTCCATCCCCTTTACTCAGGAAGTGGTCGCCGTGTCCGCCGCGCTTAAAGCTTACGCGCCGCTGACTGACGTGGCCATAGAGCTGGGCGGAGAGGACGCGAAGATAATATATTTCGAAGGCGGAAATGTCGAGCAGCGCATGAACGGTATCTGCGCGGGCGGCACCGGTTCCTTCATCGACCAGATGGCCTCCCTTTTGCAGACGGACGCCGCCGGTTTGAACGAGTACGCGAAAAATTATCATTCTCTTTACACGATAGCCGCGCGGTGCGGCGTGTTCGCAAAAAGCGATATCCAGCCCCTTATAAATGAAGGCGCATCCAAAGAAGACCTCTCCGCCTCCATATTTCAGGCGGTGGTAAATCAGACGATAAGCGGACTGGCGTGCGGCAAACCCATACGAGGTCACGTGGCTTTTCTGGGCGGCCCCCTGCATTTTTTAAGCGAGCTTCGAGTCGCTTTTATACGCACGCTTAAGCTGGATGACGAGCATACGATCATCCCCGAAAACTCACATCTTTTCGCGGCCATCGGCTCCGCGCTCTCGGCGAAAGAAGAAGTAAGCGTCTCATTAAGCGACATAGTACAAAGGCTCTCGGGCGATCTGAAGCTGGAATTTGAGGTGGATCGCATGGAGCCGCTTTTTTCGTCCGAGGAGGAATACGAGGAGTTTCGCACGCGTCACGGACGTCATAAAGTGCCGGTCGCGGATCTTGCGACTTACAGCGGAAACGTGTTTCTCGGCGTAGACGCGGGCTCCACCACGACCAAGGCGGCTCTTGTGGGCGAGGACGGGCGGCTCTTATATTCTTATTATCATAATAACGACGGAAATCCCGTAGGCGCGGCGGTGGCGGCCATGAAAGACATCTACGCGAAGCTTCCTCCCGCGGCGAAGATAGCTTATTCCTGCTCCACGGGATACGGCGAGGAACTGGTAAAGGCCGCCCTCATGCTTGACGAGGGAGAGGTGGAGACAGTCTCTCATTATTACGCGGCGTCGTATTTCGAGCCGGATGTGGACTGCATACTCGACATCGGCGGGCAGGACATGAAGTGCATAAAGCTGAAAGACCACGCGGTGGACAGCGTGCAGTTAAATGAGGCCTGTTCATCGGGCTGCGGCTCTTTCATCGAGACTTTCGCCAAGTCCCTTAATTACGACGTGCGCGATTTCGCGAAAGAGGCGCTCTTTGCCGCGCATCCGATCGACCTTGGCACGCGCTGTACGGTATTTATGAATTCCAAAGTGAAGCAGGCCCAGAAGGAGGGCGCTCCCGTGTCGGATATCTCGGCGGGACTCGCCTACTCCGTCATAAAAAACGCGCTCTTTAAGGTCATGAAAGTCGCCGACGCTGCGTCGCTCGGGAAAAAGATCGTGGTGCAGGGCGGTACGTTTTACAGCGACGCGGTTTTAAGAAGCTTTGAGAAAATAGCGGGCTGCGAGGCGCTTCGTCCCGACATCGCGGGCATCATGGGAGCATTCGGCGCCGCGCTCATCGCGAAAGAAAGATATTATGAAAAATACGGAGGCTCTCCAGATCTTGCGGCCTCGGAAAACCAAGCGGAAATCGAAGAGGATGACAGGGAAAAAGCTTTCGGCAACCGCGCCGCCACGCAAACCGGCGATGTCCTAACGGGAGAGAATAAGAGCGGACGCGCCAACGTTACCAGGCCGCGCACATCTTCGGTACTGACTGAGAAGGAGCTTGGCGAGCTTAAGCATGAGACTAAGATGACGCGGTGCGGGCGCTGCGCGAATAACTGTCACCTCACGATAAACGACTTCGGCGGCGGCCGGCGGTTCATCTCGGGAAATCGCTGTGAGAGAGGCCTTGGCAAAGAAAAGAAAAAACGCGAGGCGCCGAATCTCTTTGAGTACAAGCTGAAACGTTACTTTGACTATGAGCCTCTGCCGGAAGATGAGGCGCCGCGCGGAGTCATAGGCATACCGCGAGTGCTGAATATATACGAAAATTATCCGTTTTGGCATACATTTTTTACAAACCTGGGCTTTCGCGTGGTGCTCTCTCCCCTTTCAACCAGGAAGATATACGAGCTCGGCATAGAGTCTATCCCCAGCGAATCGGAGTGCTATCCCGCGAAGATGGCGCACGGTCACGTGAAATGGCTGATTGATAACGGGGTTCGGGTCATATTTTACCCGTGCATACCGTATGAGAGGAATGAATTCCCGGATTCAAACAACCACTACAACTGTCCCATCGTCACCTCCTACGCGGAAAATATCAAAAACAACATGGAGGAGATAGTATCGGGAAGCGTCAGGTTTTTGCACCCGTTTATCTCGTTTGCCGACAAAAAGAGCATAACGGACGCGCTGACAGCCTGTTTCTCCGAAGAATACGGTATAACCCGCCCGGAAATAAAAAGAGCGGTAAGCCGCGCGTGGGATGAACTCGCCTCATGCAGAGACGACATGCGAAAAAAGGGAGAGGAAACTTTAGCTTATATCGAGCGCTCCGGCAAGCACGGCATCGTCCTCGCGGGCCGTCCCTATCATCTGGACCCCGAGGTAAATCACGGTATCCCGGAGCTTATAAATTCCTACGACGTCGCGGTGCTTACCGAGGACGCGGTGTCGCACTTAAATCCCGTCGAGCGGCCGCTCATCGTCATGGATCAGTGGATGTACCACTCGAGACTTTACGCCGCGGCGAACTTCGTAAAGACGAGGGACGATCTCGATCTTGTCCAGCTGAACTCATTCGGCTGCGGACTGGACGCCGTCACCACGGACGAAGTCGCGGAGATCCTAAACAAGTCGGGGAAGCTTTACACGGCGTTAAAGATAGACGAGGTAAATAACCTCGGCGCGGCGAGGATCAGGATAAGATCGCTTTTAAGCGCGATCAGAAGACGCGAGGCAAATTCACGCTCGGATCACATGGCCGGAGGGCAAGGCGGCACGGCCTCCGCGGCCGAAGGGTCGGGCATCCAAGACGGCACGGGCAACGTCGCAGGGCGTAAGATAGTTTCCGCCGCGTATAAGCGCGTGGAATTTACGCCGAAAATGCGGGAGACGTATACGATTCTCTGCCCGCAGATGTCGCCCATTCACTTTGAACTTGTCGAGCCGACGTTTCGCCATATGGGTTATAAAGTCATAATACTCACAAACGACGGCAAGAGCGCGATAAACACAGGTCTGAAATACGTGAATAATGACGCCTGCTACCCCTCGCTTATCGTCGTGGGACAGATAATGGACGCCGTCCTCTCGGGGGAGTACGACACGGACCGCCTCGCCGTCATGATCACTCAGACCGGCGGCGGCTGCCGCGCGAGCAACTATATCGGTTTTATACGCCGCGCCCTTTTAAAAGCCGGGTATCCTAACATACCGGTAATTTCGTTTAACTTAAACGGCCTTGAGAAAAACTCGGGATTTAAGCTGACGCCGCGCCTCATATTAAGGGGAGTTTACGGGCTGATATTCGGAGACATTTTCCTTAGGACCACCTGCCGTATGCGCCCGTACGAAAAAGTCCCGGGGTCGGTGAACGCTCTGCATGGGAAATGGAAAGAAAAGTGTATCGCCTTTCTCACCGGCAAGGGAGAGAGCATAATCACGTTTAACAGGATGTGCCGCGAGATCATAGATGATTTTGACACCGTCCCCGTACTTGACGTAAAGAAGCCGAAAGTGGGTATCGTGGGAGAAATCCTTGTGAAATTCTCCCCGACCGCGAACAATAACCTTGTCCGGCTGCTGGAGGATGAGGGCGCCGAGGCGGTCGTGCCTGATTTCATCGACTTTTTCTTATATTGCTTTTACAACAACAATTTCAAGGCGAAAGAACTGCGCATGAGCAAAAAGACAGCCCTTGTGAGTGATCTCGGCATAGCCGCCGTAGAATTTTTGCGCTCGGCCGCGGTGAAGGCGTTTAAGAAAAGCAAACATTTTACGCCGCCGCCCAAGATATGGGAACTTGCCGATATGGCGGGCGATGTGGTATCCATCGGCAATCAGACGGGTGAGGGATGGTTTCTCACGGGCGAAATGCTCGAGCTCATAAAAAACGGGACGCGCAACATCGTCTGCACCCAGCCTTTCGGATGTTTGCCGAATCACGTGGTCGGGAAGGGAGTCATAAAAGAATTAAGGCGCCGTTATCCCGACTCAAACATCGTCGCGGTGGATTACGATCCGGGCGCCAGCGAGGTAAATCAGCTGAACAGGATCAAGCTGATGTTATCCTCCGCGACCAAATGACTCAGTTAGGTTTCGCCGGTGAAAAGGAGGTACAAACGCGAATGACGACCAGATTACTTATTCATCCCGATGAGCTTACCGTTAAGTGGATAGATCGCATGAAGTCGCTCGGCGTGGACGTGCTGGCGCTGCACCCCGTGGGCGGGGAAGCCGCGACGGACGCCCTTTCGGATCTCGTGAATCTTCTTAAGACGGATAAGTACCGCGCCCTCATAGATTACGCCGCTGATTCGGGTCTTAAGATAGAGTACGAGATGCACGCCGCCGGCTATCTTCTGCCGCGCGGACTTTTCGGCGAGCACCCGGAGTATTTTCGCGCGGACGAAAACGGAAAAAGGGTGGCCGACAGGAATTTTTGTGTATCAAATAACGAAGCGCTTGACATCGTGGCAAGCCGCGCCTCAGAACTCGCGGACACTTTATACCGCTGTGACGGCGACTTTTATTTCTGGCTTGACGACACGAGAAAGGGCGGCTGTCACTGCGACAAATGCCGGGACTTAAGTCCGTCCGATCAGCAGCTTATTGCGGTAAACGCCATGGCAAGAAAGCTTCGAAAAGTCCGCCCGAACGCGCGTATTTCCTATCTCGCGTACTTAAGCGCCATCACGCCTCCCGAAAAGGTGCGTCCCGCAAGGGGAGTTTTCCTCGAGTACGCGCCCTTCGACCGGGACATGAAAAAGAGCGTTCGCGCGATGCCGGAGGAGGAATCCGAAAATATCGACCGTTTGCTTAAGTTTTTCGGTCGGGAAGGCTCCCGCGTCCTCGAGTACTGGTTCGATAATTCGCTGTTTTCCAAGTGGAAAAAGCCGCCCGCGCGTTTTATACCCGACAGTGACATGATAAGGGACGACATGGATTTTTATGTCGGGAAAGGTTTTGAGCAGATAGGATCGTTTGCCTGCTACTTAGGGCCCGATTATGAGGAACTTTACGGTGAGCCCGATGTGAGCGCGTTCGAAAAAGATTAAAAGTGACACGAGCGGAGGTAGCGGGGAACTAGGGGAAATGCGTGCGTGGCCGCGAGATGAAAAAACGCGAGAGGCGGTAGCGGATTCGGCCGCCCGTTCTACTGCCGGATAAACGCGAAAGGCGGTAGCGAAGAAATGAAATAAGGCGCGCAAGGCCCGCAAAATGAACCGAACATTGCGGCTGCTTGGGATGGCGTAAGGATTTTATCAGCCGCGTATTTATGACGGCGGCGGAAAACGGAGATCAAAATGACAAAAAGACCCACGTGTTTGATGATTTTGGACGGATACGGATTAAATGACAGGCATGAGGCAAACGCCGTCTACGAGGCAGATACCCCCGTGATGGATAATCTCATGGCGACGTGCCCTTTTGTGAAAGGAGACGCGAGCGGCCTCGCGGTGGGGCTTCCCGCGGGGCAGATGGGAAATTCCGAGGTCGGGCACCTGAACATGGGCGCCGGCCGCATAGTCTATCAGGATCTGACGAAAATCACGAAATCCATAGAGGACGGGGATTTCTTTGAAAATGAAGCCCTTCTTGCGGCATGTAAGAACGCGGCGGAGCACGATACGGCCCTGCATCTTTACGGCCTTGTATCGGACGGCGGTGTGCACAGCCACATCACGCATATTTACGGGTTGCTGAGGCTCGCGAAAAAGCAGGGATTAAAGAAGGTCTACGTGCATTGTTTCCTTGACGGGAGAGATACCCCGCCTACGTCGGGCAGGGGTTATGTGCGTGATCTTAGGGAAAAGATGAAAGAGCTCGGAGTGGGGGAGATAGCCACCGTAATGGGCAGATACTACGCCATGGACAGGGACAACAGATGGGAGCGGATACAGATCGCCTACGACGCGCTCACAAAGGGCGTAGGAAATAAGTTTGCCGATCCCGAAGAGGCTGTTTTGGCTTCCTATGACGCGGGAAAGACCGATGAATTTATGCTTCCCGCCGTGATCGTAAAGGACGGCCGTCCGGTGGCGACGATTAAGGACGGGGATTCCGTCATATTCTTTAATTTCAGACCCGACAGAGCCAGAGAGATCACGAGAACGTTCTGTGATGAAGACTTTAAGGGATTTCAAAGGGGCGACAGGATAAAGACGACTTACGTATGCTTTACGGAATATGACGTAACCATAGAAAATAAGCTCGTCGCGTTTCACAAGACGGAGCTTAAAAATACTTTCGGCGAGTTTTTGGCAAAGCACGGCCTGAAGCAGGCGCGACTCGCCGAGACCGAGAAGTACGCGCACGTCACATTCTTCTTTAACGGCGGCGTCGAGGCTCCGAACGAGGGTGAGGATCGCATATTGGTTAATTCCCCCAAAGTCGCGACCTACGATCTGCAGCCTGAGATGAGCGCCTACGAGGTATGCGATCGTCTGGTGGAGGCGATACGGTCGGGCAAATACGACGTCATCATCATAAACTTCGCGAATCCCGACATGGTCGGCCATACGGGGGTCGAAAAGGCGGCGATAAAAGCCATAGAAGCCGTGGATAAATGCGTGGGCAGAGCCGTGGAAGCCATAAAGGAAGCGGGAGGGCAGATGTTTATATGCGCGGATCACGGAAACGCGGAGCAGCTGATAGATTATGAAACGGGCGCGCCGCTTACCGCGCATACGACCAATCAGGTGCCTTTTATCCTCGTCGGCGCGGATCCCTCTTACGGATTAAGGGAAGGCGGGCGTCTCGCGGATATCGTGCCCACTCTCATAGACCTCATGGGCATGGAAAAACCAGAGGAGATGACAGGCACGTCGCTGCTGGTAAAGCGATGAGCGAATGTATTTATCGCCTCCGCGCGAAACAGTCCGAACACGTAAAAGGGCGAAACATAAAGGTCGGCTTCGCTGCCGGGAGGTGACATGGCGAAGAAAAAATCCGAAAACAGGCGCGTTGACCTGACGGTCAGGATAGGGCTCGCGTGCCTTTTTGCCGTCCTTGTCATTTTGCTCGGTATGAAGCTGTTTAAAGCGGGGCCTTTTAAGGAGCGATATACCGAGAGAGAGGGAAGCGGTATCGACAGTCTCCGTCCCGACATGCAGGTGAAACTTTTGACACAAAACCGTTATTCGAGACCGGGCACGCGGACCGGGAAGATAACGGGTATCGTGCTTCATTATACGGCGAACCCCGGATCCACGGCCATGCAGAACAGAGATTATTTCGAGGGATTAAAAGACAGTCATGCCACGAGCGCGAGCAGTCATTTCGTGGTGGGGATAGACGGGGAGATAGTGCAGTGCGTACCGACATGGGAGATCGCCTATGCATCCAATGACAGAAACGCGGACACCGTATCCATCGAGACGTGCCACAGGAGCGCGGACGGATCTTACACCCGCGAGACATATGAGTCTATGGTTAAGCTTTCGGCGTGGCTCTGCCTGAAATTCGACCTCACGGAAGAAGACGTCATCCGTCACTACGACGTGACCGGAAAGATTTGTCCGAAGTATTTCGTCGAGA
Organism: uncultured Faecalimonas sp.; assembly: GCA_964385995.1. GTDB lineage: Bacteria > Bacillota > Clostridia > Lachnospirales > Lachnospiraceae > CAYLRF01. The sequence goes on from CAYLRF010000057.1 coordinate 8,170, forward strand.
ATGAAGCCGCATGGAAGAGATACAGGAAGGATGTCGGCAGGGAGCTTAACAAGATGAGTAAAGAGCTGAAAAAGATGAGCGGGTCGTGAAATGTCCATCATACCGGCGTATTTTCGGCCTCGTAACTCGAATGACCCCGGTCGCGTGACAGGCTTTTTCGGGGGGGGGGGGGGCAAATCAGGCGTGGCTTTTTCGGTAGACTGACGGGGTGCAGCCTCGGATTTCCTTGAATTTTCGTATGAAATATCCCACGTTTTCATATCCGCAGCTTTCCGCGATATCGACTATGGACGAATCCCTGTCAAGAAGCATGTCGCACGCCTTGTCGATTCGGATATAATTAAGCTGTTCGAACGCGCTGACGCCCGTCTTCGCCTTGAAATAAGCGCAGAAGTAATTCGGAGACATATTCGCTATGGAGGCGAGCTTCGCCAGCGTTATTTTTTGAGAGAAATGATCGTCCATGTAGCGGATACTTCTTTTTATGTCATCGTAGCGCCCTTCTGAATCTTCCGAAGATACCCGTGTCAGGAATCCCTTTTCCGACAGGATTGAAAGGAGCGTCACCAGATCCGCGAATGCCGCGGCCTTTGAATCCCTGTCCTCGTTAAAGAAGCGGCTTACGACGGGACGCAGGATTTTATGGCATTCGTGACTTTCGTCAATCAATCCCGGAAATGTCAGTTCGCCTCTCATCAGAGGCTTGGTTATCTCCTCATCGAAAAAATGAGCGCCCCGGAAGCGAAAAAGCGACATGTCAAAGACGGCGGCTTCATATTCGACGCTCTGGGTTATCGCTCTGTAGGAGTGAAGAAGTCGGGGCGCGATGAGCAGCATTTCCCCCGCCTTTAGGACGTGTGACTTATCGCCGACCGTCACGGCGGTCTTTCCGCCTATCCCGTAAACAAGTTCGACCTCCGGGTGCCAATGAGGTCTGATAAAGCAGCCTCCCGGTCTGTGCCTGTAATATGACAGCGGGAAACTTTCGCTTCCCCTGCGCAGTTTTTCCTGAAATGCCTCCATCACGGTCTCCTTTAAGATGTCGGTCCCTGACGGCGGAGCCTCTGAAGTTTCATTTCCGTTGTCAAGGACATTTTTATTTATCGGGCGTCTCGCGGGTTAGGTTTGTCGGATTCTCTCGTGGTTAGGTCTTATCGTAACGTCTCGCGGTTAAGCCTTATCGGACTGTCTCGCGGTTAAGCCTAATCGTACTGTCTTGTGGG
>CAYLRF010000058.1:0-7838 GCA_964385995.1 uncultured Faecalimonas sp.
TTATTTTTCTCCACCCACTCATAATAAGCGGCGCTGCTGCACGTGAAGATAAAATTCTCATCCTCGTTCATGCGATCCAGCGCGGATCTGAATGTGGCCTTTACCTCATGAAAGCCCTCCTGCCAGTTCCACAGCCATACCGGGTCGATATGTGCGTTCCCTATCATCGTAAGCTTCTTATCTTTCATGTCGCTCATGACCTTAACCGCCTTTCTCGTATATGTGCTGTCCGTCTTCATGCCGCCCGTCTTCAGATCGTGGGGGGGGGGGGGGCGACTTGCTGTGCCGTCCGCCTTTAGATCGTGGGATCGTCTTTATACCGCCCGCCTTTAGACCGTGGGAGCCGACTTGCTGTGTCGCGGTCCCTCAAACGATATCTCTGTCTCTCATGACCACTACACCGCGTTTATGATCGAACCCGCTTTAGCCTACATGCTCGAATCTGCTTTAGCTTACATGATCGAGCCCGTTTCAGCTTACATGATCGACCCCACTTCGGCTTTCATGATCAAACCCGCCTCAGCTTACATAATCGAACCCGCTTCGGCTTTCATGATTGAACCCGCTGCAGTTTTCATGATCGACCCCGTCTCAGCGTGAATCTGCCGTCCCACTCTGTTAGCACACCTGAAAAACCCGCCTTGACGCTTATAACATGCGGCGCCGCAAACGTCAAGTGGCAATTCAGGTTTACAAGGCGGCGGGGAAGGGGGAATTAAGTTTACGCGGCCGAGTAGTGGGATTATAATAAAGCTATAAAGAAAGGAGCCCGGCCATGCCGGGAAGGCAGTTCACGCCAAAGGCGAAGCCCCCTCTCGTTCCCAAAGCCGGTCGCGGAGAGCGGGGCATGAGCGGAGCAAAGGACGGGGCATGAGCGATCAAGCCGAAATGAATAAGAGAGAAGAACATACTTTCCGGGCTTAGAAAAAATGAGTAAACCTGACACACAGACTCTGAAAAAACTCGAATATGATAAGATCCTCTCGCTTCTCGCCGCCGAGGCTTCCTCAAAAAGCGGCAGGCAGAAGTGTCTTACTCTGCGCCCGATGACCGACATCGCCGCCGCGAACGCCGCGCAGGAGGAAACTGCCGCCGCTCTTTTTCGGATCACGGCGGGAGGGCGTCCCTCATTTGACGGATGTGAGGATACAGACGACATCTTAAGACGTCTTACCCTTGGCGCTCCCCTAAACTGCGCGGAGCTGCTTCGCGTAAAGAGGCTCCTTGAGACTGCGGCGGCTGTCAAATCCTACGGCGCCGTCACAGAGAAAAAAGAAGGAGACGAAAAATCGGGCGGCGAAGGGGACGAGAAACCGGGCGGCGAAGATGAACGCGGCGACGCCCGCGACTGCCTTGATGAGTATTTTCGGCGTCTTTCTCCTCTTACCGGAGTCGCGGGCGAGATACGAAGAATCGTCATTTCCGATGATGAAGTGGCGGACGACGCGAGCCCTAAGCTTCGCCGTATCAGACTTAAGATCGCCTCGGCCAATGAGAAAATACGGTCCACGCTGACATCTCTGGCGGCGGGGTCGGCTTCGGAGTATCTGCAGAATGGCATCGTCACCATGCGGGGCGACAGGTATTGCCTGCCCGTAAAAGCACAGTATAAAAATAAAATCGACGGAATCGTTCACGACAGGTCGGCCACGGGCTCCACGCTTTTTATAGAGCCTGTCTCGATAGTAAGGCTAAATAATGAGATCGGCGCGCTCATCGCCATGGAAAAAGAGGAAATAAATGTGATCCTCGAAAAATTAAGCGCTTCGGTCGGGGAACACGGCGACGAGATAGCCGAAGATTTCACCGTCTTAAGCCGTCTTGATTTTATTTTCGCCAAGGCGTCCCTCGCTCTTAAGACAGACGCCGCGCGTCCCGCGCTTAATATCGACGGTATCATCGACATACGGCAGGGACGCCATCCTCTTTTGGAGCGAAAGAGCGCGGTCCCGATAAGTCTTCCTCTCGGAGAGGATTATGACATTCTCGTCGTCACGGGTCCGAACACGGGCGGTAAGACCGTGACCTTAAAGACGGTGGGACTTCTCACGCTGATGGCGCAGTCGGGCCTTCACATACCCGCCGGCGAAGGCAGCCGTATGGCGGTGTTCGAGAACATTTTCGCCGACATAGGCGACGAGCAGAGCATAGAGCAAAGTCTCAGCACATTTTCATCGCACATGCTGAATATCGTCTCTATCTTAAAAAAGGCGGATGAGAATTCGCTGGTACTCTTGGACGAACTCGGAGCCGGAACCGATCCCGCCGAGGGCGCGGCGCTCGCCGTCTCCATACTCTCATACCTCCTACGCCTTCACACGCGGGTGATCGCGACCACGCATTACAGCGAGGTGAAAATCTTCGCGCTCACCACGCCCGGAGTGGAAAACGCCGGCTGCGAATTTGACCTTGAGACGCTGCGCCCGACCTACCGACTCCTTATAGGGGTGCCGGGTAAGAGCAACGCGTTCGCGATTTCGGAGAAACTGGGACTTCCCGAAAATATTATAAACGACGCGAAAAGCCGACTTACCGAGCGTGAAAAATCCTTCGAGGATCTTCTCACGGATCTCGAGAAAGAACGCGCGGCCGCCGAGGAGGAGAGAAAAAAGATCGAGGCCCTAAGAGCCGATACGGAAAACGAGAGGCTTAGTCTTACGCGGGAGCGCGAAAAATTCGACAGCGAAAAAAGCCGTATCATACAAACCGCGAACGAGAAGGCTTCCTTAATCCTGCGGGAAGCGAAAGACGCCGCCGACAAATGCATGAGGCAGGTGCGAAAAGCCGAGTCAGGACGGATATCCGCCTCGGATCTTGAAGGCGCGCGTACGGAAGTCAGAAAGAAACTGAACGAAGCGTCCGAAGCGTCCGCGAAATCCGAAAGGAAATCGTCTCACACGAAGGACGCTCCGATGAGGCAAGCGCGAAAAGCCGACGATCTTCGCCCGGGAGATACGGTTTATTCACACAGCCTCGGCATAAAGTGCGTCGTGGTATCCTCTCTGGACGCAAAAGGAAATGTAACCGTCCGCGCGGGACTTTTAAGCTCGCGGCTGCCCGTGTCCGATCTGGATGTCCTAAGCGAGGCGGATCCGGGCGACATGAAAAATGTCCCGGGAAATAAAATGACGCCGGGTTCCCGGACGAAAGACGACGCGGCTTTGGGATGGCGCGGGGAGGATTACGCGAAGTCCCGCGCCTCGTATACGAATATCAGTTCCGAGAAAGCGAGAAGTGTCTCTTCGGAGATAAACCTCATCGGGAAAACTGCGGACGAGGCTGTAAGCGCTTTGGAAAAATACCTGGACGACGCCTGTCTCTCGGGCTTAAATCAGGTGCGCATAGTACACGGAAAAGGTACCGGCGCACTTCGTATGGCCGTGGAAAATCTTCTGAAGCGTCTGCCCTATGTGAAAAGTTTCCGGCGGGGCGAATACGGTGAGGGTGACTTCGGAGTGACGATAGCGACGCTGGGGTGACACGCGGGCGGAAAGATGATATCATATAAAATACGAAAAGAGGCAGATATGAAAGATACGAAGAAAAACACGTTTGGTACGGCCGCTTCGCCGCGGTCGGAGGACTCGCCTGAACTCCGTTCCGCGAAGGTGGCGGTGATTATGGGGTCGGAGAGTGATTATTCCAAGGTGGAGCCCTGCATAAATGTCCTTAGGGAATTTGGCGTAAAACCCGAAGTCAGGTGCCTGTCGGCGCACCGCGCACACGATCTTCTCATGGAATTTGTCGCCGAATCCGACGCGGACGGCACCGAGGTCATAATAGCCGCGGCCGGCATGTCGGCGGCGCTTCCCGGAGTCATAGCCGCGCAGACGCTGCTTCCCGTGATAGGGCTTCCGCTCTCCGGCTCGGTACTGGACGGCGTGGACGCGCTCTTATCCATAGCGCAGATGCCGCCCGGAGTTCCCGTGGCTACGGTCGCCATAAACGGCTCCAAAAACGCGGCATATCTCGCGCTTAGGATCCTTGCTTTAACGCATGCGGATATCAGGGCCGCGCTTAAGAAACATAAGGAGAAAATGGCCGCGGACGCCGAGCAGACGGATCATGAGATAAGAAGCCGGCAGTATATTTGAGATACCGATTTAACAGCGAACAAAGTGCGGATAACCGAAGAATAACAGCGTACATCTGAACGTGGCCGACAAAATGCGGTCAGACAACGGCCGGCAAAGAACACAGTCAAGCGCAGAATGACAAAGTACAGCCAAACGCCGGCAGACAAAACGCGATCGGACGAGGACTGATATAAAATATGGCCAAGCGCAGGATGACAAAGTACATCTAAGCGCAGACCGACACAAATACGGAGGCTGACATGAATTTAAAAGGAAGAAATTTTCTCACATTAAAAGATTTCACGGAGGATGAGATTTTATATCTCCTCGATCTGGCCGCGAAGCTTAAAAGCGATAAGAAGCGCGGTATTACCGGAGATTCCCTTAAAGGGAAGAACATCGCCCTTTTATTTGAGAAGCCGTCGACGAGGACGAGATGCGCGTTTACGGTGGGAGCCGAGGACGAGGGGGCCCACGCGACTTATCTCTCGAATCAGGACATACAGCTCGGCCATAAGGAAAGCGTCATCGACACGGCGAGGGTTCTGGGGCGCATGTTCGACGGCATCGAGTTTCGCGGTTTTAAGCATGAGCATGTGGAAATACTGGCCAAATACAGCGGAGTTCCCGTATGGAACGGTCTGACCGACGACTATCACCCGACGCAGATACTGGCCGATATGCTGACGGTCAGAGAACATCTCGGGCGTCTTAAAGGGGTAAATTTTGTATATCTCGGCGACGGGCGCAATAACATGGCCAACAGCCTCATGATCGGAACGTCGAAGCTCGGATTAAATTTCACGATCATCGCACCGAAAGAATTGTGGCCGAAGGATGAGCTCGTAAAGCTTTGCGAAGGTTATGCCCGGGAGTCCGGATCGCGTCTTACCGTCACAGAGGACATCGCGGGAGTGAAGGGCGCGGACGTGATTTACACCGACGTATGGTGCTCCATGGGCGAAGAGAATAAGGCCGCGCAGCGGGTCGCGCTTCTTCGGCCTTATCAGGTAAATGAAAAACTTATGGAGTCAGTCGGAAACGAGAACGTTATCTTCATGCACTGTCTGCCCGCCGTGAAGGGCAACGAGGTGACCGAGGAAGTGTTTGAAAAATATGCCGACGTGGTATTTGACGAGGCAGAGAACCGCCTCCACACCATCAAGGCCGTGATGGTGGCGACGCTGGGAGACATTGTCTCTGACTGACCCCCACGTGACCTCCATGTGACCCCAAGTGACACTGCCGGCTTAAGCGGCTGCCGATCCGATTCCCGTCCCAGGGAAACTAAATCCTACCACAGATAGCTTTCGTCTACCACAGATAGCTTTCATCATCCTCGTAAAGCCCGCGCGGCCGTTCCGAGTCCGAGTCGACGGTGATGTCGCGGTGTTCGGCGCATGATCTGTCAAGACACTCGAACGAATCGAGCACATGATACGCCATTTGCGCGCTCGCGCGGTGACAGGTTCCCTTCTCGAGGCTTTTGACGAAATCGGCTATCCCGATACCGCGCTCGTATCCGGAGTATTCGGTAAGCTGCGGGACAGGTTCCCACTCGCCCCTGCCGCGTTTGATGAGAAGATCGCCTTTGAAGAAATTCGGATTCGGAAGGGCGAGGTTAGCCTTGCGCCCGTAAATTTCGATATACGGTGCGGATGAGTTCCACAGATCCATCGTGTTTATGAAAGTGCCGATAATCCCGTTTTTCATGGTAAAATTCATCGCGTAATAGGTGGGTACTTCCACGTCGATTTTTTCGAACTTGCGGGGACCGTTCTTAATCGTGCGGTAGGGATAGCTTATCTTGCTCATGCCCTGTACGCTTGATACGCCTCCGAAAAGCGAAACAAATATATTGAAATAATAAAATCCCATGTCCAGCATCGGGCCCGCGCCTTTTTTGAAAAAGAAATCCGGGTCGGGATGCCAAAACTCGTTACCGCGTTCGGTGCAGCGGGCGAAAATCGCCTGCACTTCCCCGAGCCAGTCATCGTCGATTATTTTTCTCGCGGTCTGGTTGGGCGCGCTTAAGAAAGTGTCGGGAGCGCATGCCACGCGGACGCCCGCCTTTTTCGCGGCGTCGATGATACGTTTCGCCGACGCGGTATCGGGCGCGAGCGGTTTCTCGGAATACACGTGTTTCCCCGACGCTATCGCGGCGAGGCTTACCTCTTCGTGAGCCGCAGGCGGGGTAATGTTCAGCACTATGTCTATGTCGCCGTCGGCATAGACGGTATCGGGCTCGCCGTATTTTTCGATTCCGAACTCCTCCGCCTTCGCCTTGGCGCGATTGCCGTCGATATCGGCCACGGCCGTGATACGGTAATAATCCGAAAAAATATCTCTCGCGAACTTTAAGTATCTCGTGCTTATCGAGCCGCAGCCCACAAGACCCACATTATATTTTCGCATAATCCCCGTCCTTTCATTCCCCGATCATTTCCAGAAGCGAGACATAGCTCTTTCGCGCCAGATCCGCGGCTTTCCGGAAGCTGTCGTCGCCTTCGGTCTCGACCGACACCGCGCCGTCGTAGCCGTGTTCTTTAAGAAGCCCGATACACTCTCTGATTTTTACGAGTCCGCTGCCGACAGCCACGCACTTACGGTCTGCGTTCAGGTCTTTTACGTGCATATGCACGACTCTGTCAATCACGGCCTTCAGCACCTCGACCTCGTCTTCGCGGCTTTCGATCTTTTGCCACTTCGCGTCCGCGTTACCCGAATCCACAAAGCAGGAGCGAAACACATTCGCCGCGTCGTAATTCACTCCGAGCGTGTCGGGATCACCGTAAGAAATGATCTTCAGCAGGCCTTTCATGGTGAGCGAATATGTCCCGTGCGGCTCTACGGCGAGTTTCACGCCGTGCGTCCGGGCGTGCGCGGTAAGCTCGTTTATCCGATCTTCAATACGCTTAAATGCTTCGTCTTCGCTCATGTCCTTCGGCTTAAAGCCTTCTCCTATGTGAACGATCGGTATCTCCGCCGCCTCTGCCCACTCGATGCTGCGCCTGCCGGATTCGACGCATTTGTCGTTCGCTATAAGGCTGCCGTCAAGCGTCCACAGTGCGGTTATCCCCTTAAAGCCGTACTTTCTCTTAAGCGCGAGTAAATCCGCGGGATCGTCGCGGTAAACATCGACGTGAGGGCACCACGCTCCCACGGCCTGCGTCTCGAAATATTCGAATCCCGCGTCCCGTATGGCCTTAAGCGCGTCCTCAAGCGCGTATTTGCGAAACAGCACGGTCCCGCAGCCGATTTTCATCATCAGTAAGCGCTCCTTTCTTTAATACATTCGGCGGTTTTCCCGCGGCGCTTAAGAACCGGCCGAAAACATCACACCCGCCTGCGTTGACCGCATTACGCCGCGCGTATATCCGGGGTAAATGTTTCTCGCACGCATCAGTTATCGGACAGTATCGCCGGTACCGCTCGTGGATTTCGAGCAAACAACGCGTCTTTATGGCGCGATTCATCCGGACAGTATCGCCCACATCACCCGTGGATTTCGAGGGCGATTATAGCCCCGGGCACGGTGACGGACAATGTATAAAACGACTAAAAATAGTGTCAAAAAAGACGTTGACTTCGGCTTTTTACACACCGCCCTTTGCGCCTTTACTTGCCCGTGTCACATGCTCCCGTTCGGTATCCCGCGATTCTTGTCCCCGGTCGATGTCCCGCGATCCGTTCACTGATCGTGAATAAGGGCTCTTCAGACAGGCCCGAAAAGGGAGCGGTCAATGCGTCGGCTGACTTGGC
>CAYLRF010000058.1:7938-9333 GCA_964385995.1 uncultured Faecalimonas sp.
AGGGCTCTTCAGACAGGCCCGAAAAGGGAGCGGTCAATGCGTCGGCTGACTTGGCAGCCGCGCGATTTTTGACACCGTATCCCGGTTAAGTCCTCTTCTGCCGTGAGTATGAATCGCCCGGTCGATGTCCGACAAAAATTTTATCGATGCCCTTAGAAAATTATACAAGGGGTGGGGTACAATGGATGTCACTTAAGGATTGACTGACACGGGCGGGGGTGGCATAATCGCTACCGAACGTGACTGACGGGGAGTTTAACAGAAAAACGCGAGGGAGAAAGACATGGTTAAAGACTTCGGTAATGTGGTCCGTACCGAGATGATCAAACGAACCCTCGCGGCGCACAAAAGGACCGGGACCGAATGGAGGAAGATTTATGCTTATTAATCTAAAAAAAGGATGGAGTGTTACCCAGGATATCTATGAAGTGGGAGAATGCCAAGAAATTTACAAGCGGGATTTTGACCTCAACAAGTCGGATATAGCGCCGTGGAAACCGGTTAAACGGCTGGAACATTTGCAGCTGACGCTGGCGGACAATCCCTATTACGGTTTTGGGCTCAGGCAGTTTAACGCCGCCCCCTGGTGGTACCGGAACGTATTCGACGCGCCCGGATGCGGCGAATATGCCGCCCTGACGTTTCAGGGAGTGGACTATTACGCCGATGTGTGGCTGAATGAGACCTATCTCGGCCATCATGAAGGTTACAATAATCCTTTCACGATCGATGTCAGCGGTATCCTGACAGAAAAGGACAACCTACTGATCGTAAAGGTGAGCGCACCCCTTGAAAATGAAGTGGCCGAGGGAAAAGAGAAAGACCGTCCTGTGTGGGTCATGCGGAGGCAGATGAAGGGAACCTATGAGCATGCGGACACCTTCCTTCCCCGGGATGCAAATCCCGTCGGCATCTGGAACGACGTCCTGATCGAACTCTATGACGGCGTTCGGCTGGAAGAAGATCCCAACGTCCCCTATGAACTGGCGGAGGATTACGGCAGTGCCGCCGTTCGTCCCTCTTTCGTGCTGTTCAGCCGGACAGCGGAGGATGTGGAGTATTCCATTCGGATCAGGGAGGAGGACGGCGTCCGTACGGTTGCCGGTTCGGAAGGCATTCTGCATCTGGAAAAGGGAAGGAATATTCTGGAGAAGGAAATGGTCATTGACTGTCCCCGGTTATGGACAGTATGGGAGCGCGGCTGCCCCAGCCTCTATGAAGTTACCCTTCGGCTTGTGAAAGGCGGGAAGGTCATCCTGACAGCCGGGCGCACGTTCGGGATCCGCCGGATCGAGCTGTTCAGGGATGAGAAGGAAATGTATTTCCGACTGAACGGAGAAAAACTCTATCTCCGGGGCGCCACCTATTTCCCGGACGTCTATATTTCCGCCAACC
>CAYLRF010000059.1:0-6478 GCA_964385995.1 uncultured Faecalimonas sp.
TTTACCGAAGAGCTGCTTGGGCTTCGGCTCGAGGGGCGGATCGTGGGTATTTTACATATCATAAACGACTCGCTCTCTGACGTCGTGGCTAGCGATGAGACGAGGATCCTGTACGGTCGGGATTATTTTTATGAGCGGCTCCTCGGCATGAGATTTAAGATAACGCCGTTTTCATTTTTCCAGCCGAATACGCTCACGGCGGGAATATTATACAAGACGGTGCGGTCGTATATGGGCGACGCGCGTGGACAGGCCGTATACGATCTTTTTTGCGGCACAGGGACTATTTCGCAGGTCATAGCGCCGTCGGCGGGACGGGTGACAGGCGTGGATATCGTCCCGGAGGCGGTGGCGGCCGCGAGAGAGAACGCCGCCGCGAACGGCATCACAAACTGCGAGTTCATAGCGGGCGATGTGCTGGACGTGATTGACGGCCTTGCGGGAAAGCCCGATGTCATCATCCTTGATCCCCCCAGAGACGGAGTGCATCCGAAGGCGCTTCCGAAGATCTTAAAGGCCGGAGCGCGAAAGGTCATCTACATATCCTGTAAGGCGACGAGCCTCGCGCGGGATATGGCCTTGCTCTTCGCGGCGGGATACCGGCTCCGGCGGGCGGTCGGCATAGATCAGTTTTGCCAGAGCTGCCACGTGGAGACGGTGGCGCTCTTTACGAGGGAAGAGCTATAACCTGGCGCGTCGTCAGGGCGGTTTCGGAAGTTTATTTTAAAAGTCACGTCTTTTAAAAACCGTATAAAAAACCGTAGCTGAGGTTTCACGAAGAAATACCGGGAGGTAAATCCACATGTACACAAAAGTTTCCACGGATCTTAATTTCGCGGAGCGCGAGAAGAAAACCGAACGATTCTGGGAAGAGAATCATATATTCGAGAAGAGTCTGAAAAATCGCGAGGGCCGCGAGACGTTTACCTTTTATGACGGACCTCCGACCGCGAACGGCAAGCCGCATATCGGTCATGTGTTGACGAGAGTCATCAAAGATCTCATACCCAGATACCGTACGATGAAAGGATACCTGGTGCCCAGAAAAGCCGGATGGGACACGCACGGTCTGCCCGTGGAGCTGGAAGTGGAAAGGACGCTGGGACTTGACGGCAAGGATCAGATAGAAAAATACGGTGTGGAGCCGTTCATAGCCCGCTGCAAGGAAAGCGTCTGGAAATACAAGGGGATGTGGGAGGATTTTTCGGCGGACGTCGGCTTCTGGGTGGACATGGAACACCCTTACATCACCTATGAGAACAGCTACATCGAGTCGGAATGGTGGGCTTTAAAGAAAATCTGGGAGAAAGGCCTGCTTTATAAGGGTTACAAGGTAGTGCCTTACTGTCCGCGGTGCGGCACGCCGCTTTCCGGACACGAGGTGGCTCAGGGGTATAAGGACGTCAAGGAGCGTTCCGCCGTCGTGAGGTTTAAGGTGAAGGATGAGGACGCCTATATCCTCGCGTGGACGACCACCCCGTGGACCTTGCCCTCGAATGTCGCCTTATGCGTAAATCCCGACGAGACTTACGTGAAGGTCAAAAACGGCGAATATACGTACTACATCGCCGAGGCCCTCGCGGACAGCGTCCTAAAAGGCGAAATCGAGGTACTCGCTTCCTACAAAGGTAAGGAGCTGGAGGGTAAGGAGTACGAGCCGCTGTATCCCGTATCTTCGCTTACGAAGAAGGCCTATTACGTGGTGTGCGACGGATATGTGACGCTCACGGACGGGACCGGTATCGTGCATATAGCGCCGGCGTTCGGTGAGGACGACGCCGAGGTGGGACGCAAATACGACCTCCCGTTTTTACAGCTCGTGGACGAGAAGGGCGAGATGACGGATGAGACGCCGTGGGCGGGAGTATTTTGCAAAAAAGCGGATCCGATGGTCTTAAAAGACCTTGAGGAGCGGGGGCTTTTATTTGACGCGCCCGTCTTCGAGCACAGCTACCCTTACTGCTGGAGGTGCGACACGCCGCTCATCTACTACGCGCGTGAGACTTGGTTTATCAGGATGACGGATGTGAAGGAGGATCTTATCAGGGAGAATGACACCGTAAACTGGATCCCGGAGAGTATCGGTAAAGGCCGTTTCGGCGATTGGCTCGCGAACGTGCAGGACTGGGGGATCAGCCGCAACAGGTATTGGGGGACGCCGCTTAACATCTGGGAATGTGAATGCGGATACAGGCACGCGGTGGGAAGTATCGCCGAGCTTCGCGAAATGTCGGATAACTGCCCGGAGGATATAGAGCTTCACAGGCCTTTTATCGACAACGTGACGATTACATGCCCGCGCTGCAAGAAGAAGATGCGACGCGTCCCCGAGGTCATAGACTGCTGGTTTGACAGCGGGGCGATGCCTTTCGCGCAGCACCATTATCCTTTTGAGAATCAGGATGTCTTTGAGAAACAGTTTCCCGCGGACTTTATATCCGAGGGAGTGGATCAGACCAGAGGATGGTTTTATTCGCTTTTGGCCGTGTCCGTACTGATATTCGGGCGGACGCCTTACAAAAACGTGCTGGTGCTGGGGCATGTGCAGGATAAGGACGGTCAGAAGATGAGTAAGTCCAAGGGCAACGCCGTGGATCCCTTCGAGGCGCTTCGCGAATACGGCGCGGACGCGATTCGCTGGTATTTCTACGAGAACAGCGCTCCGTGGTTGCCGAACCGTTTTCACGGGAAAGCGGTGACCGAGGGTCAGCGAAAGTTTATGGGCACTCTGTGGAATACCTACGCCTTCTATGTTCTTTACGCCGAGATAGACAAGTTCGATCCCACATGCCATAAGCTCGAATACGATAAGCTTTCCGTCATGGATAAATGGCTGCTTTCGAAGATGTCGGGCATGGTGAAAGAGACGGACGGACACCTTGAGGCTTACAGGATACCCGAGGCCGCGAGGACGCTTCAGGATTTCGTGGACGATATGAGCAACTGGTATGTCAGAAGGTGCCGCGAGCGTTTCTGGGCGAAGGGTATGGAGCAGGATAAGATAAACGCCTATATGACCCTTTATACGGCTCTTATCACCTGCGCGAAGGCCGCCGCGCCCATGATACCGTTCATGACGGAGGAGATTTACCAAAATATCGTAAGGAGCGTGGATAAGGATGCGCCGGAGAGCATACATCTGTGCGATTATCCCGAGGCGAACGAGGCGTGGAGGGATAAGGAGCTTGAGGCGGACATGGACGAGGCGCGAAGGCTCGTCATCATGGGCCGCGCCGCGAGAAACTCGGCGAATATCAAAAACAGGCAGCCGCTTTCGGTGATGTATGTGAAGGCGCCGAGGGCCATTTCCGGATATTACGTTCAGATCGTGAAAGAGGAGCTGAACGTAAAGAGTCTGGAATTTATCGCGGATACGCGGCGATTTACGACATATACGTTTAAACCGCAGCTTAAAACCGTGGGCCCGAGGTACGGGAAACTTTTGGGCGGTATCAGGGCAGCGCTGGAAAATATAGACGGAAACGCCGCCATGGATGAGCTGGACACCAAAGGAATCCTTATCCTGCATATCGACGGGCACAGCGTGGAACTTACGAAGGACGACCTTTTGATCGAGATGATGGAGACGCCGGGATACGCCTCGGAAAATGAGGGCGACACCACGGTGGTCTTGGATACGACGCTTACGGACGAGTTGCTGGAGGAAGGCTTTGTGAGGGAAATCATAAGCAAAGTCCAGACCATGCGCAAGGAGGCGGGCTTTGAGGTAATGGATAAGATCGACCTTTTCTACGAAGGAAGCGATAAGGCCGCGGGGATATTTAAGAGAAACGCGGATGAGATCGGACGCGAGGTGCTGGCGCTTTCCGTGACGGCGGACACTCCCGCGGGTTACGTGAAGGAGTGGAACATAAACGGCGAGCGGGTGACCCTCGGCGTGAAGAAGCGCGAGGAAGAGTAAAAAGCGAAGAAACGTGAAGAAGGATTAAAAACGCGAAGAAAGCGTGAAAAAAGCGAAAAAGCGCGAAGGAGCTTGAAAGAAGCGCGAAGAAACGTGAACAGGCGCGAAGGAGCTGCAAATGGCTGAATGTACGATCAAACACAGATTTGACAGGGACGAATTTCAAAAGGACGTGAGAGACACCTCCAAGCGGCTTTTCAGAAGAACCATTGAGGAGGCGACCCCGGGGCAGCGTTTCCAGTGTGTTTCCTACGCCGTGAAGGATATTATCATAGATAACTGGCTTGAGACCAGAGACAAATACCGAAAGCAGGATCCGAAGACCGTTTATTATATGTCGATGGAATTTCTCATGGGAAGGGCCTTGGGGAACAGCCTGATAAATCTCACGGCTTACAAAGAGGCGAGGGAAGCTCTGGACGAAATGGGTATCGATCTGAACGCAGTGGAGGATGAGGAACCCGACCCGGCTCTGGGAAACGGTGGGCTGGGACGCCTCGCGGCGTGTTTTCTGGACTCGCTTACGACGCTCGGCTACGCCGCGTACGGCTGCGGTATCCGCTACAAATACGGGATGTTCAGGCAAAAAATAAAGGACGGATATCAGGTCGAGGAGCCGGACAACTGGCTTAAGGACGGCAATCCTTTCGAGGTGAGGCGCGAGGAGCTTTCCAAGGTGGTAAGGTTCGGCGGCACGATACGCGTCGAGTGGGACGAAAAGGAGAAGCGGTATCACTATATTCACGAGAATTTCGAATCGGTGAGGGCGGTGCCTTACGACGTGCCGGTGGTCGGTTACGGAAACGGCCTCGTAAATACCCTCCGTATCTGGGACGCGGAGGCCATCACGGAGTTTCGCCTGGACAATTTCGACCGGGGTGAGTATCAAAAGGCGATAGAGCAGGAGAATCTCGCGACGACTATCGTAAAAGTGCTTTATCCGAACGACAATCATTACGCGGGCAAAGAGCTTCGCTTAAAGCAGCAGTACTTCTTCGTCTCGGCCAGCCTTCAGGAGGCCGTGGCCGAGTATAAGAGGACGCACGGCGAGGACATGAGCGGATTTCCCGACAAGGTGGTCATACAGATGAACGACACTCATCCGACGGTCGCCGTACCGGAGCTTATGCGGATCCTTCTGGACGAGGAAGGACTGGAATGGGACGAGGCCTGGGACATCACCTCGAGGAGCGTAGCTTACACGAACCACACCATCATGGCGGAGGCTCTTGAGAAATGGCCGATCGACCTTTTTTCAAGGCTTCTGCCGCGTATTTATCAGATCGTGGAAGAGATAGACAAACGTTTCGCGGCGAAGGTGAGGGCCCTTTATCCCGGCGACGAGGAAAAGGTGAGAAGGACTGCCATACTCTGCGACGGTCAGGTGAGGATGGCGTATATGGCCATCGTCGCGGGATTTTCCGTGAACGGCGTGGCGGCGCTTCACACGGAGATTTTAAAGAAGCAGGAGCTTCGTGATTTTTACGATATAATGCCGGAAAAATTTAACAATAAGACCAACGGAATCACGCAGAGACGCTTCCTGCTTCACGCGAATCCGCTGCTCGCGGATTGGGTGACGGCGCGTATTTCCGACGGTTGGATCACAGATTTAAGTCAGATGGAAAAGCTTAAAGCTCTCGCGGATGATCCCGAGGCCCGGCGCGAATTTATGCGGATAAAACATCAAAATAAGATTCGCCTCGCGAAGTACATAAAAGAGCATAATCACATAGAGGTCGACACCGATTCCATCTTCGACGTGCAGGTGAAACGGCTGCACGAATATAAAAGGCAGCTGCTGAATATCCTTCATGTGCTTTATCTGTATAATGAGCTAAAGGATAACCCCGACATGGATTTTTACCCTCGGACTTTCATATTCGGAGCCAAGGCGGCGGCCGGATACGAGCGGGCGAAGCAGACGATTAAGCTGATAAATTCCGCGGCGGATGTCATAAATAACGACGAGGATGTCGCGGGAAGGATTAAGATAGTCTTTATCGAGGATTACCGGGTTTCAAACGCGGAGATCATCTTCGCCGCGGCGGACGTAAGCGAGCAGATATCGACGGCTTCAAAGGAGGCTTCCGGCACGGGCAACATGAAGCTCATGTTAAACGGCGCCGTGACGATAGGCACCCGCGACGGGGCGAACGTGGAGATCGTGAAGGAAGTCGGCGAGGAGAACGCCTTTTTGTTCGGTCTTACATCCGACGAGGTCATAAATTACGAAAATAACGGCGGCTATGATCCCACGGAAATTTACGAAAATGACTGGAAGCTCAGGCGGGTACTCGATCAGCTCACGGACGGGACTTACTCAAACGGCGACCGGGAGATGTTTAAAGGGATAAGGGACTCGCTCCTTTACGCGAACGGCGGCCGCGCGGACGTCTACTTCATATTGAAGGATTTCGAAAGCTATGTCGAGGCTCAAAAGCGTGTGGAGCAGGCCTACAGAGACAAAGACAGATGGGCGAAAATGGCGCTGACCCAGACGGCGAGCTGCGGCCGGTTCAGCTCGGATCGCACCGTACGGGAATATGTGGATGA
>CAYLRF010000059.1:6578-9204 GCA_964385995.1 uncultured Faecalimonas sp.
CGGCGAAACAGTCGGGGAAACACCCGGGCAAGACGGGGGAAAGAATTACACATATATTTTAAGGTGCGCCGACGGCACGTATTATACGGGCTGGACCAATGACTTACAAAAGCGTGTAAAAGATCACAATTCGGGCGCCGGCGCCAAATACACGAAAAGCAGAAGACCCGTAAGCGAGGTCTACTTCGAGACGCACGATACCCGCGCCGACGCAATGAAAAGAGAACGCGAAATAAAAAAGATGACGCGGGCCGACAAGGAGAAGCTGATCCGGGAATATGAAGGAAGGACGACGCCTTAAAGCGTGTCGGGAAAGAGGAAAACATGGCTGACGATGTTATGAGAGATTATAAAAAGTTACTTACGATTCAGGATATCTCATGTGTGGGGCAGTGCTCACTTACGGTGGCGCTTCCCGTCATATCCGCCTGCGGGATAGAGACCTGTGTGCTTCCGTCGGCGGTTCTTTCCACTCATACCGCGGGCTTTAAAGGATATACTTTCCGCGACCTGACGGAGGACATCCCCGCCATTAAGGATCATTGGGTAAAGGAAAATATTGCTTTCGACGCCATTTATACCGGCTATCTCGGAAGCGCGAAGCAGATAGATTATGTCAGGGATATTTTCGAGGCGGTGGCGGCAAAGGAGTGTGTACGAATCGTCGATCCGGCGATGGCCGACAACGGAAATCTTTACTACGGCTTCGATATGCCGTTCGTGGAGAAAATGAGGCGGCTTTGCGCGAAGGCGGATTACTGCCTCCCGAATGTCACGGAGGCGTCGTTTTTGACGGGGCTTCAATACCGTGAGACGTATGACCGTGCTTACGTCGATTCGCTGCTTAAGGGACTTGTGGGAATCGGCTGTAAGAACGTCATTTTAACCGGCATATCCTATCGCGAGGGAAAGACCGGCGTCGTAGTGTTTGAAAACGGCGAGTACAGTTATTATGAGCACGAGCTTTTGCCAAACAGCTGCCACGGGACGGGCGATATCTACGCCTCGGCCTTTACCGGAGCGTTTGTGAGGGGCAAGTCGGCCTATGATTCGGCGAAAATAGCCGCCGATTATGTGGTTTCCTGTATTCGCGAGACGGCGAAGCTGGACGGGCACTGGTACGGCGCGGCGTTCGAACCGGTGCTTGGCGAACTCATCGAGGCGGTAAACGGGTAGACGGTAAACAAAGACAGTCTCGATGAGATCCGCGAGCGCTTTCTCGTGTTCACTTTTTCAAGGCGGTGAACAGATGAGTAAGGACAGAGCGGACAGGACCGGGGCGAAGGCAGAATCGAGACAGAACAGACAAGGTCAGGATAGGGCCCAGACAGGGAAGGCAGAGCCAAGACAGGACAGGACAGGAAGGGTCAGGGCAGGGAGGATAAGACTGAGACAGAACGGGCAGGCCCAGACAGGACAGGAAGGATCAAGGCAGAATAGCCGGGACCGGGACAGACGGAGCTAAGGCTGAAAAAGCAGGGCCAAGGCGGAAAAGATAGGGCCAAGGCAGGGAAGACAAGGCTAAGATAAAACGACGGCGGCATCGGAACGAAAAGATTTTCGGAATCGATGTCGCCGCGTGTTATATAAGACACACCGGCTATGGAATGATGTCGGTACGGGTAAATTTTAAGATTACCCGCGATTACTCTTCTTCGAAGGCGTCCTTGCCTATGCCGCAAACGGGGCAGCACCAATCCTCGGGGACGTCTTCCCATGCGGTTCCGGGCGCGATGCCGCTTTCGGGATCGCCTTTTTCCGGATCATACACATATCCGCAGGGACAAACATATCTTTTCATATTTTCCTCTTTCCTGACGCACTTTAGCGCGTCATCAAGTTAGTTTCGAAAGTTTACTTCCAAACTCCACACGTTCCCTCATTATCCTTATGCTTTAATGATGTCGGGAAAATGACATCACGACTGTTGAGAATCAGGGGTTATTGCTCTGAAAGTAATGTTTGGCGAAATGTCAGCTAAAGTATCTCTTAAGCAGGCCTTCAAATGCCTTGCCGTGACGCGCCTCGTCTCTGGCCATCTCGTGAACCGTGTCGTGAATGGCGTCGAGGTTCGCCGCTTTCGCGCGTTTCGCCAAATCGAATTTGCCCGCCGTGGCGCCGTTTTCGGCTTCGACTCTCAGCTCGAGATTCTTTTTCGTGCTGTCCGTAACTACTTCGCCGAGCAGTTCCGCGAATTTCGCCGCGTGCTCAGCCTCTTCCCAGGCCGCTTTCTCCCAGTACAGGCCGATCTCGGGATAACCTTCTCTGTGCGCTACTCTCGCCATGGCCAGATACATGCCGACTTCGGAGCACTCGCCGTTGAAATTCGCGCGAAGGTCTTCGATAATGTCTTCACTCGCGCCTTGAGCCACACCTACCACGTGTTCCGCCGCCCAAGTCCGGTCTTCCTTCTGTTCCACGAACTTGCTCCCCGGAGCCTTACATGCGGGGCATGATTCCGGAGGAACATCGCCCTCATACACATACCCGCAAACACTGCATACAAATTTTTTCATCATAACTCCTTTCCCGACGTCTTAAACATCATTCGCGTCGTCATGGCGTCTTGAAAGCGCGACATTCAAACACGCCGTCCCGTTACCGAACCTAACCGTCCCGAACCTAA
>CAYLRF010000060.1:0-3258 GCA_964385995.1 uncultured Faecalimonas sp.
GATGAAGATAACGAAGCAGCCCCAGACCAAATACGGCTTAAACGATCTCTTCGTGCTAAACGGCGGAGAGGTCACGCTCACGGCCTTCAGCGGCGAGAAGACAGTCATACCCCTGTCTGACCTTTACTGCTGGGATACGCTAAATACCTACAAAAAGGGCGAGACGAAGATGCGCTTCTATGCTCTGAACCGCTCCTTTGTGGAGACGACCTTCAGCGTGGTCGACCGCTATAAAGTGACATGGAAGGTCTCGGACGGAGGCACTGTGAAGGAACCGCCTCTTACGGTATTGGACGGCGACCCCCTGAAGGCGAAGCTGGACCCCGATGCCGGCTTTAAAGCGACACACGTCACCGTAAACGGCAAAGAGATAAAGGTCGAAAAGAACTCCTTCACGGTGGAAAACGTGAAGTCGGATCTGGAGATAACCGTGACGTTTAAAAGATCCGCGGCGCTTATCATCCTCTTTATCGTCCTGGCTGCGGGCGTCGCGGCGGCGGGGTCATACGCCGCGGTGAGAATCGTTAAGAAGAAAAAGGAAGGTCTTAAAGAGACAGATTCGGAGGTGTAAGCAGATGAAAAAGAGCTTAAAAGTACGGGTTCTCGCGGCGTTTTTGGTTCTTTCGATGATCGCCGCGCCCATAGCTACAGGTTCGGTAAGCGCCGGGGCAGAGGATAAGACCGCACCCGCGGCTTCGGAGACTTCCGGCACGGATGCGGCCGCCTCATCCGACACGGTGCTGTATGAGGAGGATTTTGACGGCACGAGCATAGATGAGCTAAGAAAGGCCGGCTGGACCCTCCCGGCGGCAGGTATAGCGGTGTCGAACGGAGCGCTGGCGCTTAATGCCACGGCTCCCATACAGCCCTGGTACAAACCCGCCGACGTGAAGGACTGGACAGACTACTCACTCGAGGCCGACATCACCTTAAAGAGCGCGGATAACAGTAATAATAATGACGCCCTCGCCGAGCTGGTGGCCTACGCTACAGGCGATAAAGGGTATGAGTTCGGCCTTATGGTATTGAGAGCCACCGAAAGCACCGAAAACGTTGATGATTTCCATCTTCGGATGTACGGCAGGGCCCCGCAGGAGCTTAATGGCGGCGCGGTAAATTCAACCTCGAATAAGAGTATTCCGGGAGCCGTAAGTCATTTAAAGAAGGATGTCGCCTATAAGATAAGGATCGACGTAAACGGCGATACTGTAAGCGGATACGTAAATAACGTCCTGGTGCTTCGCGATGAGAAGACGAATCCCGATACTGAGGGAGGCGGCATAGGTCTTCGCTGCCAGAACGCGACATGTACAGTCGATAACATACGCGTATTTAAGCCCGCCGCGGAAGAAGAAACTGTGCCTTCCGGATGGTTTTACGAGGACTTTTCGGAAGAGACTGTCGCGGATCTTAAAGCACGCGGCTGGGAAAATGAAAGTACCGATAAAAAGTCCGATAACAACCTTTGGCTTAGTGACGGGGCCTTTCATAACACATCGAAAGTCCTGCGGTTAAGCGGCCTAAAGGGCACGGATGCTGCCGCGTGGAAAGATTATACGGTTGAGGCGGATATCACTTTAGGCGGGGTAGTTACGGAAAAGGGAAAGGATACTTTTAACGGCGCCATAGTCGGACGCGGAGGAGACGGCGGCGCGGGATATGAGTTCGCTCTCCTGCTTGATAAAGCCTCAAATAAGATAAGCTGGCGGCTGTTCAGACGCGGCGCCACAAGCAGCGATAATCTTGTCATCGCCACTCAGGCGGGCTCCGAGGATACACTGATAAAAGACTGCGTCTATGAAGCCGGAAAGACTTACCGGCTGAAGCTTGTGATGAAGGGAAACAACTTTTCGGGTTCGATCACGCCCGAGGGCGAGCGGGAGATGTGGGTCTTCGAGAACGTGACGGATGACTACTTGTCAAATGGTTATCCCGGTTTTCGCATAAGTAACGGTCTCGCCAAGATCGATAACTTCAGCGTATCGGGCTTTGAGGGCGAGTACTTTAAGGAAGATTTTTCCGCGGGGGCGGTGGATGACGCGTGGGAAGCCGAAGGGACAGCAGGCTCCGCGAGGGACGGAGGTTATGTCATCCCTCCCGAGTCTCCCGTGTCCGGCCTGTACCTTACGAAATTTCCGTCGTCCGATATATGGGACGACTATACGGTGAGCACGGATGTCACCACGGGAGCTGTTTCGAAAAATCGCACTTCCGGCGCCGTGGGCGTCGCGGCCAGGGTGAGCAATGTCGGTGGCAAATACACGGGTTATGTGTTTTCACTCATAATTCATACAGGCGACATATATAACGCCGTGAGACTCGCGTACTTTGACGAGAGTGGGAATCAGCATTTTCTTCACGGTGACGGGGACGGTAAAGAGACGCAGTCATCCATAACAGGAATTATTGAGCACGCGAATCTTCCCAAAAAGGGCGGTACGGTGCGCCTTAAGATGGAGGTTAAGGGAAATGCCATTAAGTGCTATTTAGGCGTCGTAAAAGACGACGGAAGCTGTGATGAAAAGCTCGTCTATTCCGTGGAGGATGTGTCGGTAAGCTATCCCGATTGCGTGAAGGAAAAGGGAACCGCGGGTATCGCCACGAGGAACTGCTCCGCGACTTATAAGAGCCTCACAGTCACCGCGAGCGATACGGAAACAGAGGATCCTGACGACCTCTTTTTCGAGCCGTTTACGCCGAAGCCGGACGGTACGTCGGATGGAATACTCGTCCCCCGCGGCTGGAGTCACGAGGCGCAGCAGGTGACGCCCACGGGAGCGCAGCTTAAGTCGAGCATAACGTTAAATAACGAAAACAGACCCAAGGACCCCAAGGACGCTTTGGAGTGGGATAAATATATCGTGGAAGCCGACCTTATGATACAAAATCATGTGGAGGATGAGGAACACGGCGTGACTCTTATGGGTCATACGACGGGCGCGAGTGGGGATACATCGGGCAAAAATAACGGCTACGGCTTCAGTATTCTCTTTAACGGTGATTTTACGGTGTCCTACGCGCGGCTTTATATGTGGAACGACGACGGCAGTGGCGGCCAAATTAAGAAAGTGCAGTTGCCTGAGGTTCTGGAAATAAGCAAATACTATCATCTGAAGATGGCCTTTGACGACGCCGACGGGGACGGGAAGGCCGATCGGGTACTCTGCTATCTCGGAGACGACCCCGAACCCGTCATCGACTACTACGTGACGAACGATAAAGGGACGCTTGAGCCGCTTAAGCTTGAAAAAGGATCCG
>CAYLRF010000060.1:3358-9008 GCA_964385995.1 uncultured Faecalimonas sp.
TACGTGACGAACGATAAAGGGACGCTTGAGCCGCTTAAGCTTGAAAAAGGATCCGTCGGCATACGAAATCCTTGGAGCACCGTATGGGCGGATAATCTCAGGGTCCATACGGATTTTACCGAGATACAGATCCCGGAGATTCAGATGAGTTATGTAAAGCCCGATCTTAATGAGGGCGAGTGGTTTTACGATGACTTCGAGTCGTCATCCCCGCTCTCCGAAAGGGGCTGGAGCGGCTCCGATAAGGATTCTCACTCGGGAAAGCTGATTACCAAAGAGGCGCATATAGTAGACGGAGAGAAAAAGGACATCTGGAAAAATCCCGCGGGTGAGACGCCGGATAAGTGGACCGACTACCGCTTAAGCGCGAAGGTAACGGCCTACAGGCCCGATTCCGCGAACTGGCCGAAAAATAACGGCAAGGAAGTTGCCACGGTCGCGGCGGGTATCGTAGGTCACACCGCCAACTATAACAGCGGATATGAGTTCCGGCTCGTTTTCCACAAATCGGGCGGGACTTATGTGGACCTGTACGACAGATCCGCGGGGATTTTCGTAAAAGAAGACACCCCCATGACGCTGGTATCCGGTGTGGAGTACGTCATGGCGATGGTATTTAAAGGAGACAGGATCTGCTGTTACCTAAATGACACGCTTGTCTTTGACGCGACGGTAAATCCGGCGTATGTGACGGAGAGCGGCAAGAAAGCCACGCCTTCCATAGGCAGCATAGGCGTTCGCAGCGCGTTTATGACGGCGGATTACGATGACGTACTGGTTAGTGCTATCCCCGACGACTTTAAGTTCCCCGATGCGAATACGAAAAAGTACGCTCCGGGTGAAGTGTGGTTTTCGGATGATTTCGAGACGGAGGGATTTCTGACCGAGCGCGGCTGGCATACAGACGACACGAAGATCGAGGACGGAAAGCTTCGTCTCGGAAAAGGCGGCTGGGCAAACGGTATACTGGAGATTCCGGGATCCGACGAGTGGGATAATTACGTGCTGGAAGCCGACATGCTGATCCCCGCGATTCCGAAGGAAGACGGCTCGGCCGGCGCGTGCATGGCGATAGTGGCGAGGGCCTCCACCTACAGTAACGGATATGAGTTCGGACTTATAGGTAACGGCCAGAAGCTTACGTACCGCCTACTTGATCGCGCGTATCCCGATCCCGCAAATCCCGGCAAGACCTCGGCCAAGGCACTGGCCACAACCGGCGTCGGGTCGGTGACTCAGGGCGAGACGGTTCACCTTCGCATGGCTGTAGTGGGAAATCGCATCCGCTGCTGGGTAAACGGCGGGCTGGTATTTGACATAACGGATGAGCATTACAAAAAAGGCTCCGTGAGGTTCGTGGGTAACGGCTACGCCGCCTATATCGACAACGTAAAGGTCACGGGATACATCGCGTCGATGGAAGCCGACTGGATAAAACAGGCCGAAAATCAAAAGTCGCCCAAGACAGGCGACGGCACGGCAGAGGATGCGTCCCGAAAAGTACGGATCGGAATCTGCGTATGCATATGCGTCGCCGCCGCGGCTGTGACGGGAGCGGTGCTCGCGATGCCGGAGGAGCGCAACGCGGGGCGGAAGGATAAAGGTCGTAAGAGTAAATACATGCCACGCCGTTAATGGTGAATGAAGGTTAAACCGGCGGCGCGTGAGGGTGGTTAGTTGTGCGATGTCCCCTGCGGTTCCCTGTGCGATGTCGGCCGTGGATCGTGAGGGAAGGATAAAGATCGTAAGGAGTAAGTTCGCACCGCCGCCGATAGTGTGGAAACGGTGGGCTATGTGTAAGTAAGTATGTAAACTGTGGGATAAGCGTAAGTAGGTACACTCTCACGCGCTGTTTAGCGAAGAAGAGCCGCTGATTTAAATAAGCGGCGGATTGGAGATTTAAATGCGTTATTCATGCGAAGCGAAACAGATAGAGGGTTATGACATAGTGGTCGCGGGCGGAGGCCCGGCGGGAATCGGAGCGGGCATAGCGGCCGCGAGATCGGGTCTTAAGACACTGCTGACAGAAAGCTTCGGAAATCTGGGCGGCGTATCCATTACATCCAATCTGCCGCTTATGCTCGGCACCACAAACGGCTCCATCCCGTTTCCGCAGATGGTGGAAAAAGGTCTGCGATACAGTGAGCTTCCGCACCCGAGAGAGGTAGTCGGGGGCGTATTTCGTCAAATGAGAGAGCGAATCAAGGACGCGGGCGGAAGCGGCGGCCCGGGGGTCATCCCGCAGACCGACAAATACCCCGGACTTGACAGGCTGGGCTGTCACGATGATTTCATATTCGATATGGAGACGGGTAAGCGCGTCCTTGACGAGATGGCATCCGACGCGGGCCTTGATCTTCTCTATTATACGAGGGCCGTTGACGTAAAACGCGAGGGCAATAAGATCGAGGGCGTCTATGTCTCAAATAAGAACGGCATATCTTACATTCCATGCCGCGCCGTTATCGACTGCACCGGAGACGCGGATCTCATCGACGCCGCGGGTTTTGCCACCTATAAGGGAGATAAAGAGACGGGCGAGATGACGGGCATAACGATGGTCGCGCATTTTGAGAACGTGGATCCCGGTCCGCTGGAGAAATATCTGAATGAGGGCGGGGATCCGTGGCTTAGGGATTTTTGCATACGCGCCGCGAAGGAAAATCCCGATGAGCCGGATGTGGCCGAAGGGTTTTTCCGGGACTCGGTCATCATGTTTCCCATGCCGCAGCCCGGAGTCTTTATGGTAAACGGCGGATGCGGCTTTTCGGGCTGGGACGGCACGCGAGGCTACGACGGCAGCAGGGCAGAGGATCTGACCGAGATCGCGGTTCGCGGAAGGCACCGCGCGAAGTTTTTGCTTGATAATTTGTTCAGAAAGTATGTCCCGGGCTTTGAAAACAGCCGTATACGTTCCACGGCCATGGTGCCGGGTGTCAGGGAGACCCGCCGCATAGTGTCGCTGCGTGCGCTTACCGAGCAGGATCTTGTCGACGGCATACATTTTGAGGATACGATAGCGCTGGCGGGGAGGCATTTCGATCTGTATCGAAAGAACGGGCAGCCTTCCGCGAAAAAGCGGCTGGGCGGAGGATTCGCGTCCATTCCTTACCGCTGCCTCGTGCCTAAGGATGCCGATAACATCATCGCCGCAGGAAGATGTATCGAAGCCGACGGTCAGGCGATGGGTCCCGCGCGTATCATGTCCACCTGCATGGCGGTGGGAGAGGCCGCGGGGACGGCGGCGGCGCTCGCCGTAAAACAGGGCATATCCTTACGTGACGTAAATACCGACGCTCTTCGCTCGGATCTTACAGCTCACGGTGCTATCGTGGACTGAAAAAAACATATCGCCCGAGGTGCGCCCCGCGTCGCTTCTTGCCGCGCGGGGCGCACACGTTTGTTTGCCGCCGTATACTGTGCGTGGCATTTTTGCGCTTTTGCCTTGTCGGACAGTTTCTCCCAGTGCGTCGCGGATTGGCACGGCGGGATTATAACGCATAAGGCAGTGCCGTCCGGGAGACGTTTTATGCGGACCGTGTCTGCTTCTTTAAGTATTGTCTGGCCTGACTTTCACCCAGACTGAATTCCTTTATCAGGCGTCTTACGATATCATCGTCACTCGCGTTAAACTCTCGCGCCGTGTTTATCACCGCGAAGACACCCCGTTCGCGGGCCACGCGGGTTTGCTCATGTGCCTCGTTGATTTCTTCACGGAGCTCTTCGCGACCTTCCCTGCGACCTTCTTTGCGACCTTCCCTGCGACCTTCTTTGCGGCCTTCCTTGCGACCTTCCTTAAGCCCCGCTTCCATTGCCTCGTCCCACAGACTTTGACCTAATCCGATCATTGTATTCATACCTCCTTCGATGTTTTCATTCATCGCCATCCGACATTGCTCTTCCAGCATATCCTTTTTGGTTTCCTTACTCAGGGTCTTTGAGAACAATATATCCAGCATGTTTATGAGTTCGTTCCCGCATTTTTCCGTATTTTCCTTTGAAAGCCGGATAAATGAGATCTTTCGGTATTCATCCCGGTGACGGCGCCGGTATATGGCTCATCGGGATCTTTTGACACTTCGGGCGACCCTTCAATGCACCGCATTACGGTCGGGATATCGTAATCCCTAAATTCCGCTATCCGGTCTTTCGCTATGCGGGCAAGAACCTGTCTGTCGCCGAGAAGCTCTTTGGCGCAAGCGTCATATCTGGCCATCGCCTCCGTTTTGTCGATCTTACGTGACAAATGTGTCTCAATTTTGTCTGTCATCATCTGCTGCTTCCTTTCCATTTTAGTCAAATGTATAACCCGTGTAAACAGAAAATGTACGCCATCCGCCGCAAGATATTTTTTCAAAGCGCATTTTCGCGTCGCTGATGTCCAGGCAAACTTTTTTTCGCGACTCTTGACAAAAACGTATGGGGGGGGGGTACAATGGGCTTTACTTAAGTTCGGCGGGGACGCAAACCTGAAATTTAACGTGAAGGATAAGAAGGAGGTATAAAATGATGCTCGGGAAGAAAAAAATCATAAGGATTTTGGCGGCGGTGCTTATATGCTGCGTCGCGCTAAGCGCCTGCGGCAAAGCAAAGGAAAAAAGCGGCCTGAAAGAAAAAGAAGAGGGGACTACTGTCAGTAAGGAAGAAAAAAATCAGGGTAAGGATAAAAAGGAAGAGCAAAATCAAGGCAGGGATAATAAGCAGGAAGAAAATCAAAGCAGGGGTGAGGTCGTCGCGACAGACGCTGCCCCATCGGAGGCGCCGGGCACCGGGTATAATACAATCGACTTTGGAAACAAAACTTATGTCAATACTTACGGCCGTTACTATTATGATTCCGGCATGAAGGCATACGCCTTTCCGAACAGCGCGTCGGGATTTGAGGTTAAGTTTCGCGGCACGGAGCTTATCGCGGTTATGGCGATGGACGACTCGGCGAAGTTTTCCGTGTTCGTGGACGGCGCGAAGGACTCAAACGCGATTGTCGTGAATGTGACATCCGTGACTTTCGTTACCGTACAGCTGGTGAGCAAACTTTCGCCGGGAGAGCATACCGTAAAAGTTCTAAAAC
The DNA here is from genome assembly GCA_964385995.1 of uncultured Faecalimonas sp. GTDB lineage: Bacteria > Bacillota > Clostridia > Lachnospirales > Lachnospiraceae > CAYLRF01. The sequence continues at coordinate 8,430 of CAYLRF010000060.1, forward strand.
GCACGGTGGGTAACGCGGACATAGCTTACTTTCGCTTAGTAGGTACCGACGGCGTATTCCTGCGCGCTCCGTCCCGTCCGGCGATCAGCATAGAGTTTTACGGTGACAGCATCACCTGCGGGAGCGGAGTGCTGCGAACGAAGCAGCGCGATCCCGCCACGGGCAAGGAAATCAATGAGACAAGCGGCATTGACGTGCAAAATGTGTTTCAATCCTATGCGGGAGTGGCGGCCGGCCTTTTAGACGCGGATTTCAGGGTGTTCGGAAGAGGCGGAGCTACCCTCTATGACACGGCTCCGTCACACAGCTTGGTTCAAAGTTATAACAGTATCTCTTATGATCAGAATCCCGCGGCATATCCGTATGACTGGAACAGTTACAGGCCAAACGCGGTAGTCATATATCTCGGGACAAACGACTTCTTCAACAGTGCGATATTCACATACAGGGACTTTGAGGCGCAGATGGAAAAATTCATACGTGAGGTCATCGGCGCTCACTACGGAAACGCCATCCCGATAGTACTTTGCTCGGGACAGATGGTGCCGCAAAGCGACCTTAACGCGAGCATGGGCCGGA
>CAYLRF010000061.1:0-8872 GCA_964385995.1 uncultured Faecalimonas sp.
TTCAACTCTCTGCGTCCGAAAAATAGTCCAACTGAAACCAGAGTAAACTATAAGGCTTTTCCCGCCTGCTTGCAAGAGTTTTATCGAAATTTTTGACTGGAACAAATCGGCGGTTTGTGTTATACATTTTTACGGCGCTTTGCGTTTCGTAACCTGAGACTTTCCCGTAATCTCTCGGGATGTCGCATTAAAATCGAGGTGCTTTACCATGACTGTTCCCGAAAAAACAGCTTCGCTTCGCGAACTTATGAAGAAAAACAATATCGGCGCTTACATAGTCTCATCTTCCGATCCGCATCTGTGCGAGTACGTAAGCGAAAGATTTCGCTGCCGCGAATACATGACGGGATTTACGGGATCCGCGGGCACCGCCGTAATCACCGCAAATGAAGCGGCCTTATGGACGGACGGGCGATATTTCATACAGGCCGAAAGCGAGCTTAAGGGAAGCGACTATATCCTCCAAAGGGAGGGCGAGCCCGAAACGCCTTCTGTCGCCGAATACATCCTTAATGCCCTCGCGGGCGCACACGGCGGCGGAAAAATCCCCGAAAATCGCGCGGCTATAAATGCCGCTCCCCGGATCTGCGCCTTCGACGGCAGGGTCCTTTGCGAGGCTGATTTTAAAAAACTGCAAAGAAAATTATCCCCCGAGAACATCCCGTTAAACGGCGACTTTGATCTGGTGGGAGAAATTTGGAAGAACAGGCCGCCTCTTTCCTCCGAACCCGCGTTTATGCTTGATATCGCTTACGCGGGCGAGGAGGTCTCATCAAAGCTTTCCCGTTTAAGGGCGAGGATGAAAGCGCTCAAATCCGACGCTCATATCATAAGCGCCCCCGATGAGATATGCTGGCTTTTAAATCTCAGGGGAAATGACATACCCTGCTGTCCCGTCTTTTATTCTTACGCAGTCATATTCCCCGAGGAGGCGCATCTTTTCGCGGACAGGGAAAAGTTCTCATCCGAAATACTTGACGCGCTGTCGGCGGTAAATGTCACGCTTCACCCGTATGAGTCTGTCTTTGATTTCGTGCGCGGGATGTCTGCCGCGACGGTACTTATAGATCCTGCCGCCACATCCCACGCGCTATATGCCGCCATACCAAAGGGGTGTCATATAAAAGAAAGCCTTGACCCGTGCGTTTTATTAAAGGCCGTAAAAAACAAGGTTGAGATAAGCAATCTTAAAAAAGCGCATTTAAGGGACGCCGTGGCGCATGTGAAATTCCTCTGTCGTCTGAAAAGGCATTTTCGGGGAGACGTAAGAAATGATTTGAAAAACGCAGTCCGCGGCGAGGCGGACGACGCGGATAAACCGGATGAGGGCGCCTTTAAAACCGAATACGGCGGCGAAGCAAACCTTGTCACTTCGGTTACCGAGCTTACGGCGCAAGAGGTGCTTGAAAAGCTGCGCATGGACGAGGAAGGTTACATCGAACCCTCATTTTCACCCATAAGCGCCGCGGGAAGTCACTCAGCCGTTTGCCACTACTCATCCTCCGAAAATACAGATCGAACGCTCAGGGAAGGGGAATTTTATCTCTGCGACACGGGCGGACATTACCTTTACGGAACTACCGACATCACCCGCACTGTGGCTTTGGGCGTGATTTCCGACGAACTTAAAAAAGATTACACGACCGTGCTTCGCGGCAACCTTAAGCTCTCCGGCGCGGTATTTCCCGAAGGCACGAAAGGCGTAAATCTCGACATCCTCGCTCGCGGGCCCTTATGGAGCAGGATGCTCGACTATCGCCACGCGACGGGCCACGGCATAGGTTATCTTCTTAACGTGCATGAGGGGCCGCAGGTCATAAGCGGCAGGGGCAAAAGTCTCGGTGAGAATGTCCCCTTAAGGGCCGGCATGGTGATATCCGACGAGCCCGGAATATATATCGAAGGCTCACACGGCGTAAGACTTGAAAACGAGCTTCTCGTAAAAGAATACGGAAAAAGCGAATACGGAAATTTTCTCTGTTTTGAGGTGCTGACTCTCGTTCCGTTTGATTTGGACGCCATAGACGCGTCCATGCTCTCCGATGAGGAAAAAGAAGCGCTGAACGCCTATCACAGACGTGTCCGCCGAAAAGTCTCTCCATACCTCACACCCGATGAGGTAGATTGGCTCGAGGAAGCGACGCGTGAGATTTAGTGCCGCGTTCAAACCCCGCACACCGAGGCGCCGAACCTTAAAATCAGAGTGCCTTAAACTTGGGGCTTTATTTTCGCGTCCTCTTTCGCCTGCGCCCGACCTTCAGCCTCCAGCTTTAATGTCTCGATTTTTTCACCGTCAAGAGGCGGAAGATCTTTAAGAGAAGTCAGGCCGAATCTTCTTAAGAACTCCTCTCCCGTCCCGAAAAGGATCGGTCTTCCGGGTGCCTCTTTTCTTCCGACTTCCTCGATAAGACCGTACTCGATAAGCCTGTTCACGGCGTGATCGGACTTTACGCCTCTTATGTGTTCTATCTCAAGCTTCGTAACAGGCTGTTTGTAGGCTATGATGGAGAGCGTCTCAAGCGTCACATCGGTCAGGACCTGACGCTTCGGCTGTACGAGGAGTTTTATGAGGTACTCATTCATCTCTTTGGCGGAGCACATCTGAAACGAACCGTCAAGCTCGATTATGCGGATACCTCTGCCTTCGCTCCCGTATCTTTCCATCATGCCGCGAATGATCCTGACAGTGGCATCCGCGTCCTGCCCTATGGCCACCGCGATCCTCTCCGCCTCCACGGCATCACCCATCGCGAATAAGATGGCTTCGATCGCGGCCTCAGTCTCGTTTATCTTCACTTACGGCTTCCCTCTTTTCCGATGTATTTATAAATCCGACGCGGCGGCCCGACGTATCTCTTCCGACGGTCGTCTTACATACCGCCGTCCTCTCCGATATCCGAAGGCGACGGGGCAGTCCCGGGAGACGTCGCACCTTCGCCTAAACGCGCGTCCGATATGATGATATCGTCATTTATGTTTTCCTGAGAAATTCTTATCTCTCCCGTCCTTGCCATCTCGAGGACGGCCAGGAAGGTCACGATGACGTGAATCCTGCTTTTTTGCGCGCCTAGGACGCGGGAAAACGAAAAACGTTTGTGCCCGCCGAGATATTTTTTCAGTGTCCCGATCTTTTCCTCTACCGTAGTCTCATCTTTTTCGACCTTCCCGAACCCGGCCTTTTCGGTATCGATTTTATCCGCACCGCGCCTTAGGACCTCTTTAAACACTTCCCGAAGGCGCAAAAGCGTAACGCCGCTTAAAAGTTCATCCAAATTCGGAGGCGGCCTGTATCCCGCAACCTCCTTCGGGACTGACTCCCCTTTAAACGCCCTCCCCTCGCAGTCAAGCTCCAGTTCCTTTAACCTGCCTGACATATACCTGTACAGTTTATGCTCAAGTAGGCGCCGCGCCAATTCCTCTCTCGGATCCTCTTCATCCTCTCCCGCAATCTCATCTTTCGGCACTAGCATACGGCTTTTGATGTCAAGAAGCGTCGCCGCCATCAGCAGAAAATCGCTCATGGTGTCGAGATCGCGATCCTGCATTTTAGCGACATACGCGAGATACTGATCTGTGATCTCGGAAACGGGTATGTCATATATGTCTATTTTGTTTTGATCGATAAGATGAAGCAGAAGATCCAGCGGACCCTCGAACGCCTCAAGCTTCACAGGTATGATCATGAGGCTCCCTTTTTTTATTTCACTGTCAGATCTTTGCCAAACTCTTTATTCACCGTCGGATTCATCACTTTTTTTCGTCACTTCTCATCGCCCGCGACGGTTATCATGACGACCTCCGCCTGATTTAAAAAGCGAAGCTTTATCGTATGCTCTCCGATACCTTTGCTTACTATGCCGAAGGAATCACCGATCTTTGTCATCTCTCCAGAAAATTTCGGAAAAAGTTTACCCTGCGGCGAAATGACCCCCCTGAAACGCGGGATTCGCACCACGCCTCCGTGCAAATGGCCGGAAACGATAAGATCAGCTCCCCACCTTGCGTACCCGTACATGTGCGCGGGATTGTGCGCTATGAGGATATTGAAAGAGGCGGGATCCGCGGCCGGAAGATGCTTTTTCATGTACTCGAGGATGTCGGAGTCCTTACGGCACGCCTTATAATAAGAGGCGGGAAGCTCAAGTCCGAAGACGCGGACACTCCTCCCCTCCCAGCTTAAATTTGCGAAATCATTCTCCAGGTAAATGACACCTGCGGCCTCAAGCTCGCTTTTGTACCGCTCATATGTGTCGCCGAAATCGCGCGTGTTTTCTTTTACATGCTGCTCATGATTGCCGTTCGCGTAATAAACGGGCGCTATCTTCGTAAGAGCCTTGACAAAGTTTACGGCTTTTACGGGTCTTACGCCGCAGCCCGTCTTCGTATCATCCGCGGACGACGCATGATTATCCCGCCCTGTCCGCTTCTTTTCGATAAACATATCTCCCGATATCAGTATGATGTCGGGTTTTTCTTCCGCCAGGGTTTTTAGAAGCTTTATGTTTCCCTTCCCGTATTCACAGTCGTGCAAATCGCTTAAAAGCGCCGTTTTGCGCGGTTTCACGCCGCGAAGCTTCCCCGAGCGCACTTCATAGCGCGTGACGCGAAACGTGCGTACTTCCCTCACGCACTCTCCGGCGACAAGCGCCGCGATAATACCGACAGCCGCAAACACAAGCCACATTTGATACTCTCTTTGCGAAAAGGCGCCGCGCGGCGCGCTTTCGCTCATAACATAGAAAAAGGAGTGCCGAAACACTCCTTACCGTCCCTTAATCGCGTCTCTTAAAAAAGCCCGCCCGAATCAGTTATATCTGCGTTTTCTCGCGGCTTCCGATTTCTTCTTTCGTCTTACGCTGGGCTTTTCGTAATGCTCTCTCTTACGGATCTCCTGCTGGATGCCCGCCTTCGCGCAGCTCCTCTTAAATCTGCGCAACGCGCTGTCGATGGACTCGTTCTCCTTAACAATCACATTTGACATGATAACACTGCATACCTCCCTCCGATGGAGCCATTATACCATACGGTTCGGAATCGTCAACCGGATTTTTCGGCGTCCTTTTCCTCGCCCGGCTCCATGTTCTTAAGCTGTGAAGTGTAAAGTTCGTAGTACAGGCCGCCCTTTTCGAGAAGCTCCCTGTGAGTTCCGCTCTCGGCTATCCCCTTATTATCAATATACATGATGGTATCGCAGCCGACTATGGTGGAGAGCCTGTGAGCTATGACGAAGGAAGTCCTGCCCTTCATCATCTGTTCTATGCCCTGCTGTACCAGCTGCTCCGTCTCGGTATCGATGGATGAAGTGGCCTCATCGAGTATGAGTATGGCGGGATCCGATACCACGGTACGCGCGAAGCATATCAGCTGCCTTTGTCCCTGCGAAAGCGTTGAACCCTTTTCATTCACCTCGGTATCGTATCCGTTTTCCAGATTCATGATGAAATCATGGGCGCATACGGTCTTGGCCGCCGCTATGATCTCCTCGTCGGTCGCGTCAAGTTTCCCGTAGCGTATATTATCCTTTATCGTGCCGGAAAATATAAAGCTGTCCTGAAGCATGATCCCCATGTTCGTGCGAAGCGAGTGTAAGGTGACGTCCGCGATATTGTGGCCGTCTATAAGTATCTCGCCGCCCTGTATGTCATAAAAGCGGCAGAGGATATTCACTATGGTGCTCTTTCCCGCCCCGGTGGGCCCCACAAGCGCGAAGCTCTTTCCTGCCTCAGCCTTAAAGCTTACGTGTTCCAAAACGTTCGTGCCCTCCTCATAGGCGAAAGTGACGTCCTTATACTCCACGTCACCTTTCACCTTCGGCAGGTCATAAGCGCCCGGCGCGTCTTCTATCTCGATCTTCTCATCCAGCGTGTCAAAGATCCTCTCCAGATAAGAACCGGTGTTAATCAGCTGGTTGTAAATGTCTCCCATGCTCTGTATGGGGGTCCAGAATCGTACCGCGTATGAAGCCATCGCGATGATGACGCCCGCCGAATAATGCCTCCCCGCGAAAATCACGATCGCCGCCACATAGAGAAAGGCCCGCACGAAGTTCGTGAAATTATCCACGAGAAAGATAATGCTCTGTGAGATAAAGGAGGCCTTCATATATGATTTTTTCATGCGGCGCGAGAGCTTCTCGAAGATCGACTGGTTTATCTTCTCTCTGTTAAAAGCCTGCGTGATCTGCATACCGTTAATCGATTCGCTGACATAAGCTGTCGTGTTTGAGTTTTTCGCCGAGAAATCCGTCCATGCCCTTCTCTGTTTCTTCTTAATAAGAATCATGTACAGAAGAATGGGCGGAAGTCCCGAAAGCACTATGAGCGTAAGCCGCACGTCCAGTCCCAGCATGAAGAAGATAATGATGAAAATGCTTGAGAACTCGACTATGAAATTGATGAGGCCGTTTGAGAGAAAATCCGCGATATTGTTCACGTAATGCACAACGCGCACGAGTATCTTGCCCCGCGGCCTGCTGTCAAAATAATTAAATGACAGCTTTTGGATATGACCGAAAAGATCCACCCGTATCTCATGTATGATCTGCTGTCCGGCCTTAGTGGTGACGATGGTTCGAAAATAGGCAAAAACCTCCCCCACGGCGAGGCATGCCAGATAAATGACGCCTACCTTGATTATTCCCGAAATGTCTCTTCCCCCGACTTTTTGCTGAGCCTCGATGATATCAACCGTCCATTTGACAAAATACGGCCCCAAAAGTCCAAGGACGGTATTCGCGAGACTGAAGAACAGTCCGGCCAGAAGCAGGCCCAGAGAGTTTTTCACGTAGGACGCGCAGCGCTTAAAATTGCCGAAGTTAAACGGCCTCTCAAGATCCTCGTCGACGTCATAGGTGTTGCGTTCGTAACGTGTCCCTGTGTTTCCCCCTGCCTCACGGGCGGCCCGGCGCTCATTTTTGCTCATCCTGCGTCACCTCCCCGCTGCCCTTTTGACTGATATTGTAAATGGATGTGTAATATCCGCCCGCTCCCACCAGTTCCTTGTGGGTACCCTCCTCGGTAATGCGCCCGTTTTCAAGTACGATAATCCTGTCCGCGTCAACCACTGACGTGATTCGCTGAGCGACGATGATCTTGATCTTATCTTTTATCTTGGCGAGCTCCCGCAATATCATGGACTCGGTTTCCATATCCACCGCCGAGGTCGTGTCATCCAGTATGATAAGCGACGACTTCTTCGCAACGGCTCTCGCGAGCGCTATCCTCTGACGCTGCCCGCCGGAGAGGCCCACGCCCCTTTCTCCGATAATCGTGTCATACCCCTCCGAGAGCTTCTCGATGAAATCGTCGGCCTGCGCGCATTTGGCGAAATACTGTATGTCTTCAAGGGGGATGTCCGGATTCGAGTAAGCGATATTTTCCCCTATCGTTTCCGAGAAAAGAAATACGTCCTGCGTACTTAGCGCTATCATCTTCCTGAGCTTCGTGATATCCATCTTGCGGATATCAGTGTTATTTATAAGTATCTGCCCGCATGAAGGATCGTAGAGACGAAGAAGCATGGAGATAAGTATCGTCTTCCCGGCTCCCGTCGGCCCCATTATCGCCACTGTCTCTCCCTTGTGTACGGTAAAACTCACGTGATCGAGTATCATCTGACTGTCGAGTATCAAAGTCACGTCGCGAAACTCGACCTTCCAGATCCGTCCCGGCGTGCTTTCTATATGAGCGTCGTTTTCGATATCCGGCTCCGCATTGTAAAGATTCGTAACCTTCCTTACCGACATGTTATATTGCTGGATCTGTGAAATGGCGACGGAGAGATTTCTGACTCTTCCGACGATGGTGAATATAAGCGAGTTAAATACCATGAAGCTTCCCACCGTGACGCCGGAACCGGGATAAGCTATGATGAAAATCCCGCAGGCGACCATGACCGTCACTCTCATAAGCTCAGAGAGCACATGTATCGGAGTGGCGTAGTTCAGACGCTTTTTCGCGTTGTCGACGGCCATGTCCCGGTAACCCGCGCTTTCTTTATTAAGCCGCTCATTCTCGTAATCCTCACGCGCGAAGGCCTTGACCACCCGGTAAGCTCCGAGATTCTCGTTCACGTAATCATTCATCTCGGAAAACTTTTCCCGAAGGTTAAGATGAAGGGTCTTTGTCTTGTTATGAAGCAGCACGGTAAATAAGACTATGAAGGGAATAAACGCCAAAAGCATTCCCGATACCGGAAGACTTTTGCCCGCGAGGATGATAAACGTGAATATCAGCGATGATATGTCGTTTACGAGCACATAGAGATTCGAGCCCAGAAAATCCCTTATGACGTTTATGTCCGTAGTCATGGTGGATATGAGCTCCCCGCTGGTATTATGCGTATAAAAGGCCAGATCCATCGTCTGAAGCTTCCCGTAGAGGCGCTCCCTGATTCCGCAGCCGACGTACTCGGCGCATTCCCTTACTATGAGCCGCGTCGCCATCTTGGCCGAGGAGCAGACGATAGTCACGCCTATAAGCCACGCCACGTAAAACCAAAGCTTCTGTATCCTGTCGGCCTGGTCTGCGTTATATATGACATTGTCCACGATGTCGCCGATTATAACAGCCGGCAGAAGACCGGCCGCCGCAGTGAGAACCACCGCCGCCATGGACACAAAATAACGTGCTTTGCGTCCTTTGAAGTTCATGAGCATGAAACTTCGTTCTTTCATTTTAACTCCCCCACTTAAATGCCGTCATACACGTTAGCGCCGCTTTTCGCGAAACGGGCAGGACAGACCGGCCGGCATACAAAAACCGCCGTCATAAGGCGTCAGGGCTGTGTGATTAAGCAAGCAAAAATAAGTTAAAATCTTATATTCACGTTGATTATATCGTCGACTTTTCGTTTGTCAATCACTTTTTGAAGA
>CAYLRF010000062.1:0-1797 GCA_964385995.1 uncultured Faecalimonas sp.
GGTAGAGCATGCGGCTGTTAACCGCAGTGTCGTTGGTTCGAGTCCAACAGGGGGAGCTTGCGGTAACGCGGCGCCATAGCCAAGCGGTAAGGCCAAGGTCTGCAAAACCTTTATCACCGGTCCGATTCCGGTTGGCGCCTTCATATTGTATTGCCCGTGAAGCGGGGATGTGCCGGGGACGACCCCTCAGAGACAGAGGAGTGTCCGCGGCACGTGTTTTTTGCGGCTGATATCGGTGAAGAGAAGATGAATCGGAACCTATTGCTTGTGATCTCGATGGCGGCCTGCCTTGCGGCGACGCTTTTGAGGAAAGTTCTGGCCGCCAAATATGAAGACGGCGGTTTCGCCAGGCAGATGTATAACGCGATCACATCCGTTACGGCGGCGGCTCTTCTGCTCGCGTTGGCGGATTTTTCCGGTGTGTCGCGCTTTACCGTGCTTCTGGGCCTGTCATTCGGGCTGGTTACCGCGCTGCAGCAGATTACCATGATGCAGGCGGTACAGACGGGATCATTATCCTATACCACGGTCATAACGTCGCTCTCCATGCTGATTCCCTCGCTTTCCGGGGCGATCTTTTGGGGTGAGACGTTAAGCGCGGTCCAGATCGCGGGAATCGTCTTGATGGTCGGCTGTCTGGTGCTTTCCGTAGAGGTTGGCGGCGAGGCAAAGAAAACGTCGCTTCAGTGGCTGATTTACTGCGGGATAGCCTTTATCTGCACCGGTATGATAGGTGTAATGCAAAAATGGCACCAAAACAGCGTTTATAAGGACGAGGGGGATATTTTCCTCGTGATCGCCTTCGGCGTTTCTTTCCTCTTTTCGGCGGTAGGGCTTATCATCTCGACCCGCGTTTCGTGGGCCGCGAGATCGACGTCGCGAAATAAAAAGTCGATTTTAGGATGGACGCCGATGATTCTTATGGCTGTAAGCGGCCTTTGTATCGCGGCAAATAACAAGCTGAATCTGTACCTTTCGGGAGTTTTTGACAGCGCGGTCTTTTTCCCAATAGTAAACGGCGGCGGACTCATCCTGACTTTGCTTGCGGCTTTTATTTTCTTTAAGGAGAAACTCACACGCAGGCAGTGGATCGGCCTGTTCTGCGGCGTACTCGCGACGATATGCCTTTGCGATCCGTTCGGCTGACGACGGTTTTTTTAATGAGGCGTGGAGGGCTGTGAATTGTAACTCTTTAAGACCCGGCACGAATACGGAGAAAAATTTCACGTGACAATACGTTAGGATTGTGGCATGATATCTGCCGTGAGGCTGTCCGATCACCTTAAAACGCGGGACTCAAAGCGCAAAAATCGGATATACATAACCAGAATAGCGCGGACCGCGACGCCGGCCGTGAGGTTTTAAGACGTCGCCGCGCTAAAGGGCAGTTTCACAAAAGAAGATTGAAAATTTCATAAAGTTTGGGAATACGGTTTGAAAAGTTGTAAACCGAGTAAATTAAAAGGAAATCCGGTTCGAGTCCGGGACAACCGCCATTCCTGTATTTGAGACACCGTGCGCGTGTTTTTATGATGAAAGGCACGAAAAATTCGCGGTAAGACTGCCATTTCGCGCGAAGTTCGCGCGGAGTTTTTCGCATTCGTCCCCGCCTTTTTGGCGCGAACGGCGTAAAAATCGCGTTGTCTCATAAGTCAGGCTCCGCCGTATTTTCCGGTTTAACACAGCTTTGGTGTGAAGAGTGCGACCGCTTTTTCGGCTTGTCCGGGAAAGAGGAAGGCGCTCTTTTTTATTTTAAAACACGAGGATTTTTCATTGAAGAGTAATTTATCAGAGGAG
>CAYLRF010000062.1:1897-8757 GCA_964385995.1 uncultured Faecalimonas sp.
GTATTCATCGGAGGAGTATTCATCAGAGAAGTATGCGGCGGCAGCGAATGTGGCGTGAAGGACACGTCGGGAAAGGAGTGGGCATGAAGAAAAAAACGGCGCTTTTTTTGGTGACAATTTGTCTTTTGTTCGGTATATGTGGGTGCAGCGTCTTTGAACGTCCGGCGTCTTTGGGGGAAAACGTCGCCATTTCGGAGGACGGAGTGATTTCCGCTGATGTGCTAAGTGAAATGAAACGGAAAAATCAGGTGGTTAAGTTTCACGGCGCGTCGGGGGGACTGGATTACGAGTGGACGATTTTCGGAAGCGACATAAATAAGGAAAAGCCGCTTAATCTGGGACTTGACATAACGAAGGCTACTGACTCGAAGGTTGTGTTTCGCTTTCTTTCAAAGGAGAACTTCGGATTTTCGCCTACGCTTTCGATCACGTTGAATGAGAAATGGGATACGGGCGGAGATGTTTACACTATAGCGGAGACAAAAAGCGGCCGGATCGAAAAGAAGATCGGAAGCGCCACATTGACCGTGAAAGACGCCGATATCCTGACATTCACGCCGACCACGCAAAAAGGAACCGTGGAAATCCGTGCGACAAGGTCGGACAGTGAAGAAGGCGAAGGCACAAAAGAAGCAGCCGTCGGTACGAAAGGGAGTAAGGCTTCGGGCATAGATACGGGAAATAAAGCGGGCGGCGCAAGTGTCGAAAACGGAAAATCGGGCGCGGAAGGCTTAAGGGAAAGTCAAAATGCCAATACCGCGTCGGGAAATTTAAAATCAGACGGCGAAAAGTCGGAAAACACCGAGTCAGGCCCCGCGCATTCCGGAGAAAGTGAAGGCTCGGAGTCGCTAGCCGAGCAACCAAAGAAGAAGCATACGGTAACATTTTCGATAGAGTGCACCTCCATTTTCAGTCACCTTTCGGACCTTGCACCCGATAAACTCGATGTGCTGCCGAAAAACGGGATTATTTTCGCCGCCGTGGAGGTGGAATTTTTCGAGGGCGAAACGGTGTACGATCTTTTGCGGCGCGTCTGCGATGAAAACGGCATTCTGCTCGAGGCTTCGTTTACGCCTATGTATAACAGCACTTATATCGAGGGAATCGCGAATCTCTATGAGTTTGACTGCGGTCCGGGTTCCGGGTGGATGTACTGCGTGGACGGTTGGTATCCGAATTACGGCTGCAGTCAGTATCTTTTAAAGGACGGACAAAACGTGCAGTGGCGATATACCTGCGAATTGGGTAGTGACATCGGCGGATCGGGCGCTCTGGCGGGATAAGGTGATTTTTATGCGTGGAAATGACGCTTTTTCAGAATACCATCCGGTGGTAAATTTCATATATTTCGCGCTTGTGCTGGGTTTTTCAATGTATTTTACCCACCCGGTTTGTATCGCGTGCTCTTTTACGGCGGCGTTACTTTACGCGAGGAAAGTCTCAAAGGGCAGGACCGTCAAATCCGTGCTTCTTTTTTTGATTCCCTCGGTCCTTATGATAGCGGTTATAAATCCCGCGTTTAATCATCGGGGAACTACGGTATTGGGTTTTTTGCCGGGGGGAAATCCGCTGACGCTTGAGAGCATACTCTACGGCTTTTGCGCGGGGGTGATGTTCGCGGCTGTCCTTCTGTGGTTTACGGCGTTTACGTCCGTGATGACCGAAGATAAGTTCATATATCTCTTCGGCAAAATCATTCCGTCACTTTCGCTTATCTTAAGCATGGCGCTGCGTTTCGTGCCGCTTTTTAAGTCGAGGCTTGACGATGCGAAAACGGCGCAGGCAAATATCGGCGTCGGCCGCAAAAGCCGCGTAAAGTCAGCAATGACCGCGTTTTCGGCGACGGTGACATGGTCGCTTGAAAACGCCGTTGATACCGCGGACAGTATGAAAAGCCGCGGATACGGGCTGAAGGGAAGGACGGCTTTTTCGATATATACTTTTACTAAAAGAGACAGATACGCGCTTATCTGGCTGTGTTTTTGCGGAATTTATATCATATGCGGCGCGCTGGCGGGAGGTCTGTTCTGGAGATGGTATCCGACTGTGCGGGGGGTGCTTACGGAGCCGCTTTCCATAAGCGTGCTGACGGTATTTCTCGCGCTGTGCCTTTCGCCGCTTATTTTGGACGGGCATGAGGAGCGGATTTGGAAAAGGGCGCGAAATCGGATGAAAGGAAAGAAATGATGAAAATGCTCGCGGCTAGGAATCTGACATTTACTTATCCGGAAGACGAAAGGACGGCAATCCGCGACGTGAATCTTTCGGTAAACGAGGGGGATTTTCTCGTAATCTGCGGTTACTCCGGCTGCGGAAAATCGACTCTTTTGCGGCAATTTAAGCCGTCTCTTACCCCGCACGGCACGCGGACCGGCACGGTGACGTACGGAGGCGTCGATATTTCGCGCTTAAGTGACAGGCAGTGCGTGAAAGAAATAGGTTTTGTCACGCAGTCGCCGGAGAGTCAGATTGTCACCGACAAGGTGTGGCATGAGCTTGCTTTCGGAGCGGAAAGTCTGGGATATGACACGCCGCTTATTCGCAGACTGGTGGCAGAGACGGCGTCATTTTTCGGTATCCAAAATTGGTTTTATGCAAATACCTCCGATCTATCGGGAGGTCAAAAGCAGCTTTTGAATCTGGCTTCGGTCATGGTAACGCGTCCGAAGCTTCTGATACTCGACGAGCCGACGGGGCAGCTGGATCCGATCGCGGCCTCGGAATTTCTGACGACGCTTCAGAAGCTGAATCTGGAGCTTGGGACGACGGTAATTTTGGCGGATCACAGACTGGAGGAGGCGCTTCCCATCGCGAATCGGGCGGCCGTGATGGAGGATGGAAAGCTTCTTTTTACGGCGACCCCGGCAGAGCTTGGGAAATATCTGTATGAGAGTAAAAGCGACATGTTTTATGCCATGCCGGCGGCCACGCGGATCGCGGCGGCTCTGCGGCCCGATATGTCCTACCCTGTAAGTCCGATCGAGGGAAGGGAATTCTTAAAAAATCACATGGCGGGGAGAGGGGATTTAAAGCTTGAGGAAACGAAAATCCCGGCAACCGCGCGAGAGGAACAGGAACCTTGGGAAGCGGATTTAGGACGTGAGGATTCATCGCGAGAGGATTTAATGAGGGAGAATTTCTCGCCGGAGGCAGGCGGTAGGAAAAGCGTCACAGTTGCGTCCTCGGAGAAAGACGGCGATTTCGAAAACCGGAAAGCTCCTCTTACGGCGAGGGGGGTTTGGTTTCGTTATGAGAAGGATTCGCCCGACATACTGAAAAATTTCACTCTTACGGCGCACGAGGGAGAGCTTCTTTGCATACTGGGAGGAAACGGGACGGGTAAAACCACGGCCTTATCTGTGCTTGCGGGATCGTTTAAACCGTATAGGGGAGAGGTAAATATCGGTGAAAGGACGGCTGTTCTGCCTCAGAACGTTCAGACGCTCTTTGTGAAAAAAAACGTGAGGGAAGAGCTCGCGGACATCCTAAAGCAGATGGGATTTAAGGGGGAAGAGGCGCAGGGTCGGATGGAAAATGTGATTTCGATCTGCCGCCTTAGCGGGCTTGAATGGCGACATCCCTATGATCTGTCGGGCGGGGAGCAGCAAAGGGCGGCGCTCGCGAAAATCCTGCTTACAAAGCCGCGGATATTACTTCTCGATGAACCGACGAAGGGAATGGACGTGCGGTTTAAACGTGAGTTCGCGGGGATCATAAAGTCACTGAAAAGCGAAGGCGTCTGCATAGTCATGGTAAGTCACGATGTCGAATTTTGCGCGGAATATGCCGACAGATGCTGTTTGTTTTTTGACGGGAATGTCGTTTGCGAGGAGCCGACCCGAAGATTCTTTACCGGGAACCGCTATTACACTACCGCGGCGGCTCACATAGCCGAGGGAATTTTGCCCGATGTCGTAACGACGCGGGACATCATAAATAAAGTGACGGACGTTAAAAATGAGGCGGAAGAACCGTGCGGTGAGGCGGCAACGATAGGGCAGGCAAGAATTAAGGTAAAGACAAGGGAAGAGAACGGGGAACCCCGGGATAAAGACGGCAAAGACGGGAGGAAACAGAAGCGGCAGGCGGGGGAGGCAAAGACAGGGGCAGAAGACGCGAAACCGCTTCCTCTGTGGCGGCGTATAGGAGCGATCCTTTCCGGCGGAGGCGCTCTTTTGGTGCTGTTTTACGCGGCGAAAAAGGGGAATTTGACTGAGATGACGGGTCCCGGCGGCGCGACGGGATTCGGCGCCGGACAGCTTATGATCTACGGGATATTTCTTCTGTTTTTGATATTAACCTGCGTGTTTATAGGCAGAAGGTCTTCTTCGGGAGCGGGTAAATACGGCTCCGCGGCCGGCGGGGAAGATAAGGCGCGGGAGGGCGATTTAAAAGGCGCGGCGGATCGCGGGATTTCACGAAGGACGGCTACAAGTATTATTCTCGTAGTAGTCGCCGCGGGCCTTACGCTTTTTCTCGGTGTCCGTTTTATCGGACGGGAACATTATTATCTGATTTCTCTTATCATGTTGGCGGAATGTATGCTGCCGTTTTTTCTGCGTTTTGAGGGCAGACGTCCGAAGGCGAGGGAGCTGGTGGTCATAGCGGTTTTGTGCGCCCTTACGGTAGCGGGACGCGCCGCGTTTTTTATGCTGCCGCAGTTTAAGCCTGTGATGGCGATGACCATTCTCGCGGGAGTCGCGTTAGGAGGTGAGAGCGGATTTTTGGTCGGCTCCGTATCAATGCTTGTTTCAAATATACTTTTTTCACAGGGACCCTGGACGCCTTGGCAGATGTTCGCGATGGGTTTAATCGGCTTTTTGGCGGGCATTTTGTACAGGATAGGGCTTCTTGCGCGAAACAGAGGCACGCTCGCGGTATTCGGGGCGGTGTGCGCCATCGCGATATACGGCGTGATTATGAACATTTCTTCCGCTCTTATATGGTCCGCGGATTCGATCAACGCGGATATTATCATAAGCTATCTTCTGACCGGATTTCCGATGGACTGCGTGCATGCCGCCGCCACGGCATTCTTTCTGTGGGTTCTTTCGGAGCCGATGCTTGAGAAACTTGGCAGGATAAAGGTCAAATACGGCCTGATGAGCTAAGGAGCCGAAATCCGGGCTTTTTCCGAGTCTTTTTAAATTGTCAAATTCGTGATACAATACCAAAGGTCAGGCGGCCTTTTTAGCCGTGAGGGTCGGATTTTGCGGGAATCACCGCGGGAGGCGTGATCTTAAAGTGGCGTACCGTGATTGGGAAAATATAGGCGACGATATAAGCGACACCATACAAAAAGCGATAGAACTGGGTGATTACGATAACCTGAACCGAAATATTTCCAGAACATTAGACAGAGTTTCCGAGTGGGTCGGGCGAAAATCGCAAAACTCGGACACGACCGGGAACGGGTGGAGTCAAACGGGCGGTACCTACTACGGAGGTTCGGGCGGCGCGAACGCGGGGACTACCGGGAACACATGGAGTCAAACGGGCGGCACCTACTACGGAAGTTCGGGCGGCGCGAACGCGGGAACGACCGGAGGCGCGTGGAATCAAACGGGCGCCTCATCCGGGAGACGGCGGCGTCAAAACAAAGTTTATTATACGAATCCCGTCAGGACGACGCGGGTAAGGAACACCTCGCCTGTGGCGGGGCGGTTTTTCGTGAGCTCTACGTACAGGACGGTAAGCACGCTGGCTTTAATCTTGGGAGCTTTCTTCGGCGTCGGTTTTTGGAGCGGCATAATGTCGACTCTCACGTCCGGCGTTTTCGGCATGGGGATGTCGTTTTGGACGGAGCTCATAGCGAAGGTATTATCTTTTTTGGCGTCGCTTGTGGCATTTGTGTTCGGCTTCTCACGGATGTCGCTTTTGCACAGATTTAATAAATACAGAAAGGAACTCGGCACCGCCGAGATGTGTAATATCAATCAGCTCGCGAAAGGCGTGCATAAGAGTCCCGATTTCGTCAGAAAAGATGTCGAAAAGATGATAAACAAAGGCTGGTTTTGCCAGGGACATCTGGACGAGCAAAAGACGTGCCTTATGGTGACCGACGGGATGTATAACAAATATCGGCTGCTTGAGACGCGAAAGCGGGAGGCAAACGCCCGGGATGAAGGCACGACAGCCTCGGCGGGTAATTTTAAGGACGCGGCGTCGGGACGTAAGGACGGGGCGAAAAAATCGGAAGGAAAAGAAACATCGGAAGCGGGCGGACGAAATACCGCAGGTCTTTCTCCCGAGGTAAAGGATGTCATCGTCCGCGGCGAGGAATACGTCCGCCGTATACGAGCCTGCAATGACGCCATCCCGGGCGAGGAGATTTCCGAAAAAATCGCGCATATAGAGGGCGTGGTAAATAAGATTTTCGACCGGGTGCTTACTCACCCCGAATCGGTAGACGACATACGCAAAATGATGGAATATTATCTTCCGATCACCGTGAAGCTTCTTGACGCGTACGCGCAGATGGACGCGCAGGATGTCGGCGGCGAGAACATACTGTCGGCGAAGAAGGAGATAGAGACCACGCTGGATACGTTAAACGCGGCCTTTGAGAAGCTGCTTGACAGCCTGTTTCAGGATACGGCGTGGGATGTCTCGTCGGACATTTCCGTATTAAACGCGATGCTCGCCCAGGAGGGCTTAAAGGACGACGGGCTGAAATCAGATAACGGGAAGAAATGAGGTTTTCATACGGCCTGACATTTGAGCGCACAGCCTTACCACGCGGGAACTGAAGGCCGGGAGGAAATGAGATTTTCGTACGGTCCGACGGCCGGGAAGAAATGATGCTTTCGTACGGTCCGACGTGCGAGCCGCGAGGGAGAGCGGGATTTTTTATCAGGATA
>CAYLRF010000063.1:0-8747 GCA_964385995.1 uncultured Faecalimonas sp.
TACGGATCGGAAAAGAGGTAATTTCACTATGAAAAACGTGCGTGAAATCGTATATACGGCATGGAAAAACAGGATCGTCATACCGGCGTTTAACATCCCCCACCTTCCGATGGTTAAGCCCGTCATACAGGCGATCACGGATGAGAAAGCCGTGGCCATGGTACAGGTGGCAAGGCTTGAGTGGGAGAAATTCAGCTCAGAGAGCCTCGAGGCCGTGGCAGAGGAATATTTTAAATACCACGTACCTGAGTATACCCTCCTTCACCTCGATCACGTACCCGTGATAGACGAGGATCACCTGCGAGTGGACTACATGCCCATATTTAAGCGGGCAGTAAAGGCGGGATACATGTCCTGCATGATAGACGGCAGCCGTCTGGACCTCGACGGAAATATCGCCGTCACACGCGAAGCCGCCGAATTCGCCCACGAACACGGTCTCGCCATCGAGGCGGAACTGGGCGCCGTGATGGGGCATGAAGGCGACGGCGTAAACATGGACTACGAGGAAGTTTTCAGGACGAAGAAGGGATTTACCGATCCCGATGAAGCCTCGCGCTTCGTGAAAGAAAGCGGCTGCGACTGGCTGAGCGTGGCGGCGGGAAGCATACACGGAGCCATCGCCGAGGGCACGCGAAATCAGAAAAAGCCCGCCGCGAGGCTTGACACCGAACACATCGCCGCGCTTAAAAAAGCCGCCGACATCCCTCTGGTCCTGCACGGCGGCTCCGGGATCCGCGTTTCTTACATCCTTGACGGCATCGAAAACGGCATAGCGAAGATAAATATCGGCACCGAGATACGTCAGGCCTATGAAGAAGGCATGGGAAGCGCCGGGGACATCGAGCGCGGCCGCGACGCGGTCTACCGCAAGGTCAGGGAGGAAATCCGTGATCTGCAAGTTTCGGGAACTCATGACATACTGTTCTGATTAGGGATGAGCAAATTGGAGTTTTGCTCATCCCTGTTCGGATAAAAAAGGAGGCGCCATGATTAGTTTAGGTCTGGACATAGGAGGCACGGGCTGCAAATGCGTGGCTTTCAGCGAAGACGGCCGCGAGCTCGCGAAGTGTTATGAGGAGTATCCTCTGGCGCCGGGGGCCGACTGCCTGCCGCCGGCAGCGCTTTCCGGCAGCGTCTTCTCCGTGATAAAAGGCTGCGTCGGACTTCTTTCCGACCCGAACGAAGTCGTCGCCGTCACACTCTCATCTTTCGGCGAGTCATACGTGGCTGTCGATGAGGATAATAATCCCTTAGACGACATCCACATGTATTTCGCGAACACGCCGAATATGACCTTCGAAAGGCTCGTCGATAAGGTCGGCGAACAAACCTTCAGGGATATATGCCATCTTCCGGCCTACACCTATTATTCCCTTTCAAAAATGCTCGAGACGCGGGAGGCGGCCTCAAAGCCGATACATAAGTTCCTTCTGATCTCGGGATATATAGGATATCTTCTCAGCGGGAGGGCCGCGACGGATGACTCTCTGGCCGCTCAGACACTTCTCTATGATTTTAAAAGCCGCGCGTGGTCAGAGAAGCTTCTTGGCGCCTCCGGTTTTTCGGAGGATCAGATGCCCGAGATAGTGCCTTACGGCAGCTCGCTCGGACGCATTTTGCCGGATATGGCGAAGAAACTGGGGCTTCCCGAGTCGACGCTCATCGTCATGGGCGCTCAGGATCAGATCGTAAACGCCCTCGGCGCGGGTGTCGAACATACGGGTGACGCGGTGGCTTCCACCGGGACGACGGAGTGCATTACCGCGCTTTTTCCCGAACCGCCGGCGGACGGGGGATTTATAGACGATAATTATTGCTGTCTGCCCTATCCCGGGGACAGGGGATATGTGACCTACGCGTATAACATTTCCGCGGGCTCTGTGATTCGCTGGTACAGGGACGCCTTAGCGGGCGAATTGCGGCAGGCCGCGAGAGAGACGGGCAAAAACATTTACGACCTTATGAATGAGTCCGCGCCGTCCGAGCCCACATCCCTTTTGGTACTGCCCTATCTTCAGGGGATGGGCGGCACGCCCGACCTTGACGCGCGTGCGACAGGGCTTATCGCGGGACTTACGACGAAGACCAGACTGCCCGACATTTACCGCGCGATTTTGGAAGGCGTTACCTTCGAAATGCGCTATAATCAGGAGAAACTTAAAAAATACGGGATTACTTTTGACAGGCTATTCGCGTGCGGCGGAGGCTCCAGATCTCCCGTATGGCTTCAGATCAAGGCCGACATCTTAAAATGCGATATCCTTCCCGTGGAAACGGAGGAAACCGGGGCCATGGGCTGCGCGGTGATGGGATTCGCGGCGGTGACGGGCGAGGATATGTACAGTATCGCGGGACGCTTTCGCAAATACAAAAAGACCGTGACGCCAAACCCCGCCCATCTGGACATATATGACAGAAAATACGAGGAATTTAAAAAGCTCAGGGCTAAGTTACCGGGCATATTGACGTGAAATAACCGTCGGAAAAGAGGTGTGTATGAAGACAAAAGCCGTGCGTATTCACGGGAAAAATGATCTGCGTCTCGAGGAGATAGAGCTACCCGAAGTGGGACCCGACGACGTGCGCATAAAAGTCATTTCCGACTCCATCTGCATGAGCTCGTATAAAGCCGCGATGGAAGGAGCCGAGCACAAGCGCGTGCCGGATAACGTGGCTGAAAATCCCACAATCATCGGCCACGAGTTCTGCGGCGTGATTGATGAGGTGGGCGAAAACTGGCGGTTCAGATATAAACCCGGGGACGGTTTCACCATCCAGCCCGCGCATTATTACAAAGGTTCGCTTAAGGCCCCCGGATACTCCTACAGCTACTGCGGCGGCGACACACAGTACGCACTCGTGCCCGCCGAGACGCTGCTTACCGACAATCTCCTTCCGTATAACTCCGACGTGTATTTCTACGGCTCGCTCGCCGAACCGATGAGCTGCGTAATCGGCACGTTCCACGCGATGTATCACACACATCCCGGCAGTTATTCCCACGATATGGGCATCGTAAAGGGCGGGAAAATGGCCCTGCTCGCCTCGGTCGGTCCCATGGGACTCGGAGCCATCGACTACGCTCTGCACTGCGACAGGCGTCCCTCGCTTCTCGTCGTGACGGACATCGACGATGAGAGACTTGCCCGGGCGGAGCGCATTTATACCGTAAGTCACGCGAAAGAGCTCGGAATCGAGCTTCACTATGTAAATACCTCGAAGCCGGAGCGCGGCACCGAATATCTGCGCGGCCTCACGGGCGGGACGGGATTTGACGATGTGATATGCTTCGCTCCCGTAAGGTCCGTAGTAGAGCAGGCGGATGACATACTCGGAAGGGACGGGTGCCTGAACTTCTTCGCCGGCCCCACCGACAGCGGCTTTAAGGCTCCTTTTAACTGGTATAACGTCCACTATCAATACACGCACGTGGCGGCGACTTCGGGCGGCAATACCTCGGATATGCGCGAGGCGGTGGAAATGATGACCACAGGGCGCATAAATCCCGCCGCGATGATAACCCACATAGGCGGCTTAAACGCCGTGGTCGATACGACTCTTAATCTTCCGAATATCCGAGGCGGGAAGAAGCTTATCTATACCCAGATCGATCTGCCGCTCACGGCGATCGCAGACTTTGAGAAACTCGGGAAAAGCGATCCTCTTTTCGCGAAACTCGCGGAAATAACCGCGCGTAACGACGGGCTCTGGAGCGGCGAAGCGGAGAAATACCTGCTCGCGCACAGCAAGCCCATCGAGTAAGGGTGCGGGCGGGCCTGCGGTCGACAAACGGGTGTAAAATGAGCGACGGTCATGGCGAAATGAAGTCGGGCGGGTCGGCGGATTTAATGAAACGTCGGCTGACGGGTCGGATATGGTGAAGCGCCGGAGACCTGGCCGGTGTATTTGGCGAAACGTCGACGACCGAGTCGGTGTATTTGGCGAAACGTCGATGAACGGATCGGGGGATTTGACGTAACGTCGACGAACGGATCGGCTGATTTTACGAAACGGAGATGATTATGACGGCAGATATGACGAAATGGTGCGATATCGCCCGTGAGAACAGACTTAAAGCTCTGTCGGGAAATGACGCGGGCGCGAAAGAAAAATCCGGGCGTCTTTCCGGTAAGGTCTGCGTCGTCACCGGCGCCGCTCAGGGCTTCGGCAAAGGTATCGCAAGTGAGCTTTATAAAGAAGGCGCGTTCGTGGTCATCGCGGATATGAACGAACCTCTCGCGAGGCAGACGGCGAAAGAACTCGGTGACAGAGCCTACGCCGTGGCGGTGAACGTCTCCGACGAGGAAAGCGTGGCGAATATGACGGCCGCCGCGGTGGAACGTTTCGGCGGTCTTGACATCATGCTCTCAAACGCGGGCGTGGTTCGCTCAGGGCCTCTTACCTCTTTCGAGATGAAAGATATGGAATTTGTTACATCCGTAAATTATTACGGGTTTTTCCTGTGCGCCAAGTACGCCGCGATTATCATGCGGGCCGAGCATGAGGCCGATGAAAACGCGTGGTTTGACATCGTGGAAGTTAATTCCAAGTCGGGGCTTGAGGGTTCGAATAAAAATTTCGCCTACGCCGGCTCGAAATTCGCGGGCATAGGCCTCGTCCAGTCATTCGCTCTGGAGCTTTGCGCTTATCACATAAAGGTAAACGCCGTCTGCCCCGGGAATTTCCTCGACGGTCCGCTGTGGTCGGATCCCGAAAAGGGTCTTTTCGTGCAATATCTGAAAGCGGGAAAAGTGCCGGGCGCGAAGACCGTCGAAGACGTACGAAAATTTTATGAGTCGAAGGTGCCCATGAACAGGGGCTGTCTTCCGAAAGACGTCGCGAGAGCCGTCCTCTACTGCGTGGAGCAGGAATACGAGACGGGACAGGCCATCCCGGTAACCGGCGGCCAGATAATGCTGAGCTGACAGCGTTTCACAGACACTCTATTAGCGGCATCGTGTGGATGTGAGGCATTCAGATAATGCTGAGCTGACGGCGTTTCACGAAACACCGTTTAATTTTGCATAAGGATCTGTCCGTCTTCGATCAGCGGATAGCTTATAAGTGATTTCGCGTCCAAGTCCTCTTTAAACATATCCACGCCTGTCACGCGGCTGTTTTCATAAGTCGTGTAATAGTAAATGCCCTTATCCGTATTGCAGCAGGATGAGTAAATCGTATACTCGTATCCTTTTTCGACCTTACAGCAGCCTTTTTGCTGAGCGACCGACGCGAGTATATGGAAGAACTGACTCACGCTCTCCTGCTCGGACTCCCCTGAGACGGAATTTAGCTTTGTGAACGCGGCCTTGATAAACCGCGACGCCGAGGAAAGATCTCCCGGCAGTCCCATGCTTCCCATCCCTCTGCTGTAAGGCGTAAGCGAAATCTTATCCGAGAACTCGTTTTTCGGATCACACGGCGACACTGCCATGTAATTTGTGAGGTTTGTCATATGATAATCAAATTGCGGATTATTCGTCATGACTCCGACGGGATTGTCATAGACTTTAAGGCCTTCTTTCACGGACTCGACGACTATGCTGCCATCCCTGTCGGATATCATCCAGTGAAGCGGCGAAAGCGGGAGGGCGTCGCTGAAATTTTCATCCAGCAGACTGATCCTCGAAAGAAGCTCCCGCGCCTCAGCCACTGTCCGGCACTGTGAGAGGATCCACGGTATGAACTCGAACGGCGTGACATTGTCCTTGCCGGCGGCCTCCTTCTTATAGTCGGCGTTTTTCGGGAAATTAAGACCCGCCATGCTGAGGCCTTTCTCATTCGTGGCGTCATAGTACAGCGGATAATCCTCCTGCACGAAAGCCATACCTATCATGGCGTAATGGTTTTTAAGGCTTCCCATCCGTCTGAAATCAAACCCGTAATTTCTCGGCGTCACCGTCACTGTCTGGTTATAAGCGAACTCATAATCCAGATTTCTCCCGAAATAATGGCATTTGGTATTATACGTCACGGCGGTACACATACATTTTCCTCCTATTTTCCGTCATTTATCTCGCTCAATATCGAGGCGCACGCTGAGCTGAAAATCCCCACGTCCACGCTGTAGCTTATGTACTGAACTCCGGCGTCACGCCACAGACGCAGCATTTTTATATTATCCACGAAGGTCCCGATGACTTTTCCCTTCGCCTTCGCGCGTGAAATGATCCCCTTCATCGTGTCAATCACAAGGTCGCTTTCCACTTCCCCGGGCACGCCCAAAGACTGCGACAGATCGTAGGGCCCGATAAAGAGGATGTCTATGCCGTCCACCGCGAGAATCCCGTCGAGATTGTCGATGGCCTCCTGCCCCTCAAGCTGCAATATGACAAGCGTATTTTCCGACTCCTTAAAATATGTCTTTTTATCCATGCGGGAATATTCGGCGGCGCGGACATATCTGCACACGCCCCGCTCCCCGGCCGGATAAAATCTCGCGCTTTGCACTACGCTCTTCGCCTGAGCCGCGTCCTTTACCTGCGGCACCTGCACGCCGTACGCTCCGATGTCGAGCGCGGAGCCTATCGTATTTTCCTCCATGTTCGGCACGCGTATGACGGGAACGGCTCCCGCGACCTGCGCGGCGCGGATATTATTCTGCTGATGTTCGAGCGACACGGGACCGTGCTCCGTATCCAGTATGACGAAATCAAATCCCGCCAGTCCCGCGGCCTCCGCGAACATCGGATCCCCCGTCTTCATAAAAGGGCCGTAAACACTTTCGCCTCTCGCTAGCTTTTCCTTAAAATTCTTTAAAATTTGATCCATAATTACCTCTTTTCTGACGTATATTGTGCGCCTCTTTTTCTTTACGACTCGTCACACGTTTATAACCCGTCATTTAAAGGCCGCGGCGTAACGTATCCTTCGGAATTTTCCTTAGCGGCTTTCCCTTGACAGCCATCTTCCATCGCCATGCCGGAATGTTTGAGAGCTTCGTTCCGACCATTGCCGTATACGTCTGTAAAAGTTTAACCCAAGAGGCTGCGTTCGGTCAAGTCCCGTGTTGTACCGCCTCAGTCGTCGGTATCATGTGCGCCTCACCGTATTTCGTCTGCCTCACGAAAGAACCGCGTTGATTCGCGCGGCGCCTCGCGGCGGCTTTCAGAAGAACTCCACGCTAAATGATCCCGTCCATGTATTCCCGGGCGCGAGCGTCATGCTTCCTTCCCTGTCCTCCAATCCCGTGCAGCCCCTGTCGCCCGCGTGTATCGAGGTGCAGGGTTCCAGACAGATAAGACTCGCCTTCGGATCGGGCAGCGTCCAAATGGCCATAAAAGGAAACGCAGAGCGGTAAATCCTCACCCCGTGCGTATGAACGTTACTCTTTAACGCTATCCACTCGGAATGTATGCCCGTTATGCTGCGCGTGCCGTTTTTAAATAAATCATGTGAAAGCGGGCGTTTGTTTCCTTCTATGAAAAGCTGTCTCCAGCCGAAGGGATTGAAAGATTTGATATATTCCTCCCGCTCAAACTCCAGATACGCGCTCTCGGGAGCATCCTTTTCCCTAAGCGGCCAGCGGTAGGCCGTGTGACAGCCGACACCGAACGGCATGTTATCCGAACCGCGATTTTCCACGTTATAAGTGACGGTGAGAGTGTTTTTATACGCCGCATACGTGACGGTCAGCACGAATTTATAGGGATACTCGGTGAGAGTGCGCTCATTCGCGCAAAGTCTGAAGACGGCCTCGTTTTCCTTAAGGCTTACTTCCTCGAAATTCTCGTCCATGGCGAAACCGTTTAACTGCATGTGGTAAGCCTTATCCCCGACGTAATACGTATCGCTAAGGAACCTTCCGATGATGGGAAAAAGAGTCGGTGAAGTCCGATCGAAAAATCTCTTGTCGCCCTGCCAGAGATACTCCATGCCGCCCAGCGTCACGCTCTTAAGCTCCGCGCCGAGCGCGTTTACCTGAACCTTAAGATCTTTGGAACCGATGAATAAATCTCTCAATTTTCCCTCTTTTCTGACGCGATTTTGCGCGTCCCTCACCTTGCGGAATTTACGCGGCCTCTTCTAAGTATATACCGGCAGGCTGCCCGGATACCCGTAAGCGTATCCGTTCCCGAAAAACCGCCCGATACCGCGACACGCCCGGCCGTTTCCTTCCCGGGTTTCGTAATAAGGCGGATAAGGGGTTCTGAGTAAAATCCCTCCCCCGCGGCTCGCAGAAATTTGGCGCTGATGTCCGTCGTCCGCGACAAAAGATCCTCTCTAAACGGCGGCCTGTTTCGCGAAAACATGGCCGAAATCCCGAGAATCATGTCATCCGCGGAAGGCGTGGAGCCAAATCCCAGTCCGAAAATGTCCTCTATGGCGTCATCGTCGCATTTGCCGCGTATCAATGAATCCGTGTACGCCCTAAGCGCCGCGATTATCTGTCTTTTACTGTTTTCCGGAAGCCGCGCGAAGCCGCTTCTGTTCACGGCCATGCGTGCCCCTTCGCCGCGGGTCACGCATTTATCATCCGTACTCTCGCCGCCGACGCGTCTTCTCAACACCTCTTCACATGCCCGAAGGAGCCGTCTCACATAGCCTACCGAGTCGGGAAAAAATGAAAAAGGAGTCATCGGCGTAAGGGGAAGCTGATCCGGCGGGAATACAAGGTTCAGCTTTAAGACGCCCTCTCCGCCGAAGCAGGCCCTGTCGCCCTCTTTCGCGGCGCCCGCGAAGATCCGCATGTCGCTTTCGCGAATGTAGACGGTATCCGGCATGTCGGGGAGAGACTCATCCGC
>CAYLRF010000064.1:0-2688 GCA_964385995.1 uncultured Faecalimonas sp.
TCAGGATAAGAGGAGGGTTTCATTATGGCAGAGG
The DNA here is from genome assembly GCA_964385995.1 of uncultured Faecalimonas sp. Lineage (GTDB taxonomy): Bacteria > Bacillota > Clostridia > Lachnospirales > Lachnospiraceae > CAYLRF01. The sequence goes on from CAYLRF010000064.1 coordinate 35, forward strand.
AATTTGATACCATGCAAAAGACGCCGGTACTTACGCTTGATCCTTTTTCGGAGGCAAAGCAGGAGATGGCGGTAAGTAAGGAGCCGGAAGGGAAAGAGGAAGTACTTGACGATACCGTGCTCACACCCGAGGAAAAGGAGGCGGTAGCCGAGTTCGCGAAGAAAATCGACATCACGGACTCTACCATGATTCTTCAGTATGGCGCGGGAACACAAAAAAAGATGGCGGATTTCTCGGAAAACGCGCTTGAAAGCGTAAAGACCAAGGATCTGGGCGAGATCGGCGATATGCTTTCCGACGTGGTCAGCGAGCTTCGCGAATTCGATGACGAGGATTCGAAGGGATTTATGGGCATTTTCAAAAAGACTTCCAATAAGATCCGGAACATGAAGTCCAAATACGATAAAGCCGAGACGAATATCAATCAGATCTGTAAATCGCTGGAGGCGCGTCAGGTAGTGCTGATGAAGGACGTGGCCATCCTCGACAAGATGTATGAGACGAATCTCACCTATTTTAAAGAGCTTACCATGTACATCCTTGCCGGGAAACAAAAGCTCCGGGAGGTAAGGGAAGGCGAGCTTCGCGAATTGACGGAGAAGGCGAAGGCGAGCGGACTTCCCGAGGACGCGCAGGCGGCTAAGGATCTGGATTCGATGTGTACGAGATTCGAGAAGAAACTTTATGACCTCGAGCTTACGCGGATGATTTCCATTCAGACGGCGCCGCAGATCAGAATGGTGCAAAATAACGATACGCTGATGGTGGAAAAGATCCAGTCAACCATCGTGAACACGATCCCTCTGTGGAAGAGCCAGATGGTGCTTGCTCTGGGAGTGGAACATTCCACGCAGGCGGCCGAGGCCCAGAGAAAAGTTACCGATATGACGAATGAGCTTTTAAGGAAAAATTCCGAGAAGCTGAAGATGGCCACGGTAGAGACCGCGAAGGAGTCGGAGCGGGGCATAGTCGAGATGGAGACCTTAAAGAACGCCAACGAGACATTGATTTCCACGCTCGATGAAGTGATGCGGATCCAGCAGGAAGGCCGTCAGAAGAGACAGGAAGCAGAGGCCGAGATACGCCGTCTTGAAGGTGAGCTTAAGAGCAAATTGCTGCAGGTACAGGATAAATAAAAGCCTCGCCGCTACAGGATAATATTGAAAGGAACAGCCGGAGATGGAAAGAAGATTGTTTACATCGGAGTCTGTGACGGAGGGTCATCCCGACAAAATCTGCGATCAGATAGCAGATGCCGTGTTGGATGAGCTGTTAAAGCAGGATCCGATGAGCAGGGTGGCATGCGAGACCGCCATCACGACGGGTATGGTGCTGGTGATGGGAGAAATCACTACCGACGCTTATGTGGACATACAGAAGATAGCGCGTCAGACTATAAATGACGTCGGGTACAATCGCAGTGAGTACGGTTTTGACGCCGAGACGTGCGCCGTTATCTCGGCTATCGACGAGCAGTCGCCCGATATAGCGATGGGAGTGGATAAGGCTTGGGAGGTAAGGGAGCATATGATGACCGACTCGGAGATCGAGTCGATCGGCGCGGGTGATCAGGGCATGATGTTCGGATACGCCGCGAATGAGACGGATGAATACATGCCGTATCCCATATTTCTCGCGAATAAGCTCACCCGGCGGCTGGCGGCAGTGCGTAAGGACGGTACGCTTAAGTACTTAAGGCCGGACGGGAAGGCGCAGGTGACGGTGGAGTATGATGAGGAGGGAAAGCCTTTTCGTCTGGACGCTGTCGTCATCTCCGCTCAGCATGACCCGGATGTGACACAGGAGCGGATCGGAAGCGATATCAAAAAATACGTGATCGATACGGAGATTCCCGCCGGCATGGTCGATGAGAAAACGAAGTTTTTTATCAATCCGACGGGAAGATTTGTGATCGGCGGGCCACACGGGGACAGCGGCCTCACGGGAAGAAAGATAATAGTCGACACATACGGAGGCATGTCCAGACACGGAGGCGGCTCATTTTCGGGCAAGGACTGCACGAAGGTGGACAGGTCGGCTTCCTACGCCGCCAGACACGCCGCGAAAAACATAGTCGCCGCTCATCTCGCGGACAAATGCGAATTGCAGCTGTCATACGCCATCGGGGTCGCGAGGCCCACGTCGATCGCGGTCGATACGTTCGGGACGGGGAAACTTTCCGACGAGCGCCTTACCGAGATAGCAAGAGAAACTTTCGAGTTTCGGCCGGCGGGCATTATCCGCGAATTTGACATGCGCCGCCCCATATACAGGCAAGTTTCCACCTATGGACATTTCGGACGGGGAGATCTTGATTTGCCGTGGGAGAGACTTGACAAAGTGGAGACTTTGAGGTCATATCTGTGATGGAGACGCTCAGGAGACACAGGCTCAGTACGATGCAGGTACTGGCGATAGGGTTTCTGGGCGTTATCCTTCTCGGGGCTGTCGTGCTGTATCTTCCGATTTGCAACAGGCAGCCCGTCAAATTCATCGACGCTCTTTTCATGTCTGTCACATCCGTCTGCGTGACCGGCCTCGTGACGGTGGTTCCCGCTACTCAATTTACACTGCTCGGCAAGGTCGTGATACTCCTTCTGATACAGATCGGCGGATTGGGCATAGTCACCTGCGCGACGGGATTTTTCCTTATA
>CAYLRF010000064.1:2788-8563 GCA_964385995.1 uncultured Faecalimonas sp.
TGGTAAATATCACGACCATGCTTCTTATCATAGCGGGCGGTCTGGGATTTGCCGTCTGGCACGATTTGCGTAAAAACGCGGGGAATGTCATGAAAAATCGCCTGCCTCTAAGACGCCTTTTCACGAGACTTTCACTGCACAGTAAAATCACTCTTCTCATGACCGCGATACTTATCACATTCGGCACTGTAGTCATCTACGCCTTTGAGCGTGAAAACCCGCAGACTATGGGAAGCATGAGCGGGTGGGAAAAATGGATGGCGGGCGCGTTTCAGTCCGTGACGACAAGGACCGCGGGATTCGCGACGGTAAATCAGGGAAAACTTCGGCCGGGGACGAAATTTATCTGCGTTATCCTCATGCTTATCGGAGGCTCTCCCGGGGGCACGGCGGGCGGTATCAAGACGACGACGATGGCCATGCTGGTACTTACCTGTCTTAACGTGATCTACGGGAGGAAGGAGACGGAAGCGTTCGGAAGAAGCATACCGGAAGCTAATTTCAGGACGGGATTCGCCGTGGCCATGTCCTCTATGGGATTTCTTACCGTGGGCGTGACGCTGCTTACGGCGCTGGAGCCGAAGATAAATTTTCTGTCTCTTCTTTACGAGGCGGCGTCGGCCATAGGTACGGTAGGGCTGACCGCGGGTATCACGCCGTCGCTGCGTACCGCTTCCAAGGCGGTCGTCATGTGCCTTATGTTTATAGGACGTCTGGGACCCGTGACCATAGCATTGGTGTTCGGACAGCATAAGGATGGCGACAGGCGCCTGCGTGAGCTTCCGCCCGGAAGTGTCATGGTGGGGTAGATGTCTGACGCATTCGCGGCGCCGGAAAATCAGTGATATCATTTTTGTTCTGACAGAGTTTAAGATCTGTAAGGAGTGTTTGTACCATGAGAAAGCAATTCGCGGTATTCGGACTCGGATCGTTTGGCACAAGTGTGGCCCTGGAGCTTGAAAAGCTGGGGTGCGACGTGATCGCTGTCGATAAGTCCATGGAGGCGGTGCAGGCCGTCTCCGATGACGTGGCCTACGCCATGTGCGCCGACATCACGGATCCCGAAGTGATGAAGAAGCTGGGAGCGGGACATTTAAGCGGAGCCATAGTGGCGATCGGAGACGGCCTTGAGAGCAATATCCTGACCACCATCCTCGCGAAAGAGGCGGGGATACCGAATGTGATCGTAAAAGCGGGGAACAGTCTGCACGAGATGATATTAAAGAAGGTGGGAGCCGACGAGGTGCTTTATCCCGAGAGAGAGATGGGAGTGCGTCTCGCGAGAGGACTCGCCTCCGGCAATTTCATGGACTGGATAGAACTTTCGGATGATTACGAACTGGTGGAAACCAAAATCCCGCCGTCATGGGTGGGAAAGCGTCTCGCGGATCTTAAGGTGCGCGAGAAATACGGGATAAATGTCGTCGCCGTCGCGGTGGACGGGAAAATGGAGGTGACGGCGGATCCTTTTCGCAAACTGCCCGCGGACGCCGTGCTGACGCTCATCGGGCCGAGTGAGGCATTTGACAAATTCGAGAGACTGTAAGGTGAGCGGGATGATAACAGGAGCTTCAAACGAACAGATAAAAAGACTGATACGTCTGCGGACGCAGAAAAAAGCCAGAGACGCCGAAAACATTTTTATTGCGGAAGGCATGAAAATGTTTCTTGAGGCGCCGAAAGATCGCATAGAGAAGATATATGTCTCAAAAAAATTTTTTGACGGACACGGAGAACTTTTCGCGCGGGATGGTAAAGAGACGCTTCCTTCGCCTCATATTTTGTCGGACGGTGTATTCGCGAGAGTCTCGGATACCGACACGCCGCAGGGGATTTTGGCGACGGTAAGAAAAGCCTCTTATGACATCGAGAAGGTCATAAGCGAAAAGCGTCCTTTTTTTATGGTGGCGGACGCCCTGCAGGATCCCGGAAACGCGGGCACGGTATTAAGGACAGCGGAAGCCGCGGGAGCGGACGCGGTTTTCTTCACGAAAGGGAGCGCGGACATATATCAGCCGAAAGCCGTGCGCTCCACCATGGGAGCCATTTTCCGCGTCCCGGTATTTTACGCGGAAGATGCTTTAGGTCTGATAAAAAAGTTTCACGAAAGAGGCGTAAGAGTATACGCGGCTTATCCTGAAGGCGCGGATATGTATGACAGGCTGGATTACTCGCACGGTACGGCTCTCATAGTGGGAAATGAGGCGGCGGGCCTTTCCGAGAAAGTCGCGAAGGCGGCGGACGCGAAGATCAGTATACCCATGGAAGGAAAGGCCGAGTCGCTGAACGCTGCGGCGGCCGCCGCGATACTCATGTATGAGGTTCACAGGCAGAGGACTGCCGCCAATGCGCACGCGCGGTAACGGGCGCCCCGAAAATTTCGCTTGACAAGTCTAAAACGCGGTGCTATCATCCGAGAACAGCCGAACGTAACATTTCTGAAATATTTGAAACAGAAATGATAAAAAGCGGCGTCGGAGGAGTTAATGTTTTCGGTAAAACAGGTCAGAGGCATAATCAGTTTGATTTTTGCCGCCACGTTTTTGTTCAACGCGGAATTTAATGTATTGGCCGCCGACCCAAAGAATGAGGCGGGGACTTTCCCCGTTATTGATTACGGAAAAGAGGAGACTTCGCTTGAAAGGGTCTTGCGGGAATCATACTGGATGGCGGTAATCGCCGAGGATACTCAGTATTGGAACACGAGGGCGCTCGCCAATACCGACACTTCCTTTTATGTTTATGAAGAAGCGTCGGAGGAAAGCCGCATAGTCGGTGTCATGTACCCGAATACCGCGGCGGACGTAGAGAAGACGGATACCGGGTGGACACGCGTCACATCGGGAAATGTGACAGGTTATGTGAAAGATGAGCAGCTACTCTACGGCATAGACGCCACGAGAAGAGTAAGGACTGTCTGCTCGGAGGGAATCAGGGAGATAGAAGAATACACCGAGAAGATCATGCTGGTAAAAGCCGTCTCGCCGGATCCCCTGCCGGAGCACGTGCTAAGAGCCGTGCCTGAGTTTTCGGACGCCGCCGACGTAGCCATGATGGCCTGCATTATCTATTGCGAAGCCGGCGATCAGCCGTATGAGGGCCAGGTGGCTGTGGGCGCCGTGGTGATGAACCGTGTCGCGAGCCCGATATTTCCGAATACCATCAGGGAAGTCCTCTATCAGGAGGGACAGTTTACTCCCGTCATGACCGGGAAGTTTGACAGGAAGATGGAATCGGGGAAGGTGCCGGAAGTCTGCTACAAGGCGGCGCGGGACGCGATGAGCGGCGTATCCCCGATAGGAAACATGATGTTCTTTAATACGCATGACGGCATCTTTAAGCTGGGCGATCATTGGTTCCATTAGACGCGCGTCTCGCGTATTCTCTCGGTGAGACTCCGAAATATTTCCTGAAGATTTTCGAAAAATCGCAATAATCCGAGTATCCCACGGATACGGCGGCGGTGGAGGGTCTCTCCCCGTGTTTCTCAATCAGCATGGCGGCGTTTTCCATCCGCACTTTCTTCAGATACTGTCCCGGCGACATGCCGACCTCGCGGCCGAATATCGACGAGAAATAACTTCGGTCCAGATTCAGCCGGCCCGCTATCTGATTTACCGTGATATGGTTGCCGTATTCCGCGTGGATAATGCTTAAAGCCCGGCTCACGTATCCGATCTTTTCCTTTCCCTGCTCGAGCGCGGCTCCCACCAGTTCCCAAAGCCTGCTCGAAAGATAAGCGCTGCGCCCGTTTTCCATCTGCTCGCACCTTAGCATGTCCCTGAAAATGGCTCCCGCTCCCCGGCAGCGCAGGATGGCGGAGCAAAACTCATTAGGCAGTTCCCGCGTCGCGTCAAATCCTATCCAGATATAATGCCACGGAGTCTTCATGTCCGCCTCGTAATACGTCCTGACGTAAGGCGGGATGACGAAGATGTCGCCCTCGCGGGGGTGATAGGTTTTCCCTTCCCTGACAAATATGCCGCTTCCGCTTACGATATAATGAAGCAGGTGGTAGGGACGGACCGCCGGCCCGAAGCTGTGTCCGGGAGAGCATTCCTCCTCGCCTAAAATCAGCGGATTTAAGCCGTCGTATCGTTGGTTAATAACCGTGATAAGATGCTGCATTTTACAAGTCTCCCTTCGTTTTGTCACATCTCACATTTTACCAAGTTTTCCCCACATAACGCAATTTATTTTCCGCCCGCCACGTTATATCATCCGCGTGTCGCTGTCGGAGAGTCTGCAGGGAAGCTTTAAGGGAAAGCTGGCAGATGATAAAAAGGAGGGATATGTCTTGAAGATTACGTTTATGGGTGCGGGAAGTACGGTGTTCGCCCGCAATGTCATCGGGGACTGCATGTGCTGCGAGGCGTTAAGGGACAGTGTGTTTGCTCTTTACGACATCGACGCCGAGAGACTGAAAGAGAGCGAGGTTATCTTAGAGGCCATGCGAAAGGCCAAGGGGGGATACGGGAAAATAGAGTGCTATCTCGGATCCGACAGGAGAAAGGACGCCCTGCGCGGAGCCGTTTTCGTGGTGAACGCGATACAGGTGGGCGGATATGACCCGTGTACAGTCACCGACTTTGAGGTACCGAAAAAATACGGCCTTCGTCAGACCATAGGCGATACGCTGGGTATCGGCGGTATCATGAGGGCGCTTCGCACCATCCCGGTGCTGGATGATTTTGCGCGCGACATGGAGGAGGTCTGCCCGGACGCGCTTCTTATCAATTACTCCAACCCCATGGCCATGCTTTCGGGTTACCTGCAGCGTTATACAGGAGTGAAGGCGGTGGGCCTGTGCCACAGCGTACAGGTTTGCTCACAGGATTTGCTGAAAAAACTGAACATGGAAGATAAACTGGAGGGCAGGAAGGAACTCATCGCGGGAATCAATCATATGGCGTGGCTGCTGAAAATCGAGGATCGTGACGGATGTGACCTTTATCCCGAGATACGCGCCCGCGCGGCGGAGTATATGAAGGAACCCGATCATAAGGATAAGGTTCGCATGGACTACATCCTGAATTTCGGATACTACTGCACGGAGTCCAGCGAGCATAACGCCGAGTACAACAGCTTCTATATAAAGAGCAGGTATCCCGAGCTTATAGAGCGGTACAACATCCCGCTTGACGAGTATCCGAGGCGCTGCGTGAATCAGATAAGCAGATGGAGAAATGAATATGACGAGATGGTAAAGACCGGAGTGAAGGAGCATGAGCGGTCGAAGGAATACGCGTCATACGTCATGGAGGCCATCGTTACCGGAAAGCCTTATCAGATAGGCGGAAATGTCCTGAATGCCGATCATCTCATCACGAATCTGCCCGCCGAGGCCTGTGTGGAGGTCCCGTGTCTGGTGAACGGCGAGGGGGTCCTCCCGTGCCATGTGGGGCCGCTTCCCGTGCAGTGCGCCGCGATGAACATGACCAATATCAACGTGCAGCTTCTTACCATAGAGGCCGCCCGCACAAAGAAGCGCGAGCATATCTATCAGGCCGCCATGCTGGATCCGCATACCGGAAGCGAGCTTGACATAGACACGATAAAGAAAATGGTGGATGAGCTTATCGAAGCGCACGGCGAGTATATGGCCATGTACCGTTAGAATGAAAATACCGCCAGTTAAAATGAAAATACCGTTAGGATGAAAATATGACCTGGGATATGTTCCGGCGTAGGAGCATATCCCTTTTTTGTGCCCACGGGCACGAAGTGCAGGAAATATCACATTCGGCGTAGAAATACGGGTTCTACGCAAACGTC
>CAYLRF010000065.1:0-8407 GCA_964385995.1 uncultured Faecalimonas sp.
GGGGATCTTAACTGAGGCCTAAGTGATACTGTCCGTCTGACCTCGGTGATTATTTCTCATAGGTATGATTGCGCGGATTCGGGGTTTTTAGGCGGATAAGTTTTCAGGGGAACGGCGGTCAGACAGTGATGTCCGTGTGAGAACGGAATTTTAAAACCGCGGTATAAGGCTTACACAAAGTGAAAGTTCGCTGAGGACGCGTACTTTCCGGGGATGAGGAAAAAAGATATGTCACGAAAGAAAGCTTACGCGGCGCCGAATGAGACGGCGGTCGCGAAGAAGAAAGGCAAAGGCAAAGGTTTATTTAAGAGCATAATCCGCGACTGGCGTCTTTATGTCATGCTTTTGCCGGCGCTTGTCTGCCTTATTCTTTTTCATTACATTCCCATGTACGGCGTGACCATCGCCTTTAAGGACCTTAATATAGGCGAGTCCATCTTCGGCGGCACGTGGGTGGGTCTTAAGCATTTTAAGAGGCTTTTCAGTTCGTCGCTTTTCGGCACGATAATGAAAAACACCCTGACCATCACTTTTATACAGAATTTCCTTCTGTGGCCGCTTCCCATCATATTCGCGCTTCTTATTCACAACGCGCCGGGGAGGAAATTCCGCAAATTTTCACAGACCGTGACCTACATTCCTCATCTGCTCTCGATGGCCGTCGTGGTCAGTCTGATTCAGATTTTCTGCGCCACAGACACCGGCGTTTTAAACCTCATCATAACGAAGTTCGGCGGCAAGGCGGTAAATTTCCTCGGTGATAAAGATATGTTCCTGCCCATCTACTTCATATCGCAGGAGTGGGCGGAGCTGGGTTCGTCGGCCGTGGTTTACATAGCGGCGCTCACCAATGTCGATCCGCAGCTTATAGAGGCGGCGACCGTGGACGGCGCGAATAAGCTCCAGCGTATCTGGCACGTGGAGCTTCCCGCCATACGCTCGCTTGTCATACTTATGCTGATAATGAGCATGGGCAATGTCTTAAATCTCGGATATGAGAAGATATACCTCATGCAAAACGACTTAAATCTCCCCGTATCGGAGATCATCGGCACATATGTGTATAAGACGGGTCTTATGAGTACGCAGTACAGCTTTTCGACCGCCGTTTCGCTGTTTAACAACGTCGTCGGGCTTATCCTGGTGATCGTCGCGAACGCGCTCTCAAGGAAGTTCTCGGATACGGCGCTGTTTTAAAGGAGGGATTTTCAGGGCTATGGCGAAGTCGAAGAAAAAAAGACAGAAAATCAAACAGGACGTGTTCGCGAACGCCGTTATAGTCACGATACTCGTCATTTTATCCTTTCTTGCCATATATCCGCTGTGGTTCGTGCTGGTTGCGTCCTTCTCGGATCCCGGGGCCGTCGGAAGAGGAGAGGTCTTCTTTTGGCCCAAGGGCATGAACTTCAGCGCGTATAAGAAGATATTGGATTACCCCGAGATATTGATAGGGTACCGCAACTCGCTTATTTATATGTTCGCGGGCTCTTTTATCACTCTTTGCGTGACGCTTCCCGCCGCTTATGCGCTTTCCCGTCAGAGGCTTAAGGGGAGAAGAGTTTTAAACTTCATGTTCGTGATATCCATGTATTTCAGCGGCGGCCTTATCCCCACGTACCTGCTGCACAGATCCTTAGGCTGGCTTGATACCGTATGGGTGCTTCTCATACCCTCCGCGCTGAGCGCCTACTATCTGATACTTGCGAGAAGTAATTTCGAAAGTCTCCCGGAGGCCATGCACGAGGCGGCGGTAATAGACGGAGCCGATGATTTTCGGTTCTTCTTTCAATTCGCGCTTCCTCTATCAAAAGCCATGATAGCCGTGATCTTCCTTTTCAGCGCGCTCGCGTGGTGGAATGAGTACATGAGATTTATCATTTACACAAGCAATCAGAACATACAGGGACTGCAGGTCTTCGTAAGACAGATACAGATGTCCCTTACCACGACGCTCTCGGATCAGTCCGTGGACGCGTTGATCGAAAATCAGCAGGCGGCGGAACTTTTAAAGTACAGCGTGGTGGTGATAACGGCGCTGCCTTTCTGCCTCCTGTATCCGTTCGTGCAAAAATACTTCAATCAGGGCGTGATGATAGGAGCGATAAAGGAATAAGAGATAAAGCGCCGTCTTAAAAGGGACGAGGCGATAGGGAAAGGATTTCGTATGCGGTTTTTCGGGGCGAAAGGATTCGTAAGGTTTTTTTTCGCGGCGGCAGTCGTTATCTGCGGGATCGCGGGACTTACGGGGTGCGGCAAAAAAACGACATATACCGAGATAAAGCCCGATGAAAGCGCATCTTCCGATGAAAAAGAGTCCGATGATAAGAGCGCATATGACGGCACGCCCTGGCCCGCGGGAGCGATATATTTCGACGATTTCACCGCGTCGGGCCTTATGACGGACCGGGGATGGGAAGACATAAAGGTGATAAAAGACGGCGCGGCCGTCATCTCAAGCTCGGCGCTTTATTTAACCGGAGAGGACGAATATCTGGACTGGACGGATTATACGGTAGAGGCGGTATTCACATTGCTTGAGGGGCCGATCCCCGAGGGGGTTAAAAGCTCCGCGCTGGCTCTGGTCGGAAGGACGCCCGGCGACGGCATGTCGGGATATGAGCTGGGTTTTGTGATTTACCCGAACGGCGACGGGTATTTAAGATTATACGATCGTCTGAACGGAAAAGAGGTCGCAAAAAGCGAGGAAATAACTCCCGAGGCGCAAAAGACGTATACGTTCAGGATGACATTTAGCGGAAGGCGGATTATCTGCTCGGTGGACGGACGAAGATACGTCGATTATACGGCCGGGGAGGATGAGCAGCACGGCGCGGGCGACGGAAAGAACGCCAAGGGAACCGTCGGGATTCGCCCCGTAAACGGATACGGCGCGGCCTTAAAGAGTATCGCGGTATATCCCCCATCGGAGGAAGATTTGAAGTGATTGGAAGTTTTTGCCGACTGCCGGGCAAAGTAAACACCGGTTTAGCCAAATGACGGGCAGATAAAATCACCGGATCACCGGGTTTGCCGACAGCCGGGCAGATAAAATCGCGAAAACGATACACGGTGATGAGCCGTGAAGTGTTTTACGGAACAGGAAACATATTTTGTAGGTAAAGGTATTGCAGGTTAGGTAGTGTAGGGTAGGCGAAAGAAAGGAGCGTATCCATGAAAAAGAAGGTTTTAAGGAAAGCCATGTGTCTGCTGCTCGCGGCGTCGTTTATCGTCGCGGCGTTTGCCGGCTGCGGAAAGAAAGACGACACGGCCGGGGGAGGCGACACCTCCAAGGAGAAGGTAAGTTTCCCGCTTAAGGAAAAAGTGGAATTTACCTTTATGGTGCAGGGTACCGGGGAGCCGAATTTCGAGAAGATGGTATCCGAGAACAAGCTCTGGAAGGAACTTGAGAAAAAGACCAACGTGCATATCAAATTCGACGTGATAAACGATCCCGCGACGGTGCTCGGGACGAGATTTTCGGGCGGGACGTACGGAGACTGCCTGTTCGGGCAGCCGATGCTTAACTCCAACAACGCCTCAAAGTACATGGCTTCGGGCCTGTTCGTCGATCTCACCGATTACGTAAATGAGGATCTCATGCCGAATTTGACCAATCTTCTTAAAAGTCAGCCCGAGATAGAGACGATGATAAAGGCGTCGGACGGAAAGATATATACTCTTCCGAAGCTTACGGGCCGTCCCGCGAACAGCCTTGAGAGCCCCATATTCATCAATAAGGCATGGCTTGATAAGCTGGGACTTAAGGTTCCGACGACTCTGGATGAGTTCACGAACGTCCTTAAGGCGTTCAGGGACGGCGATCCGAACGGCAACGGACAGGCGGATGAGATCCCCTATCTCGCGGCAAAGGCGGACAGCTTCATGAATCTGGAAGCGCTCATGGGCATATGGGGACTTGCCACGAAGGACGCGACCAACGACTCATACGTGCAGGTAAAGGACGGCAAGGTAAAATTCGTGCCTACCGACCCCGCGTATAAGGAGTATCTGAAATATATGTCCATGCTTTATGACGAGGGACTTTTATGGAGCGACTTCATAAACGGCACGTCGCAGACTGTCACGTCGCTTATCACGAGCCCTACGTGCCGCGTAGGCGTATTTACGTCAAAGAATCCCGCTACCACCGCCTACATGGACGAGTACGAGTGCATCCTGCCGCCGAAGGCCGAAGGTTATGAGCCCTGCTGGTATTATCATCCCGCTGTGAACGGAAGCAAGAACCAGTTCTTCGTTACCAATCACTGCAAGAACGTGAACGTCCTCGTCGCGTGGATAGATCAGCTTTACGACTCCGACATCGCCTTCCGTTTCCGTTACGGCGAGCCCGAGGACGGCCGTTACACTGTGGGAGACGACGGGAAAATCACCTTTAACGAGCTTGACAGCGTGACGACTGACAAGCTTAACAGGGAAAAGCCCGTTATGGAGGCTCTCATCGGCAACAGTATCGGAGCCATCACGAAGGAGGCTTTTGAGAACATCAATCCCTCGAAGGCCGAGAAGATCTCCAATGATGCGTATGAGCTTTATAAGGACATCATAAACAAAGAGCTCTGGCCCAGGCCTTATCTCGCCGCCGGTGACATAAGCGACGCGGACGCGCTGAGCGTGGATATATTCAACAAAGTCGATACCTACCGCGCTTCGTCCATTCAGAGCGGGAAGGTCGACGAGACATGGGACGCTTACGTAAAGGAGATAAAGGACATAGGACTTGACCGGTATATCGAGATCCTGCAGACGGCATACGACGGTATCGGAAAATAACGGGAATTCGGGACAGATTTTTCACAAACATTTCAGAGAGGTTTTATCCGATGAGAAAAAGGTCTGTGTTTAAGAGAATTTGCGGGCTGTCGCTCGCGGCGGTGCTTGCGCTTTGCGTCCTTTCGCCTGTCGCGGTCACTTCATACGGCGCGGGGACGGGAGAGTTATTCAGAGATGATTTCGCCTCGGGGCTTGCCCCGGGGTGGGCGTCATCGTCCGTGGGAAGCGCGGGCGGCGGCACTTATACGATAGACGGCACGGGACATAATACCGTAAGCTCCATAGGAGATCGTTCCGGGGTCTCGGTGACGGCGGGCATATCGGTCACGCAGTCGAGTGAGTCGAACCGAAAAAACGTGCGCGAAAACGGCGCGGGAATGCTTCTTTTATATACGAATTCGGACGCGAGCCGCGGATATGAGTTCGGCGTGGCCGTAAATAAGAACAACGACGCCTTCTTCAGGCTTTATCTTCGATCCGGAAAGAACGACTCGCGCATACTCTATCAGGAACCGGTGACCAACGTGACCGATGCCGCCTCTTCCTACGCGGTCGGCATAGGCGCGGCGGCGGGCAAGGTAGTCTGCTCCGTCGCGGGAAAGGTAGTCTACGAGACCGCGGACGGCACCTTCACCTCGGGGAGGGTCGGAGTACGGGCGGAAAAAGCGAAGGCGGTATTTTCGGGATTCGCGGTGGCAAGTCTCGGGGAAAAGACGGTAAGCGATCTTCAGGTCGTATCCTACTCAAACGTCATATCCGCCTCGGGCAGCCCCTACTTCGAGCTTCTCGCGACATATGACAACGCCTTTTACGGACAGGAGACAGTGACGCCCGACACCCCGGGCGTGACGGTAAGCGGACTTGACGGCTCGACGGGCACTAAGACCGTCACAGTCTCTTACGGTGGAAAGAGCGTCAGCTTCACCGTGAGGGTGGTGGCAAATCTCGCGAGCGAGACCCCGCTTTTTTCGGATAATTTTTCCGCCGGTATTTCAAACTGGGTGCCCCATCCCGCCACGGTCAAGACCAAGAACGACTATACGTTCAGGGAGGCGGCGGGGAAAATACAGGCCAGCCGCGTGGAGGATCCGGGAAGCTTTGACACAGGCATATCGACGAGCGCTTCCCTAAACGCGGGCGGGTATGAGGACTGGAAGTATTTTCGCATGGAAGCGAAGGCCTGCATTACCGCCGACGCCGCGACTAAGACAAAGAGGGAAGCCCTCGCGCAGATAATCGCCGTAACCGAGAACGGGAATAATCTGGCGTTTCGTGTCACATCAAGCGGGACCGTCCAGCTTTACCGCGGCAGCACGATGGTATCAAGCGCGAACGCGTCGGGCATTAAGCTTGGCACGACCTTTACCATGGTCTGTGAAGTCGGGGCGGGTATGATTACCTGCTACGTAAACGGGAAAATGCTTATGGCCTATCCCACGGATGACGCCGTCATCGCTCCGGCGCCGGCTCTTACGGCGCATAACGGCACGGTGTGGTTCGACGACGTGAAGTTCACGCTTTTCGAGCGCAAAAATCCCGATATGGCATCCTCCGCTCAGATAGTCGCGATGTCGGGCGGCGCCGCCGTAACTTCCTATAAAGGAAACGTACTTGATATGTCTTTGTACTGCCTTAAGGTCACCTTCAAGGACGGCTCGGTAGCCTACGTACCGATAAGGGAGGATATGATATCGGGATACAACGCGAGCGCGAAGAGGGATCAGACGGTATCGGTAAAATACGGACCCGTGACGGCGAAGCTCTCGTATATTTACTCGCCTCACCTTTTCCTGGACGAGTTCACGGGCAAATACGATCCGCTCTGGATCATGCCGGACGTGAACGGATTCAAGGTCGCCGTACAGCAAAACAAGCTTCACATAACGCACACCGATTTGACGGTAAATCCGACACTTTTCGCGCGGCTTCGAAACGCGAATTGGAAAAACGTCTCCGTGTCCGCCGACGTCTCCTTTGATCAGGGAAGGGGCGCGG
Source organism: uncultured Faecalimonas sp. (assembly GCA_964385995.1). Lineage (GTDB taxonomy): Bacteria > Bacillota > Clostridia > Lachnospirales > Lachnospiraceae > CAYLRF01. The sequence continues at coordinate 6,787 of CAYLRF010000065.1, forward strand.
CCACACGTCTTTTGGGCTTAAGGGGACGCTCCTCATCATCCGGCGATTACGAGATGAGACTCGTGCATACGGGAAGCGCCTTTGAAATCAGACTTTACCGGCACAATTCCGGCAAAGCGGCGACGATGCTCGCGGTATATAAAGAGTCCGACATAACTGCCGCGGTGGGGATCGAATACGGCATGTCACTGGGGACGAGCTATAACCTTCAGATGGTGCTTAAAGGCAACACCATAGCCTCGTTCGTAAACGGCTCGCTCGTGGGAGTCTATGTCGATGACAGCGAGGACGCGGTCCTCTCTCCCGGTACCGCGGGCTTCTTCTTACAGGGGGTATCGTGCATGATCGATAACTTTACGGTCGACGCCCGGGGCGAGAACAGACCCGTGGGGATCACCTTAAACGGCGTGAAGGACAATACTTTCGAACTCTTCGAGGGACAGACGATCGTCGCCGAGGATTATACCGTGGACGTGAAGGACGAGGACGGTTCCTTTACGCGGATGAAACTTACGGACGATATGCTCTCTCCCTATGACAATCTGAAGGTCGGGACGCAGAACATCCTCATAACGGCGATGGGCGTATCGCACACCGCGAAGGTGAAGGTAAGCGAGCGGCGAGACGAGATCAAGGCTCTCACGAAAGATCTGGAAGCCTTAAAGCCGTCTTCGCTTAAATTAAAGAACAAATCAAAAATAGAAAAACTTCAGGACAGGTACGATAAATTCTCGGGCTTCGAGGTGGGGCTCATTTCCAAGAAGGGACGAAATAATCTTCTCAAAGCGTGGGATAAGATAGAGACGCTGGAGACGCCCGCCCTTAAGAAATATCCCGTGATTTATACCGACGACTTCAGTAAGGACAGCGGCAAATGGATGAAGACCAAGTATGAAGGCTCGCTTGGCAAGTGGACCTACGTAAACGGGTATTACCGCCACGTGGAGCGCGCTCTGGGGGCCAGCGGGACATCGCTTCTCGCGCCGAAGGATCTGTACGGTGATATCGTGAGCGTGGAGGCGGACATAAAGCCGGTAAGCGGAGACATGTACTCGGCTATCGTCATGAACATCGGACCGGACGGCGGATATTATCAGGCGAGGATTTCCACCAAGACCCGTGATCAGGATCAAAGACCCATAGCGACACTGCAGCTTTATACCAAGGAATCGGGTCATACTCAGATAGACTCCGCACTTCCCGACGCTTTCGGAGTGCACGTGGAGACGGGAGAGTGGTTTAACATCAAAATGGTGCTGCTTGATAAGCTCCTGCACGTATACATAAACGACGTGGAAATGATTACCTACAGCACGGATGCCTCAGAGATAACGCATTATACGGGATCAGCCGGCATCAAACCCGCGGAGGGCGACTGCCTGTACGACAATTTCCGCGTGCGCGGAATCAAAAAAGATCCTCCGGACAGTAAGAGGGTAAACGAGAAATACATCACTCCCACCACCTATAAGGATGATTTCGAGGATGAGAAGACGGGGGAGAGCCCGAGTCACTGGGTAGAGTCAAACGTCACTGATTACTGGAAGGTCTACGAAGTCGCGGGCCGCAAGGCGTACGGGACGAAATATACCGGCGGGGATACGGTTACGTGGCTGCACGT
>CAYLRF010000066.1:0-4836 GCA_964385995.1 uncultured Faecalimonas sp.
TCCGCGCCACGCCGTCCGGTTCTTCTTTCGCAGCCACAAATGATAAATAAGGATGAAGACGATCACGCAGTTAAGTATGAGTCCCGCCGCGGAATCGTCCATTAACAAAAACGCGGACGCTGCACAAGATACCGAAAGCCCGATTCGCAGTATTATTGACAGCCTGCCGCCCTCATTTATTTTCCAGACAACGCTGCTAAGAAGCGATATCACGATCGCGACGCCAAACCACTTCAGCGCGATATTCAGGCTGTAGCTTGAGTCGGTCCACTCGGCCACCGCGTAATATGACAGCAACATTCCGGAGAAAAACAGGAAAACATTTAAAACGGCCTTTATCTTTGTCGCGCTGTATATGGAAATAAGGCTCCAGAAAAGAATCCAGACCGCGATGTCGGAAAAAATGTAGCCGAGATCCGGAATGTATATATCAAAAAATTTTGACGCCGCGCCCACGGCTATGCCCGATAAAAAAATAACGGCGGGATTCAAAAGAAATTTCCGCATGTTCTCTCACCTTCTTTTCACGGATTTTCGTCCCGCTACAGTATAACGCGATTTCTAAAAAATATTAAGATAAAATACTGACAGGCGCGGGTTGCGGGAATAATAACACAATCCGGAAAATTTGTTGAATTTTCTCTCCCTGATGGTATAATAAAAACGGTTCGCAGATATAGTTCATCGGTAGAACACCAGCTTCCCAAGCTGGAGAGGCGGGTTCGATTCCCGTTATCTGCTTTGTGCGCTTCTTTCGCCGCGACGAATGGGCGCATTTTTTGTAATCAAGATTCCCGCGGGCGCAGCATCGGGCAGATAAGTCGGAAAGGAGAAAATCTATGCCGCAGAGAACAGATATTCATAAGGTGCTTATCATCGGGTCGGGGCCCATCATCATCGGGCAGGCCTGCGAGTTCGATTACTCCGGGACGCAGGCGTGCAAGGCGCTTCGCAAACTCGGATACGAGATAGTATTGGTCAATTCCAATCCCGCCACGATCATGACGGATCCCGAGATGGCCGACGTCACCTATATCGAACCGCTGAACGTAAAGCGGCTGGAGCAGATTATCGCGAAAGAGAGGCCGGACGCGCTGCTTCCGAATCTGGGAGGGCAGTCGGGCCTTAATTTGTGTTCCGAGCTCGCCAAGAACGGCATATTGGATAAATATAACGTGAAAGTCATCGGCGTGCAGGTCGACGCCATAGAGCGGGGCGAGGATCGGATCGAATTTAAAAAGACCATGGAAAGTCTGGGCATAGAAGTCGCGAGAAGCGAGGTTGCCTACTCGGTGGACGAGGCGCTTTCCATAGCCGACAGACTCGGATATCCCGTGGTTTTGCGTCCCGCTTACACCATGGGCGGAGCGGGCGGCGGCCTCGTGTACAATGTCGAGGAGTTAAAGACCGTCTGCGCGAGAGGACTTTCCGCGAGCCTCGTGGGACAGGTGCTGGTGGAGGAGTCGGTGCTGGGCTGGGAGGAACTGGAGCTGGAGGTAGTCCGCGACCGCGAAGGAAACATGATCACGGTCTGCTTTATAGAAAATATCGACCCCATGGGCATACACACGGGCGATTCGTTCTGCGCGGCCCCGATGCTCACCATTTCCGAAAAAGTGCAGAAACGTTTGCAGGAAAAATCCTACAGGATAGTGGACTGCGTGCAGGTGATCGGCGGCTGCAATGTCCAGTGGGCGCACGATCCCGTAACCGACCGCGATGTCATCATCGAGATAAATCCCCGCACATCGCGCTCATCGGCTCTGGCGTCGAAGGCGACGGGATTTCCCATAGCGCTTATTTCCGCCATGCTGGCGACGGGGCTGACCCTGAAAGAAATCCCCTGCGGCAAATACGGGACGCTGGATCGATATACCCCGGGCGGCGATTACGTGGTGCTCAAATTCGCGCGGTGGGCGTTTGAGAAATTCAAAGGCGTAGAAGATAAGCTCGGCACTCAGATGAGGGCCGTCGGCGAAGTCATGAGCATAGGAAAGAACTTCAAGGAGGCATTTCAGAAGGCGATCCGAAGCCTCGAGACCGGACGTTACGGATTAGGCCACGCGAAAGATTTTGACACACTGACTAAGGAAGAACTGCTAAGGAGGCTTATCACACCTTCGAGCGAGCGTTATTTTCTCATATACGAGGCGCTTCGAAAAGGCGCCACGGTCGGGGAGATTCACGAGATTACCAAGGTAAAGCACTATTTTCTCACGCAGATGAAGGAGCTCGTCGAGGAGGAGGAGCATCTCGCCGCCTCAAAGGGTTCTCTTCCGTCTGACGGGGAGCTTATCGCCGCGAAAAAGGACGGATTTTCGGATAAATACCTAAGTCAGATCCTGGGCGTTACGGAAGACGCCGTGAGAGAGCGGCGGCTCGCGCTGGGCGTGACGGAGGCGTGGAGACCCGTGCACGTGAGCGGGACTTTGGACCGCGCGTATTATTATTCCACATATAATGACGAGGATTTAAATCCCATCACCGCCGGCAAGCCAAAGGTCATGATCTTGGGCGGCGGTCCGAACAGGATCGGGCAGGGTATAGAGTTTGATTACTGCTGTGTGCACGCATCGAAGGCCTTAAAGGAGCTGGGCTTTGAGACCATCATAGTAAATTGCAATCCCGAGACGGTGTCGACTGATTACGACACGTCGGATAAGCTCTACTTCGAGCCGCTTACTTTGGAGGACGTGCTGAGCATTTACGAAAAGGAAAAACCGGTCGGCGTCATAGCGCAGTTCGGAGGTCAGACCCCGTTAAATCTCGCGGCGGATCTGGAGAGAAACGGCGTGCGTATCCTGGGGACCCCTCCGTCGGTCATCGATCTCGCGGAAGATCGCGATCATTTCCGTGCCATGATGGACAAGCTCGGCATACCGATGCCGGAGTCGGGTATGGCGACGACCGATGAGGAGGCGCTTTCGATAGCGGAGAGGATCGGTTATCCCGTGATGGTGCGTCCCTCTTACGTACTGGGCGGGCGCGGCATGGAAGTCGTGTATACGCCGGAAAATCTCGTCAAATACATGGAAGCGGCGGTGGGCGTGACTCCGGATCGGCCCATTCTCATCGACCGCTTCTTAAATCACGCGATGGAGTGCGAGGCGGACGCCATCTGCGACGGGACGAACGCTTTCGTGCCCGCGGTTATGGAGCATATAGAGCTCGCGGGGGTACATTCCGGCGATTCGGCATGTATCGTCCCGTCCAGACACATACCCGCCGACAATCTGCGCACGATCGAGGAATACACGAAAAAGATCGCGGTGGAACTGGGCGTCAAGGGGCTCATGAACATGCAATACGCGATAGAAAAGGGCACCGTCTACGTGCTTGAGGCAAATCCCAGAGCGTCGCGCACCGTGCCTCTCGTATCAAAAGTATGCGGCATACGCATGGTGCCGCTTGCCATAGACATCGTGACGGGTGAGCTTACCGGCAGGCCGTCGCCGGTGCCGGCACTGAAGGAAAAGGACATCCCTTATTACGGAGTGAAGGAGGCAGTCTTCCCGTTTAACATGTTCCCCGAGGTCGATCCGGTGCTGGGGCCTGAAATGCGCTCCACGGGCGAGGTGCTCGGGCTGTCAAAATATTACGGCGAGGCCTTCTTTAAGTCGCAGGAGGCCACGAAGACGGGACTTCCCGTAAAGGGCACCGTCCTAATCTCCGTCTGCGACAAGGATAAGGCGGAAATGGTGGAGGTAGCCAAGACTCTTAAGGAAGAGGGATTCGACATCCTGGCGACAAAGGGCACGAGGGCCGCGCTCACGGCGGCGGGCATAGAAGCGGGGCCGGCGCTGAAACTGGGCGAGGGACGGCCCGACATAAGCGATTTAATCATGAACGGAAAAATCGACATGATCATCAACACGCCGCTCGGCTCCGCCGGGGCGATGGACGACAGTTATCTGCGTAAGGCGGCGATCAAGAAGAAAATACCGTACATGACGACGATAGCGGCGGCGAAGGCGACGGCGAGCGGTGTCCTGGCCATGGGAAAGCCCGGATGCGGCGAGGTACATTCGCTGCAGGAACTGCACGCGTCCATACGGGAAAGATAAATGTGACTTGACCGCCGCAGGCGACACGAAGCGACTTGAGATATGAAGCGACGAGCGGCGGCGCGATCGTAAGCTGCGCGGATGTGGGTTATTAAAAGCAGTGAGCGGGCGGCGAATGGCTGCACGGCCGTAAATGACATAAGGCGGCGGATGTGACGAAAGGGACTTCATGCGCGGGATTTTTTATTTGATGGGAAAGAGCGCGTCGGGGAAAGACGCCATATACGGGCGAATCCGTAAGGCGCGGCCGGGCCTTAAGTCTGTCGTCACCTATACTACGAGACCCGTAAGGGACGGCGAAAGTGAGGGAGTGGAGTATCATTTTACCGATGAGGCGGGACTTTTAAGCCTTAAAGAAGCCGGCAGGATCATCGAGTGCCGCGAATATGACACAGCCTGCGGTGTTTGGAAATATTTCACCGCGGATGACGGACAGTTTGACGCGGACGGCTATTTTCTGGGCATAGGAACCCTGCAGTCATATGTGCGGATGAAGGCTTATTTCGGGAAAAATCACGTATTTCCCCTCTATATCGAGGTAAGAGACGACGGCGAGAGACTAAGCCGTGCTCTTTTACGTGAACGCGCTCAAAAGCGGCCCAGATACGATGAACTTTGCCGGAGATTTCTGGCGGACGCCGCGGATTTTTCCGATGAGAAGATCCGCGAGGCCGGGATCACGCGCAGGTTCGTAAACGACGACTCGGATGAATGCGCACGGGAAATTATAAGGGTCATAGATGAGCGGATGTCAGATGTCGAAGCCGAGCGG
>CAYLRF010000066.1:4936-8222 GCA_964385995.1 uncultured Faecalimonas sp.
ACGGGAAATTATAAGGGTCATAGATGAGCGGATGTCAGATGTCGAAGCCGAGCGGAGGATTTAAGCCGGACGCGTAAGTGGCGGGAAATCATAAGAGTCATAGATGAGCGGATGTCAGATGTCGAAGCCGAGCGGAGATTTAAGACGGACGCGTAGGTGGCGATAAATCGAGGAGAAAGGAGCGAGTCCCGGCATGGACGGTTTTAAGGATGTCGTGGGACATCGGGAAATCATCCGATACATACAGGACGTCGTAAGTACCGGTAAGGTATCGCACGCCTATATACTTAACGGCGCGAAAGGCTCCGGGAAAAAGATGCTCGCGAATCTTTTCGCCATGTCGCTGGTGTGCGAGTCGGAGAGGGACGCGCCCTGCGGGAAATGTCACTCATGTATTCAGGCAAAAGGCGGTAATCATCCCGACATCGTCACAGTGAGGCATGAAAAGCCCTCGGCTGTCAGCGTGGACGAGGTGCGCAAGCAGCTGAACGCGGACATACAGATACGTCCGTTTCAAAGCAAATATAAGATATACATTATCCCCGAGGCTGATTTGATGACGGCGGAGGCACAGAACGCCATCCTAAAGACTATCGAGGAGCCGCCCGCGTACGCGGTCATTTTCCTCCTGGCGGAGAACGCCGAAAGTCTGCTTCCCACGATTCGCTCACGGTGCGTCATTTTAAAATTGCGCAACATAAAAGACGCTCTCGTCAGGAAATACCTCATGGAGCAGCTGCATTTGCCCGATTATCAGGCGGATCTTTGCGCCGCTTTCGCTCAGGGAAATATCGGACGCGCCGTCACGCTCGCCGAGTCCGGGCACTTTCGCGAGATAAGGGATCACGCCGTGTCACTGATGAGCCGCGTGGATAAGATGCGGGCGTATGAACTCGCCGACGCGGTGAAGGAGATTTCGGCGTATAAGATAGACATAGCGGATTATCTGGACATCATCGCCGTCTGGTACCGTGACGTGCTGATATATAAGGCGACGCGGGAAGTCGGTCGGACGGTATTTAAGGACAGAATCGACGATATCAGAAAAAAAGCGCAGACAAGTTCGTATGAGGGCCTTGAAAAAATCATCGCCGCCATCGACACGGCCAAGCGCCGCCTTGACGCGAATGTGAATTTCGAGCTTACCATGGAACTTCTTCTGCTTACTATGAAGGAAAACTGACGTGAAAGATAAAACTTTCGAGAAAATAAAACTTTTCCTGAAATGGGCTGGCGGCAAAGGACAGCTCCTCTCTGAGATTGAAAAATACTACCCCTTTGCCGACGGGACGGTTACAAAGTATGCCGAGCCGTTTGTCGGGGGCGGCGCGGTGCTCTTTGATATTTTGAGTAAGTTTGATTTGGAAGAAGTCTATATAAGCGATATTAACGCCGAACTCATTAACACTTATCGCGTAATAAAGTACGATGTCGATAAGCTTGTCGTCACGCTGCGAATAATGCAGGACAGATTTGTGTCCGGGGACTCGGAGCGCCGAAAGGCGTTTTATTCGAACGAGCGTGACAGATTTAACGATTTGAAGGTAAACGGCGACGGAAGTATCAATACCGACGACGCAAATATCAATACCGAAAAAGCCGCGCTTATGATCTTTCTTAATAAGACCTGCTTTAACGGTTTGTTTCGTGTCAACAAAAAGGGGCTTTTTAATGTTCCCATGGGCGCGTATAAAAATCCCCTCATATGCGACGAGGAAAATCTGCGGGCTGTGTCGGCCGCGCTTCAAAACGTAACGATTGTATGCGGGGATTACAGAGAGTGCGCCGATTTTGTGGACGGCAATACTTTCGTTTATTTCGATCCTCCTTATCGCCCGATTACCGATACGGCAAATTTCACGGCGTATACAAAAAACCTTTTCGGCGACCGGGAACAGATCGAGCTTGCCGAATTCGCGGACGCCATGCATAAAAAAGGCGCGAAGGTAGTCTTAAGCAACTCGGATCCGAAAAACTGCAACACCGAAGATGATTTCTTCGATAATATCTATTCCTCCCGTAAAATCAGACGTGTCGAGGCGACAAGAATGATTAACTGCAACAGCGAAGCAAGAGGAAGAATTAAAGAACTGCTGATCAGCAATTGACGGGCGCTACGCGCTGGCCGGGCGAATATGAATTTCTGGTATAAAACAATAAAGGAGAAATAATTATATGTCTCAAGTTATAGGAGTGAGGTTCAGACAGGCCTGCAGGATATATTCTTTCCTGACGGGACGCGAAACGGTGAAGAAAGGCGATCGCGTGATCGTCGAGACCGCGCAGGGGATAGAAATGGGTCTGGTGGTGACAGGCCCCGTCGAAGCGGACGAGGAGACGGCCGAGACGAAGGGACATCCTTTAAAATCCATCATGCGGGTGGCGACCACGGCCGATATGGAGACGGAGGAGCGGATAAAAGAAAAAAATAAGGAGGCTTACCGGATCGGGCGAGACATAATACGCGAGCACGGCCTGAAAATGAAATTGGTGAGCGCCGAGTACTCATTTGACAGCAGAAGGCTTCTTTTTTACTTCACGTCGGAGGATCGGGTGGATTTTCGCAAACTGGTCAAAGATCTCGCGTCTCGGTTTCACACGCGGATCGAGCTGCGCCAGATAGGTGTCCGCGATGAGGCGAAAATGAAAGGCGGCATAGGAAATTGCGGACGCACGCTCTGCTGTCACGCTTATCTTCCCGATTTCGCGCCGGTTTCTATAAAGATGGCCAAGGAGCAGAATCTGTCCTTAAATCCCGCGAAGACATCCGGCGTCTGCGGCAGACTGATGTGCTGTCTGGCAAACGAGGAGGAAACGTACGAGCAATTAAACGCGAAACTTCCCGCCGTCGGAGATCAGGTGACGACGTCGGACGGAAAAGTCGGTCAGGTACAGGGGCTGGATGTGCTCAGACAGACGGTCAGAGTGGTCATTATCCCCGAAGACGGCGGCGAGAAAGAAATCCGTTCCTATCCGGCGGACGAGCTGACATTTAAACAGACGAAGCGCAAAAATTCCGGCAAGTCAGGCAGGAAGCCGAAGCGTGAGCCGTCGCAGCTGGAAAAAATATAAGGGATTTTTCGACAGCCATGTATGCGCGAGATGTAAACGCGGCGGAACGTGACGAAGGCAAATGTCCGGACGATGGGGCGAAATATCGCGAAGAGGCGCGTCTGAACAGCGAGCCTGATCCTCATGAGAGTGCGCGGCAGGATGAGGCGGCAAAGCTTTGCGAGGGTGAGCGCTTAGACGATCTTCAGGTGCGGGGATACCGGATCATCCAGCA
>CAYLRF010000067.1:0-1381 GCA_964385995.1 uncultured Faecalimonas sp.
CCGAGCGGGAGCAGCACGGCGGCAGTCGACCCGTAAATCGTGATACCGATTCGCGACTCGGGGCTCGCCTTCAGAAGCTGCCCGATGGCGACATTCAGTGATTGCACCAATATATTAATAGGCAGTCTGCCTCCCTCAAAATCCTCCTTGGATCCGGCCTCCGCATGCCCATCTGCGTCTACGACGGAGCCCATAGACCCCGAGACATCCAGCAGGAACATGACGTCGAGAGGAACGTTCTCGTTAATCACCTCGCCGGAACTGAGCGCCGAGAAGACCTCGAGAAAATCGGAGTTGAACGTGATGTAACCGTCATTTTGTCCGTCTAATCCGTCAAGCTCTTTTACGAGTTTCAGCTCTTCTCCGTCGAACTCGCGAAAAAAGCCCTTGGCGGTTTTAACCGATATTTTCTGACCTTTCGCGAAGACGGATTTGTCCGTCCACAGCCTCCCGGCGTAGCGGGTGTCTTTAAGGAGATCGAGCATCTCAAGGTATGTGTCCATGGTGGACGGGTCGGCCTGCCTGAGCGTGACGCCCTGCGTAGAGCCGTCTCCTCCCGCGGCAAATACGGACGCGAATCCGCCGAATCCGCAAAGCGAGGTTATCAGCATGACCGAACCTAAGACCGCGGCCGTGATTCTTTTTAAAAATCGGGGATTCGGAAATCGTTTGCGTATTATGCGTACCTTTTCTGCCGGGACCCGCGCGAGAAGCGGCGGCATCATACCGCGTCCGGAATTTGTTTCCCGCCTTTTTTCTTCATGTCTCTGAAAATAACCGAAAACGCTCATTTATGCCTATCCTCCCGCGTCATTTTCGTTTTAGGGTCATTATAACAACCCCCCCCCCCCTATGTTGTCAACTACTTTTTGAAAATCGCGGGATGTGGGCGTACACAAAAATGCTTGTATGTTGCGGTGAGATGTATTAGAATAAAATCGCTTTCGGGAAGCCGTGTTTTTTGCGCGGCTGTTTTGAAAAAAATCAGTGTCAAGGAGGAGGACAGTCATGGCATATGTGATTACAGACGCGTGCGTAGCGTGCGGTTCGTGCGCCGCTCAGTGCCCGGTGGGCGCTATCAGCGAAGGCGAAGAGCATTATGAGATCGATCCCGATGTTTGCGTTGAGTGCGGAGCATGCGCCGCTCAATGCCCGGTGGAAGCCATCGAGGAATCGTAAAAGCGGACTCATTTTTTAAGTACATAAGAAAATGGGGAAATGAGGCGGGCGCCGGAAGGCGCCCGTTTTTGTGTGAAGACGGATGAATTTTTGCGTCCGGTTTTTGGTAAAGTCGGACGAATTTTTGCGCCCCTTTTTTTCGTGAGGTCGGATGAATTTGGGCGCCCGTTTTTTTGTGAGGTCGGATGAATTTGGGCGCCCG
>CAYLRF010000067.1:1481-7879 GCA_964385995.1 uncultured Faecalimonas sp.
TTTTGACGTGACGATTCGAGCCTGTGAGCGCTTCGTACCGTGACCGCGTATGAGGAGCGGCGGTACGTTCTGGAGGCGCGGTCACTGTGAGGGATTTTTCGCCTTCCAGTCAAGGAGCTTTTTAAGGCGATCGCGGACGGCGCTCTCCTCGCCCTGATCCTCCGGCCTGTAGTATCGCCGTCCCCGCAGTGAGTCGGGGAGGCACTCCATCCTCGCCACCTTCTCCGGCGTGTCGTGCGCGTAGACATATCCCTCGCCGTAACGCAGCTCTTTCATGAGACTCGTGGGGGCGTTTCGGATCTGCAGCGGCACCGGCTCCGCCGGACTCTCACGGACATCGCGCTTGGCCTCCTCACATGCTTTGTAAAGCGAATTGGATTTCGGCGCCATGGAAAGATATACGACGGCGTGAGTCAGATGTACGTCGCACTCGGGCATACCGAGAAAATGGCAGGCCTGATAGACGCTTACGGCAAGGTCGAGGGCCCGCGAGTCGGCCATGCCCACATCCTCGCTCGCGAATCGCACCAGACGCCTCGCGATATACAGAGGATCTTCCCCGCCGTCCAGCATCCTGCAAAGCCAGTAGACGGCCGCGTCGGGATCGCTGTTGCGCATTGACTTATGAAGGGCGGAGATGAGATTGTAATGTTCCTCGCCGTTTTTGTCATACAGAAGCGAGCGCCGGTTCATGCAGTCGGAGAGCACACCGTCCGATACCGTTATGCTTCCGTCGCCCGCTACCGGGCTGTTTATGATCGCCATTTCCAGCGTGCCGAGCGCGCCTCTCGCGTCCCCGTTCGCGAATCGGGCGATCGCGTCCAGCTGATCTGAGGTGACCTGTACGCGCATCCCGCCGTACCCCTTGGGGCTTGTAAGCGCGCGATCAAGCAGGACGCGAAGCTCTGAGGGCTCCAGCGCCTTAAGGACGAAGACTTTACACCGGGACAGAAGTGCGGCGTTGATCTCAAACGATGGATTCTCGGTCGTCGCCCCGACGAGGATAATGCTGCCTTTTTCCACAAACGGAAGAAACGCGTCCTGCTGCGCCTTATTGAAGCGGTGGATCTCGTCGATAAAAAGGAGCGTCCTAAGTCCCGCGCGTCTGCTTGTCTCCGCCCGAGCCATTACTTCTTTTATTTCCCTGATACCGCTCGTTACGGCGCTGAACTCCACGAAATCAGCCTTAGTCGCCCCGGCGATGATACGCGCCAGCGTGGTCTTTCCCACACCCGGAGGACCCCAAAAGATCATCGAGGAAATCTGATCCTTTTCGATCAGCTGCCGCAGGAGCTTTCCCTCGCCTAAAAGGTGTGTCTGCCCGACATACTCATCCAGCGTCTCGGGGCGAAGTCTGCTCGCGAGCGGGGTCTGAAGGCCTTGATTTTCAAACAATGTCATCTGCTTCATATACATCAACCCTGTCTTTTTTAAGGTGCCGCAAGTTAATCAGGCGACATCCGATGTCCGTTTTTTCAATTGTAATGCTTCTTACTGTCCCGGTCAATCGGTTTAGGCCCGCCGCAGGGCCCGCGTTTACTTGACACCTTGACACATACTTTGCAATTTAAGAAGTTGATTTTAGCGGGCGCGCGGACTATAATTTTAAGATGTAGGATTTCTTTTGACAGAAAGGAGCGTTTTTATGGATACCTTAAAAAAATTGTTTCCGTTTTCATTCGGCGCGAAGGACGTCGCGGGACTTATAATCAAGACAGTCGTATACATCGCCGCGGATATCGTTCTCGGTTTTCTCATCAGACTGCTCGCGAAGATCCCGTTTATCGGCATTATTTTCTCAATCGCGGCTTCTCTCGTGGGACTCTACTGCCTCGTGGGGATAGTAATCACTTTCCTCGATTATTTTAAGATCTTAAAATGATATCGGGGCAGAACCCTTTAACCCGTGACATGCCCCCGTGTCGGTGTGGAAAATGATTCTTTTGTCCTGCCCCGACATCATAAACTGACAGAACGTCCGTCCGAGTAAATCGCGTGTCAAACGTATCGCAAGGTCGGCCATAAAATATCCGACCGACCTTGCGCGAAGTCACGCGTAATGGTCGATGCGCGTTTTTCCCCTTCCCGAAGGTGTCTTATCATGACTGAATCTTTCAGAAATCCCGGCAAATTTAAAAGCCTGTTGCTTATCATCATGACGGCGGTCGCGCTCGCGGGATGCGGCGGCAAAACCGGCGGCGCGGATAATTCGTCATGGTACGAGCATGTCCCTCCCTACCGCGGCACACCGTATGCCGAGGTAAATCACGATATTCCCTTTTTCGATGATGAGGAGAAGAAAAATACCGACGCTTTCGAGAAATACAGCGATCTGGATCGCTACGGACGCTGCGGTGTGGCGTACGCGAATGTCTGCCTCGAGATCATGCCGACTGACGACAGGGAATCGTCACTTAATTCCGTCACGCCGTCCGGCTGGGTGCAAAATCAATACGACGGCGAATACCTGCTCAACAGGTGCCATCTCATCGGCTACCAGCTGGCGGGCGAGAACTCAAACGAGAAAAATCTTATCGCGGGAACCAGATATTTTAATGTAGAGGGAATGCTTCCCTTTGAGAATACCGTCGCGGATTATATCTATGACCATCCGCTCGGCCATGTCCTTTATCGCGTCACGCCCGTATATGACAGTCCCCGTGACCTGATGGCGTGCGGCGTCCTCATGGAAGCATGGTCGGTGGAGGATAACGGTTACGGCTGCCAGTTCTGCGTATTCGTCTACAATGTGCAGCCCGGAGTAAAAATCGATTACGCCACCGGGGAAAATGAGGCGGCGGATGAAGATGAGACCGCGAATAAAAAAGCCGACGCGACGGTTCCCGCAAAGCCCGAAGGAAGTGGCGACGGCGATTTAACAGGCTCCGAGAGCGCCGACGCCAAGGACACAAACGCGGCAGCGTCCGAAAGTGCGTCGAACGGTTCATCTGATAATACCGCCGAGACCGCCCGGGATTATGTGTTAAACACCGGTTCCAAGAAATTTCATCTTCCCGACTGTCACAACGCCGCTAAGATAAGCGGGCAAAACCGCGAGGACTTTCACGGCACCATGTCGGAACTTATATCCCGGGGATATGAGCCCGCGAAGTGCTGTATAAACCCTTAGGGGCGTGCCGCGGTTATTTCTTATTTCCGTCTTTTCGGGGTCTCTTGCCCGCGATGACCTCACGCGCTATGGCGTACCGCGCCGCGGACATTTCTGACTGTCCGTATTTTCAGGGTACGGTTTAAATCCCGGGTCACTCATCAAACATAGCGTCTTCCACACACGCGCACAGGCAGTGGTAAACCGGAAGATGTAATTCCTGGACTTTAAATGTCTCTGTCTCGGGCACTTTGACGCAAATGTCGCTGAGATCGGCTAAGCGTCCGCCTCTTACGCCCGTAAGACCGATAACGGTGATCTTCATCGCCCTCGCAAGCTCCGCGGCGAGACAGACGTTCTTTGAGTTTCCCGAAGTCGTGATACCGAGGAAGATGTCGCCCTCCCTGCCGTAACCGTAGAGCTGCTGGGCAAATGTCATCAGCGGCTCGACGTCGTTTAGAAAAGCCGATGTCAGGGCGGCGTGACCCGTAAGCGCGATGGCGGGAACGGCTCCCTGCAGCCTGTCCATGATTCCTTCCGAGAGCGGAAACGAAGAGCGCAGCCTTTCCCGTTCATTTCTTTTCAGCGGACGTTTTTTTAAAAAGCCTTTCATAAGCTCGCCCACGATATGTTCCGCGTCCGCCGCGCTTCCGCCGTTTCCGGCGCACATCAGCTTCCCGCCTCTGCGAAAACAGGAAATCATGGCGTTTGCCGACTCCTCGATCTCATTTTCGCAAACAGAAAGACTCGGATAACGCGATATCAGCTCATTTATTATCTCATTCATTTTGTCCTCCTTCCCGACACGCCCCGGCGCGTCATCTTGACAGGTTCTGAGGTTTGTCTCAGGGCTCGTCTTCTTATCGACGTTTTCTATGTTCTTTGCTCTTCTTCTATGTTCTTTGATGTTCTTCTATTGTTCTTCTATGTTCTTTGCTCTTCTTCTATGTTCTTTGATGTTCTTTGATGTTCTTCGGCCTTCTTTAATTTTCCCCTATGTTTTTCTATGTCATTCAGTGTTTTCGACATTGTTAAATGACGCTTGTTTCATCCTAAGTGTACATGGCGACGGATATCGCCGCGTAATCGCCTATCTTTTCCCCGAGTTTCGCGGGTTCCACCGAGCAGGCGGAGGCGCTTTGCCTTAAGGCTTCCTTTTTGATGACGGCCTCGGCGGACGGCCACAAAAGGTCGCGGGAACGCGCGAAAATACTTCCCAGTATGATTTTCTCGGGATTTAAAATGTCTATCAGCACGGCCAGTCCCCGTCCGAGATAAGCGCCGCAGATATCGTAGACTTTTAGCGCTGTCTCATCACCCGAACGCGCCGCCGAGGCTATGCTTTTCGCGGTCACAGTCTCCTTATGCTCCGGGTCAAACCACGCGGGACGCAATCCCCGCTGAAAAGCTTCCAATCCGTAAATACATCCGAGCTGCGCTATGCCGCTTCCGCTGCAAAAACCCTCAAAAGATCCCGCTTTACCGTAACCTGCGGGTCCGGTTTCACTGAGGCGGATGTGTCCCGCCTCTCCCGCCATGCCGCAGCTTCCCGAATAAAGCCTTCCGTCCAATATAAGTCCCGCGCCGAGTCCCGTGCCGAATGTCATAAAGATCATGTTCTTAAGTCCCCTTCCCGCTCCGAACTGCCATTCGGCGAGAGCGCACGCGTCGGCGTCATTTTGCAAAAACACGGGAACATCATAGCGGTTTCGAATCAGCTCGCAGACGGGTACGCGATCCCACAGCGGAAGATTGGGCGGAGAGCAAATGATACCGTTTTCGGCGTCGAGCGGACCGCCGCATGAGATGCCGACAGCGTCCGCCTTAAAGTCGAATCCGTCCATCACATCGTAAATTTTATTTAAAATAACATCGGGCGGGCAGCCGGCGCCGGTCTCAAACTGACTTTTGGAAGTAAAAACGATATTTTCGTCCTCACATTTCGCCGAGATCACGGCGCATTTTGTGCCTCCCAGATCTATGCCGACGAATTTTCCGGCACGCTTATTTTTGCCTGTTTTGCCTCGCTTCTCCCCGTATTTCTTCACCTCATCCACAGCGATACTCCTCTCATGGTCGTTTTTTGCGCTTCACGTTATTTCCTTCCCGCTGTCTCGCGCCTGCCGCCGTTATTATAACCCATACGCCACGTACATTGAACACATATTATTACCATTTACAGCTGATTTGCAAAGGCGCACGGATTCGCCGGTGTTGCTTCTTTTCGCGCCGCAATATATAATCTGATGACATCGGGCAGGACACGGGGAGCGCGTAGCGCCAAGAAACCGTAACATCACCTTCTGCCCCGACATCATGTGATCTGATATCAGAGTGGATCCCCCTGATCCGCGGCGTGCTTACGTGCCGGTGGAGCAGGGATTTATTCAGACAGGGAGCGGTTTTTGTAAATGTGGCTCGCGAATGATTGGAAGGATTACGAAATAATCGACGCCTCCGGAGGCGAGAAGCTGGAGCGTTGGGGCAAATATATCCTCATCCGTCCCGATCCGCAGATTATCTGGGAGACGAAGAAGAACCATCCCGGTTGGTCGCGTCCCGACGCGCATTATCACAGGAGCGATAGCGGGGGCGGAAAGTGGGAATTTTTCACTCTTCCTCGGCAGTGGCAGATACGATATGAACTGAAACCCCGTGATGAAAAGACACGGGAGCGCGACGCGTCACACGGTGAGCACAGTGCGCCCGGACCGACTCTGACATTTAATCTTAAGCCGTTCAGCTTCAAACACACCGGCATTTTCCCCGAGCAGGCGGCGAACTGGAATTGGATTTACGAGAAGATAACATCCGCTGGCAGGCCGGTGCGTATGCTGAACCTCTTCGCTTATACCGGCGGCGCGACTTTGGCGGCGGCCGCCGCGGGGGCTTCGGTAACGCACGTGGACGCCTCTAAAGGCATGACAGGCTGGGCAAGGGAAAACGCCGCCTCATCTTCTCTCTCGGACGCGCATGTAAGATGGCTCGTGGACGACTGTGTCAAATTCGTCCGCCGCGAGATACGAAGGGGCAGCAAATACGATGCCATAGTCATGGACCCGCCCTCCTACGGCAGAGGCCCGAACGGCGAAATCTGGAAAATGGAAGACATGGCTTATAATCTGATCGGATTATGCGAAAAGCTCCTCTCGGATGAGCCGCTGTTTTTCATCGTAAGCTCCTACACGGCGGGACTCGCGCCCGGAGTGCTCTCTTATATGCTGTCCGCGCAACTTCAGCGATTTAAAGGTCACGTAAGAGCCGAACAGCTCGGCCTTCCCGTAACCGT
>CAYLRF010000068.1:0-7690 GCA_964385995.1 uncultured Faecalimonas sp.
AAAATCTTAAAATTTCCCAAATAATTTGTTGACAAACGTAGGGCGAGGTGATATTTTATAACCACAGCAGTTAGCACTCAGCCTTTCCGAGTGCTAACAACCGCGAAAGGATTGTCAGAGAGAGCTTTAAAGGGAGGAAGCCGTGGATCCGGACAGCAGACTTGATGAGCGCAAGACGCGAATTTTGCAGGCGATTATCAAGACATACCTGGACACCGGCGAGCCGGTGGGGTCGAGGACGATCTCGAAATTTACCGACCTGAACTTAAGCTCCGCGACGATTCGTAACGAGATGGCGGATCTGGAGGATCTGGGATACATCATTCAGCCGCATACCTCGGCGGGGCGCATACCGTCCGATAAAGGTTACAGATGGTATGTCGATATGCTGCTGGAGGAGAAGGAGCAGGAGGTCACGGAGATAAAGGAGCAGATGCTCTCCAAGGCCGACAAGCTGGATCAGATTTTGAAGGAGGCGGCGAAGGTCTTAGCCTCCAGCACGAATTACGCCACGATGGTCTCGGCTCCCAGCCTCGGCGCGAACAGGATAAAATTTATACAGCTGTCGCAGATTGACGCCAATCAGATCATAGCGGTCATCGTCATGACGGGAAACATCATAAAGAACAAGGTTCTGACGGTGGACGAGCCGCTTGACAGTGAGACGCTTTTAAAGCTGAACATGCTTTTGAACACATCCTTAAACGGTATGGCCGTAGGGGATATCAATCTGGGACTCATAGCGAGGCTTAAGGAACAGGCGGGGATTCACAGCGGGGTGGTCGGAGACATCATCGACGCGGTGGCGGAAGCGGTGCAGATCGGCGACGACATGGAGATTTACACCAGCGGAGCCACGAATATCTTCAAATATCCCGAGCTGAACGAGAGCCAGAGCGCGAAAGAGATCATAAACGCGTTCGAGGAAAAAAAGCTCCTGGAAGGCATAGTAAACGAGACATTATCGAACGAAAACGGCAGCGGAAGCGGCATACAGGTCTACATAGGAAGCGAGGCTCCCGTGAAATACGCGAAGGACTGCAGCGTGGTCACGGCGACTTACGAGTTAGGCGAGGGCCTTTACGGAACCATAGGGATCATCGGACCGAAGCGAATGGATTATGAAAATGTCATGAGGACGCTTAAGACATTGATGAACGAACTGGATGCGAAATTTCACAAAGACAAATAGAAAGGGGGCGCGTCCCGTTGGCAAACGAAAAGGACGAAGACACATATGAGAAGGCCTGTAAAGAGGCGGTAAAGGATGCTTACAGGGCCTCCTCGCGAAAGCGTGATGGGGCGCCTTTATCGGATGATATCAAAGATGCGGACGCCTTCGACACGCCCGCGACCGGGGATGAAGCCGGGGATGTACGGGCGGCCGCGGGGGCAGGAGCGGCGGGAGAGAGATCATCGGATGATACCGTCGAACCCGACGGCAGGAGATGGGAGGACGCGCCCGATACGTCGAAAGATTCACCTGATATGACGGAAGGATCTGCGCCCTTCGCCGGGGAAGATTTATCGGATGAGACGGAGGATTCGGCGGATACGGCGAAGCCCTCAGGCGACAGGGCCGAAAGCGATTTAAAAAGCGATTCCGAAGGCGAAAGCGAAGTGTCGGAAAACGGGGATGATTCCGCGGCCAAGCGGCAGGAGAAAGGGAAGAAGATATTTTCCCATAAGCCGAAAAAAGATCCGAAAGACGGTGAGATCGCGGCCTTAAAGGATCAGGTGACAAGACAGCTCGCCGAATTTGACAATTTCCGCAAGCGCACGGAAAAAGAAAAATCCGCCTCCTACGAATTGGGAGTTAAAAGCACGGTTGAAAAACTCCTGCCCATAGTGGACAGCTTCGAGCGCGGATTTCAGACGGTAGCCGACGAGGATAAGGAAGACGCGTTCGTCAAGGGGATGGAGATGGTGCAAAGGCAGCTTCTCGACGCGCTTGAGGCGATCGGAGTGAAACAGATAGAGGCCGTCGGCAAGGAATTTAATCCGGATCTGCACCACGCGGTCATGCATGTGGATGACGACAGCGTGGGGGAGAATACAGTAGTGGAGGAGTTTCAAAAAGGTTATACGTATCACGACAGCGTGGTGCGTTACAGCATGGTAAAGGTAGCGAATTAAGAAGGAGGGTTTTATCATGGGAAAAATAATAGGTATCGATTTGGGGACGACGAACAGCTGCGTGGCGGTTATGGAAGGCGGACAGCCCACAGTCATAGCGAATACCGAGGGCTCTCGGACGACGCCCTCAGTGGTGGCGTTTACGAAGACGGGAGAGCGTCTCGTGGGCGAGCCCGCGAAGCGTCAGGCTGTGACGAACGCGGAGAAGACCATTTCTTCCATTAAGAGAGAGATGGGATCGGATTACAGGGTGAACATCGACGGGAAGAAATATTCTCCTCAGGAGATATCCGCGATGATCCTGCAGAAGCTCAAGGCCGACGCCGAGGGGTATCTGGGCGAGAAGGTGAGCGAGGCCGTCATCACGGTTCCGGCGTATTTCAACGACGCGCAGCGTCAGGCGACCAAGGACGCCGGCAAGATCGCGGGTCTGGACGTAAAGCGTATCATAAACGAGCCGACGGCGGCGGCGCTTGCGTACGGACTTGATAACGGCAAAGAGCAAAAGATCATGGTCTACGATCTGGGCGGCGGCACCTTCGATGTTTCCATCATAGAGATCGGTGAAGGCGTCATCGAAGTGCTCGCGACAGCGGGCAACAACAGGCTGGGCGGCGACGATTTCGACCAGAAAATCGTGGACTATATCATAAGTGATTTTAAAGCCAAAAACGGCGTCGACCTTTCGGCTGACAAGATGGCTCTTCAGAGAGTTAAGGAAGCTGCAGAGAAGGCCAAAAAAGAGCTGTCCGCGGCGACCACGACGAATATCAATCTGCCGTTTATCAGCATGAACGCGTCGGGACCGCTTCATCTGGACATGAATCTTACCAGGGCGAAATTCGACGAGCTCACTCACGATCTGGTGGAAAAGACCACCGAGCCGGTGCAGAGAGCCCTTTCAGACGCGGGGCTTAGCGCTTCCGATCTGGGACAGGTGTTGCTGGTCGGAGGTTCCACGCGTATCCCCGCCGTGCAGGATAAGGTAAAGCAGCTTACGGGTAAGGAGCCGAGTAAATCCCTTAACCCCGATGAGTGCGTGGCGATCGGCGCGTCCATACAGGGCGGCAAGCTTTCCGGTGACAAGGGCGCGGGCGACATATTGCTTTTGGACGTGACGCCGCTGTCACTTTCGATCGAGACCATGGGCGGTATCGCGACCAGGCTGATAGAGAGGAACACGACCATTCCCACGAAGAAGAGTCAGATCTTCTCTACCGCGGCGGACAATCAGTCGGCGGTCGACATAAACGTGGTGCAGGGCGAGCGGCAGTTCGCGAGGGACAACAAGTCTCTCGGACAGTTCAGACTCGACGGTATCGCGCCCGCTCCGAGGGGAGTGCCGCAGATCGAGGTTACGTTTGATATCGACGCGAACGGTATCGTGAATGTTTCCGCGAAGGATCTGGGAACCGGCAAGGAACAGCACATCACCATCACGGCCGGCTCGAACATGTCGGATTCCGATATAGAGAAGGCGGTTCGCGAGGCGGCTGAGTTCGAGGCGCAGGATAAGAAGCGCAAAGAGGCCATTGACGCCAGAAATGACGCGGATTCCATGATATTCCAGACGGAGAAGGCCTTAAGCGAGGTCGGGGATAAGATCGACGCCGGCGAGAAGGCAAACGTCGAGGCGGATATACAGGCGTTAAAGGATATTCTCGCGAAGTCGACACCCGAAAATGTGACAGACGCTCAGGTGGAAGAGATAAAAGCCGGCAAGGAAAAGCTGATGAACAGCGCTCAGGCTCTCTTTACCAAGATGTACGAGCAGGCGGCGAGTCAGGCGGGAGCGGACAGTCAGTCGGCGGGACCGCAGCCGGGACCCGAGGCGGGGCCGCAGTCCGGTACGGATTCCGGAAACTACGGTTCGGATAACGTGGTTGACGGCGATTATAAGGAAATATAAATAATGATACGTCGAGGCAAAAGCCCTTGCCCGCGGACGGCGCGCGTACCGTTTGGGCAAAGGGTTTGTTTGCCCGCTTTGGAAAAGTCAGTTGAAGCTTGCGAAAACACCCCTATTATGTAGGGGTGTTTTGCGGCGTTTTAACGAGGTGACCGGCAGGGACGCGGCGTCTAAAGAGCGAGATGAGCGAGATAAGCCGCAAAGAAGCGGACGGGCGGAGGCTTCGGCAAAGAAAAAAACATAAGGCGGCAGGCAAGGAGAGTGCGCTATGGCCGAATCGAAAAGAGATTACTACGAGGTACTCGGTGTTGATAAAAACGCCGACGAGGCCGCTTTGAAAAAAGCATACAGGACATTGGCGAAGAAATATCATCCCGACATGAATCCGGGTGACGCGGAGGCCGAAAAGAAGTTTAAGGAAGCTTCGGAGGCGTACGCCGTACTAAGTGATCCCGAAAAACGGCGTCAGTACGACCAGTACGGGCACGCGGCATTCGAGCAGGGCGGACCCGGGGGCTTCGGCGGATTTGATTTCGGCAGCATGGATTTCAGCGACATATTCAGCGACATATTCGGCGATTTCTTCGGTCAGGGATCGAGGCGCACAAGACGCGGCGGTGGAGCGACGCGCGGCGGCGATGTACACAAAACGGTACGGCTCACGTTTGAGGAAGCGGTATTCGGCTGTGAGAAGCAGATAGACGTGGTGGTAAAGGAGCCGTGCGGAACCTGCAAAGGCAGCGGCGCGAAACCCGGCACCGCGCCCGAGACATGTACGCGCTGCGGCGGAAAGGGGCAGGTGGTATATTCTCAGCAGTCTCTGTTTGGCACCGTGCAGAACGTGCAGACCTGTCCCGAGTGTCACGGCGCCGGAAAGGTCATCAGGGCAAAATGCCCCGACTGCGGCGGAAGCGGGTCTGTCTCGACAAGGAAAAAGATATCGGTCAGCATTCCCGCCGGCATAGATGACGGTCAGTGCGTGCGAATTCGCGGCAAGGGCGACGCGGGAAGCGCGGGAGGACCCAGAGGCGACATTATGGTGGAAGTAAGTGTCGCCCCGAACCAATTTTTCGCCCGTCAGAACATGGATATTTTCTCGACGGTGCCCATTACCTACGCACAGGCGGCTTTAGGCGGCGATGTGCGCGTAAAAACCGTGGACGGAGAGGTGCTTTACACAGTGCCCGCGGGTACGAAGAGCGAGACCAGAGTGCGCTTAAGGGGGAAAGGCGTGCCTTCCGTTCAAAACAATCAGGTGCGAGGCGATCACTATGTGACGCTTGTCATTCAGACTCCGGAGCATTTAAGCCCGGAGGCGAAGGAAGCCCTGAGGAGATTTGACGAGCTTACGGGAGATTCCCTGAATCAGGCGAAAAACTCTACGGGAGACAAGCGCGGCAGAAAAAGGGGCTTCATGGATAAATTCAAGGACTGACGGCTACCGTTTCACAGGCGATCGACAGGCTATGACGATATCGCATTGATCGGTATACGCGCATACGGCTTTAAACAAATTAAGGAGGATAATCCGCTTGGACAGATACGAATCCGCGAGGGAGCGGTACATGGCGTACGGAGTCGACACGGACGCTGCCATCGAAAAATGCGGGAAAATACCCGTGTCGCTTCATTGCTGGCAGGGAGATGACGTCGAGGGTTTTGATCACCGGGGCCCGCTTACGGGCGGCATACAGACTACGGGAGATTATCCCGGGAGAGCCCGCACGCCTGACGAACTTATGGCCGACATGGATAAGGCGATGAGCCTCATGCCGGGCGCGAAGAAGCTGAACATTCACGCGAGCTACGCCGTCTTTGAAAATGGAAGGACGGCGGATCGCGACAAAATAGAGCCCCGCGATTTTAAGAAATGGGTTGATTTCGCGAAGGAGAGGGGCTTAGGTCTTGATTTTAATCCCACTTTTTTCTCACATCCGAAAGTAAAAGACGGGCTGACGCTTACAAGTCCCGATGATGAGACGCGGCGTTTCTGGGTGGATCACGGAAAGGCCTGCGTAAGGACGGCAAATTATTTCGCACGCGAGACCGGCGTTCACTGCGTAATGAACATATGGATAGGCGACGGACTTAAAGACGTGCCGGCGGACCGCATGGGCCCGAGAATGCGTTATAAAAAATCACTGGACGAGATTTTATCCGAGCCTTATGATATGGCGTGGGTAAAGCCCTGCGTGGAGTCGAAGGTTTTCGGAATCGGAGTGGAGGCCTATACCGCGGGTTCGGCGGAATTTACGCTTTCGTACGCCGCCATGAATAAGGACAAATGCCTGCCTCTTATGGACAACGGCCATTATCATCCCACGGAGACGGTATCGGATAAGATCCCGGCGCTTCTCTGCTTCTTCCCGGAGATCGCGCTTCATGTGACGAGAGGCGTTCGTTGGGACTCGGATCACGTCGTCATACTGGATGACGAGACTAAGGAAATCGCGAAGGAAATCGTCCGCTGTAACGCGACGGATCGGGTTTACATCGCGCTTGATTTTTTCGACGCCTCCGTAAACCGTATCCTGGCGTGGGTGGTAGGCTTCAGAAGTATGCAAAAGGCGCTGCTCGAGGCTCTCTGCACGCCGCATGAGGCCTTGAAAAAACTGCAGGATGAGGGACGTTTCTCGGAGAAGATGGCTCTCATGGAAGATATAAAAATGCTGCCGATAGGAGATGTATGGGCGAGGTATTGCGAAATCTTCGGTGTTCCCGCCGATAATTATTACGGCGAGATTAAAAAATATGAGGAGCAGGTGCTGTTTAAGCGTATCTGAAGCGTGGGCCTTCATAAAGCCCGCGGCCAAGGTTAAGAAAGGAAACGACGCGAATGTATAACGGTAATGAGAACACATTTATCTTGGAA
The DNA here is from genome assembly GCA_964385995.1 of uncultured Faecalimonas sp. GTDB lineage: Bacteria > Bacillota > Clostridia > Lachnospirales > Lachnospiraceae > CAYLRF01. Next base: position 6,918 of record CAYLRF010000068.1, read on the forward strand.
CACCCGCTCATAAAGCATAAGATCACTATGCTGCGAAAGAAGGAAACGGGCACGAACGAGTTTCGCGCCATAGTGGAAGAGATAGCGATGCTCATGGGATATGAGGCGCTTCGGGATCTCGAACTTGAATACGTGGATATAGAGACTCCCATCGAGAAGGCGTCCTGCCCCGTCGTGGTAGGCAAAAAACCTGCCATCGTACCGATACTTCGAGCGGGACTCGGCATGGTGGGCGGACTTCTAAAGCTCATGCCGGCGGCGAAAATCGGCCATATCGGATTATACCGCGACGAGAAAACGCACGAGCCGCACGAGTATTACTGCAAACTGCCGGAGCCCATTAACCTGCGCAAGATTTTTGTCACGGATCCGATGCTGGCTACCGGGGGCTCCGCCGTATCGGCCATTGATTTCATCAAGAGTCACGGAGGCAGGGATATCACCTTCATGTGTATCATAGCGGCGCCCGAGGGACTTACGCGTCTGCAGAAGGCTCATCCGGATGTGAAGATATTCGCCGGCAATCTCGACAGACAGTTAAACGAAAACGCTTATATCTGCCCGGGACTGGGAGATGCGGGAGACCGCATATTCGGGACGAAGTGAGGGGATTAAGACGCGTCTTACGCGTCGGGAGAGACCACTTGGCAAAATTTCCTGTAGCAAGGTAGCAAGCGTCGATTCTCCGTGACAGCCCGCGCGCAGGTCATGCCTGCCGCTCAGCACAAGCCTTACGCGCTGGGGGATACTACCTGACAAAATTTCCTGTAGCA
>CAYLRF010000069.1:0-7554 GCA_964385995.1 uncultured Faecalimonas sp.
GCGGCCCAGATGACGCCTCCGTTTGCCGAACCCGTATGCTTCGCGTCGCCCGCGCGGTTATCAAGAACCGTACATCCCTTTAAGGTAAGGGTGCTGATCTCCTTATTATCCTTCCTCTGATCGATATAGGCCACGCCTCCTCCGGTACCCGAGGTATTATCTCTGAAAGTATATCCGTCAAATTTTGCCGTGCCGCTACGAAGGTAGATGACCCCTCCGCCTTTTTCACTGCTGTAATTGTCCTCAAAGATCGCGTGCTCGGGATGATCCCCCGCCTTAAACGTAAGCACCGAATCCGCGTAGCTGAACGTGGAGATCGCGCCGCCGAAGGCTTCCTTTCCTTCCACGTAATTTCCGGTGAACCTGCAGTCGGTAGCCTCCATAGAGCCGCTTACGGCTATCGCTCCGCCCGCGCCGGCGGCATTGTTCACGTTATTTACATAGTTACCGATAAACTCGCTGTCATTTAAAGCGGCGGTCTGTTTGGCGTCGATCTTTATGGCGCCGCCGTGCCAGTCGGCGAAGTTGTTTTCAAAGACGGATCCCGTATCGATAAAGCTGCCGTTAATCACCTTTACCGCCCCGCCTTCACCGTTTGTCTCCTTCTCGGTGATCTGTCTCGCCGCGTTTTCCTCAAACGAGCAGTGATCCGTCTTCACCTTCGCGCCCCCATTGATGTAGAACACCCCGCCGTTCGGCGCGGCGTTGTCCTTAAACCTGCAGCCTTTTGAAAATGTCGCCTCGGCTTTATCCTTTATGTACATCACTCCGCCTCCGCCGGTATCCGACGGATTATTTGAAGTGTTCCCGATGAAATCGCAGTCAGTGACATTTATCTTCGTTCCGACGGCGGGATTGTTGTTCGCTGCCCAGAGTACCGCGCCGTTTGCCGCGCCGGTGTAGACTCCGTCTCCGGAGCTGTTTTCCGTGAATTTACAGTCGTTCAGATTTACCTCGCCGTTATTTACCGCGATACAGCCGCCGCCCCTGTTTATCACGTGTTTTTCGAACACGCAGCCGCCGGCGTTAAAAGTGCCGTCGTTTACGAATACCGCGCCGCCCGTATCGCTGGCGCCGTCCGCGTTCTTATTCGTGTCGTTAGCCGTAAAGGTGACATCATCGCAGGTGATGACGGCCTTCTCGTTTACTCCGCCTCCGCGCTGCCGGCACGACTCGATGACGCCGTTGGAGAGATTAAACTTCACGCCGCTGTAGATATTAAAGCCCGCGTTGCAGTTCTTTATCTCGAAATTGCTGATATCGCACGTACTGGTGCTTATCTTATTGTCGCCCGTCATGACGGGGTGGAACGTGACGCCCGTTGACTCGCTGTCGTAGATCCTGATGTTTCTAGCCTTCACGTGTGTCCCGCTCTCTCCCGTGATGGAAAGGGACGCGGCCTTGGTATTTTTTAACACACAGTCGTAGATGTTCACCGTGGCGTCGATACCGTTGAAATAAAATCCCTGTGTCCCCGACGTGTCAAATACCGAGTCCTCGATGGTTAGGTTCGTATATGAGTAATGTTTGATGAAATTATTCGCCACATTTTTCACGTTTATCCGGGAGATATTGACGTCTGTCGCGCCCGGGCTGATGCGTATGGCGTCGTATCCCAGATCGTAAAACTCGACATACCCGTTCTTTTTAGCGCCTTCATATGAAATATCCAGTTGCCCCATAGATTGGATGCCGCCGTGATTGCTTTTGGTCGTGGAGCCGTTCGTGTATCTCCCGCCCCGTATGTCGCCCACGGTATTTTCATCCAGCTTTATGCAGAAGCAGGCGAGATCTCCGATCCCCTGTCCGTCAAAGAGCGGATCGCCCGTCACCTTCAGGTAACCGCCGCTTCCTATGCACACCTGATCTGTCACGCCGCCTTTATACTCGCCGTCATTTATGAAGACCTTGGACTCATTTTTCGTAAAGACGCCGTTGCGGCCGAGGTCGTGCAGATTGCAGGCGTTTAACGTAAGCTCGGCGTTATCCGCCTTGATTCCCGCCTCGGAGGTCCTGGCGATGTCCACCCCGTCCGCCGTAAGCTTGGAATTATAACCCGCGAAAATGCCGCCCGCGCGGTAGTTGCCGTTAAGTCTCGTGCCTTCCAGTACCAGCGACGCTTCCTCGTCGATCTCTATGATATATCCTTCCGGGATACCGTCGAAATAATACGAAAGCTCGACGTCACCTTTTACGCGCTTGTTGCCTTCCACCTTAAGAGGCGCGCCGACTTTTACATCGCCCGTGACAGTGATGTCAAGATCCTGCTCTGCCTTAAGGTACTCGCGAAGCTCTTTCTCATCCGCGGCAGTGACCACAGTATCCGGGATGACGGGCTTTTCGGGCTTTATCTCTTCCTTATGCTGACTGTCGGACTGCGGCCTGTCGGATGAGTCGTCGCGCGGGAGCAAAATCAAAAGCAGGACGACGGCCGCCACGCACACCGCCGCTGCCGATGATATGATGGCTATGAGCTTTTTCTTATTTTTACTCTTCTCATTTCCCTCCATGAACCAAAACCTCCTCCCATAAAAAACGTGAACGTCTACTGTACCCGATAATGGCCTTTTACGCCTCCTTTAAGATCCTCGGCGTATATGACGGAAGGATCCCTGTCGTGCTCCACCTGCACGTCATAAGTCCCGTCGCCCGACGTGCACACCAGCACCGTGCCGTCAAGAGCGGTATGAAAAACCATCGCTCCCACGTCCAGATAATCCTGAATGACGGCGTCACTGGCGATGACGGAAAGCTCCGCCACCGCTATCTTCGGTCTTACGATGTCGGCGAATTTCTTCGTGTCAAGCGCGTTTGACATCCCGTGATGGCCCATCTTTACCACGTCACACCTTAAGGTATCCTTATACCGCTCGGCGACTTCAACACCGGTCTCCACGCCTTCCTCGTTTTTCCCGCCGTCACCTACGTCGCCTCCGTAATACCACGTCGAGTTTTGCCATGTTATCTTCACGCACAGCGATTTTAGGTTCGCGTTGCCCCAGTGAGTCTCGCCCTCCTTCGGGTGCAGGATCTCGCAGTCCGCCGGTCCGAACTTAAACTTATATCCTTCGCTTACCTCGTCGCGGGGTATGCCCCTCTCGGCGCAGGCCTGCGCGAAGTCGTATCCCGGGCCGCCTTGCATGGGCTTCGTATACTGCGTGGACTTATTCGTTATGACTCTCTTCACGGTGAAATTATCAAAGATCGCCTTCCAGCCTCCTATGTGATCGCGGTGCGGATGAGAGGCCATGAAAATATCGATCGTATCTATCCCGAGCCGCTTTATGAAGTCCACTATGTAGCCGTTTATGCCCTCGAAATTGCAGTCTATCAGCATAACCGTGCCGTCGGGAGCTATGAGGAGATTTCCGTCGCCCGAATGGCTGGTCTCCGTGAGATTCTCAAGCGTCGTGTCGGAACGCAGAAAGAACGCAGCGAATTTCCCCTCGATATTCTTCCTGTCCGTCAGGATATCGCGATACTGATACTCGGTCTTTACATATTCCTCATATGAAAGCTCTTCCTCTTCCGCGCCGTAATCATCCGACGAATCTTCGCCGCCCTCCGAATCACCGCTTTCGTCGCTTTGCGCGACATCGGAATCCTTTCCGGCGGTCTTATCTTTCCCTGCCGTCTTGCCGCAGCCCGCCGCCGCCAGCATAAGCAGCGCCAGAAGCAGACAAAGTATCCTTCTTAATCCGCGCCTCATCTTCACACCTTCCTTTCTACCCTGAGAATTTTTATGATATTACTTATATCCCCGACATCTTTTTACGCAGTGTCGCGGATTGCTCCGAACCGCGCGTTTTGCGATTCCCGCACGATCTCTCAGATTTCGCGGAAATCAGGGGAACCGCCCGATAAATTCATCTTCATCACCGGCCGGCTTTTATAACTTCATCTTCATCACCGACTTTCAGTCTACTTTCGTCCCGACGTCTTAAGTCTCTTCGCGTAAGTCGTAATCGCGACGTTTAACCTGTAGTCGGCATTTTCTATCGTCGTGTTTATGTCGGAATCGGGATCGGTAATAAGCGAGCTTATGACATCTCCCAGCGCGTTTAAAAGTTCGTCGCCCAAAGGAGCGTATGTGCCCGTGCAGTCCTTTGACGTGTTTAAAAGCACGTCGTTTACGATCTTTCCCGAAGGGAAGTTCTTATTTTGCCAATCCTGTATGACCGTGGAAGCCGCCGCCGCCTTCGTATAAGGCACGTAGCTGTTGTGAGTGCACCAGTATTCCTGACTCTCCGTCTTCGCGCAGAACTTGATAAATTCATAGGCGCCCTGCATTTCTTCCTTGTCGCCCGTATTGCATATGAACATACCCGTTCCTTCGCTTAAGCACTGGCCCTTAAACTTCGCGCTATCGTCCAGGCCCGGAGTGGGGATAAACGTATACTCAAAGCCCGGCTTAGTCCCGGTGATGACGGCGTCATAGAAGTACGAGTTCGTATTCTTCCAGAAAAGAATCTTCCCGGCGCGAAACTCCGAACCGAGGTCGTTGATGTTAAGCGACTTGTGAAGGACCTTGTCACGCGAAAGCTGCTGTATGATCTTCGCGTACTTTTCTATGTAGGCCTTCGTATTTCCCTCATTGATCAGCGACTTGGTCGGAAACGCCTTGAATCCGTTCTCATTGTCGACGATGTCGATTCCCTGTATCCTCAGCATGTCATGCAAATCGGCGCCGCCGGAGCTTGTGAGTCCGTAGGTGATTCCCGTCGTGGATTTTTGCTTCACGGCTTCGGTCGCCACCTGGGCTATCTTTTCGAAGCTGAAGGATCTTACCTGCTCCTCGGTATAACCCATCTTCTTTAGGACGCTCATGTTCACGCCGTAGCCTGTCATGCTGACGCCTATGGGAGAGCCGACCATGTTGCCGTCGCGGTCGCAGTATGAAGTGCGGACCACATCGTAGAAATCCTCCGTCCACTTATCGGGATCCGCGTCCAGATACGGCTGAAGCATAGCTATGAAGTTCAGATCGGCGTACTGTGCTATGGTAAGCGGGGTGCCGGTGATAAGCGACGGATATGATTTCTTATTCATGCCCAAAAGCGACGTGCGCATTTCACCCGTCGAGCCGCGGTTCATGATCTCCACCCTGTACTTACTCTGGCTCTGATTAAAACGCTTCACAAGCTCCTGCGTGGGTTTGAAATGATTCGAGGAATATCCGCACCAGAATGTGATCTTCTTTGTGCCGCCTAAGCCTTCGCTACTTTCACCCTTATCCGCGCTCTCCGTCTTCGAACTGTCCGAATCCTTACCGCTGTCTTTCTTCTTCCCGCAGCCCGCAAGCAGCGAACAGGTCATGACCGCCGCCAGCAAAAGGGCCAGCCATCTTGTAACTTTCTTCATCTTCATCCTTTCCTTCCTCCTTCTGTTATTATTTTTCCTCTACCGACGCCGTGTCGGAAGTGATACCTTGGCTTTAACGCCGCTCATACGACATTTGCCCGATTTTTTCGCGCCTAACTCTTCAGCGCTCCCGCCGTCATGCCCGCCACGATCTGATCCACTCCGAAGATGTATATAAGAAGCGGTACCACCATGCTGATGGCAGTGGCCGCGAACACGTAGCCCGGGTACAGATTCGCGTCTATCATTATCTGGGCGAGACCTACGGGGATGGTCATGCGCTCCGGCTTCGTGGTGACAAGAAGCGGCCAGAAATAAGAGTTGTACGTACCTATAAAGCTCGTAAGGGTAAGGGCGGCTATGATTGACTTACTAAGCGGAAGCACGACGGATACGAAATACCGCATATCGCCGCAGCCGTCGACCTTGGCCGCCTCCCACAGCTCGTTCGGCAAGGTCATCATGTGTTGCCTCAGCATGAACACGCCCGATACATTTACGAGACTTACGATACTTATGCCGAAGAACGTGTCCATAAGTCCCATCCGCTGCACTGTGCCGTAATTTGACATGATGGTCGTCTCACCGGGTATCATCATGACCGTGAGAATAACCGCGAAGAGCGCCTTCTTAAAAGGAAAGTCAAAATGCGCGACCGCGTAGGCGCAAAGCGCGCTGACTAAGATCTGTGTCGGTATGGTGATGAGTATGACGATGAAAGTATTGCGCAGCAGCATCGGTATGTCGTAATTCGTGACCGCGAAGATATAGTTTTCCAAAGTCGGGTTTTTCGTGAACAGGTTAAACGGCAGGCTGTCTATCTCTCCGTTTGACTGGAAGCTTAGGATCACGGTGACGACGAGCGGGAAAATGATGAGAAGCCCCACCAGTATTTTAAAGATAAGGGATATATTGTATTTCACTCTCTTTGACATGGTCGCATAAATCCTTTCAAATGCGTATCCGGCGGTTTTTGCTCTTTATTGATAAAATACGAACTTCTTCTCGAAGAAGAACTGGATCCGCGTTACCAAAAAGATGATGACGAAAAGGATCACCGAGTAGCAGCACGCGATCTCGAACATACCCGTATTCATCGCCTTGCTGTATATCTCCGTCGTGATGGTGGTCGTGGCGTAATTCGGACCGCCGCCCGTGAGCAGCTTTATCTGCGTGAAGGTCTTAAACGCCGTCACCAGCGATAAAAAGAGCACGAAGAATATCTGCGGCGAGGCTATGGGCACCATGATCTTCGTCGCCTTTACGAAACCGTTCGCCCCGTCTAACGTGGCGGCCTCCAAAAGCTCATCCGAGACATTCCTGAAACCCGCGAGCAGATACAGATACGAACCCGCCACATGCGACCAGCTCGTCACTATGGCGACACAAAGCATGGCGGTCTTCGGCTCCAAAAGCCAGTACCATCTCGTGCCCAATACCGAGTTTATGAAGCCGCCCTTTTCCGGCAGGTCAAACATCATGATCCATACGGCCGAGGCCGCGGTATGCGAAATGGCAAGCGGCAGCGCGTAGAGTGTGGTCACGATCTTCTGCCCCTTCCCTCTCTTACAGCCCAGGATCGCGAGGATCATCGCCGAGACAAAGGTGAGGACCAGATTCATCCCCGCGAAGATAAAGGTGTTTCCTATGATCTTCCAAAAATGCGGGTCGTTTGCCATATTTTTCCAGTTATCCAGACCCGCCCATCCGAGCCACCTGCCGATCTCATCGGTCACGGAAAACGAGTCGATAAAAGTCTTCATAAAAGGATAAAAAGAAAATGTCGCGAATAAGACAAACGCCGGAAGCATAAGAAAATACGGAAGCACCGGAACTTTTTTCTTTTTTTTCGCTGTTTCATTTGTCTTTGTCATGTATGCCTCCTAACTTTTCTCTCCCGATCCGCCTTTCATCTCGTAAGGCAGTAGCGGAAGCGGGTTTATCCCGGGTGCCTGGGCGCTTTTAATCCCTCGAGATTTTCCACGTCCCGAAAGGGATTTGCGCGGATTTACGCAAATAAAAAAGCACTCCTGCCCCGTAAATAGGCAAAAGTGCTCTGATTTATAAATATAAAAGACGCACCGGCAAGGCGCGAAAAACCGCGGACAAAAAGACTAGTCTGTCTGTCTGTCTGTCTGTCTGTCTGTCTGTCTGTCAAGCATGAAAAGCGATCTCACCGACTCTGTCAACCCC
>CAYLRF010000070.1:0-6973 GCA_964385995.1 uncultured Faecalimonas sp.
AACTCGTAACCGCGTATACAGTCTGTCCGTTGTAAATGAGTTTCGACCAGCCTGTCGCCTTATTTATGCCTACGCGCTTCACGTATTCGCCTTTTTTCAGCATATAAACGACCTCCGAATCCGAAGTGGACGGCTTTGTCCGCAGATTCGTCTCGTCCTTCGCCGTGACAGTCTCGTTCACGGACCGGTAAATCTTCTCTTCATCGGTAAGCGGCGCCTTCGCCGGAGTCTTCGGGACCGCGCTCATATCTCTCGGTTCGGCTCTCTTTCGTGTGAAATATGAGACGTCAAGATCGACGTTACCAAAAATTCCGTCCACCCTACCCTGATTGGTATATTGCCACGCGTGAAAAACGCGGTCGTAATCGGGAGCGTCCCTGTCGGGTCTCGGATCGTCCGGATATCTCGCCACCCATATCATGTAATCTTTCTCGATCTTTGCCATGTCCCAGTCGGCGTTCGAGCTCATCTTATCGGCCGCCGAATAGAACATGGCGTCATATCCTTCATCTGAGATTTTGCCGAGGAAAGATACGGCGTTCGCGGTCCTCTCCTTCTTTCCGACGTCATGCATGCGGCTTTCGGCGTCGCCGTATCCCTCGCAGTCATAGACGACCGGATAAGATATACTGTATCCCGCTATCGCCCGCGCGGTCCAGAGCGCCTCCTCCTCGGCTTCCCTGCCATTTGGACACGTCGATCCCGTTCGCCCGATCTTTCCCCCTGATGAGCAAAGAAGCGTCAACCTCGCTGCCTTCTTCTCGCGAAAGATCGGCATTTTCGGGGTCATACTTCGCGTCTCCGGTAAAGGAAACGTTATCCCGCGTCTTCTCCTTGCCCGCGTGCCTTACCGCAAGGATGACAAAAACGCATATGATCGCTATGGCCGCGGCGGATACGGCGCATATCAAGACTACCCTCTTTCTCTTATGCGCGTCGCCACGATTGATTTTATCTAAAATTCTGTTGCCGTCAGGCATATCGGTCTGTCTCCGCTTTTTCTTAAGACTTATCATACCCGCATCATCCGAACGGATCGCCGACGCGCATGTCCGCTTTTCTCATTTCCCGTTCTTAGTTTACCGTTCTTATTTGCCGTTCTTATTTTCCTTTGTTTCAGCTTCAGGGACACTTCTTAGGATATCGTACTTTTCGGCGCGAACGCCGATATCCACCGTAAGCTTTTCTCCCGCGTGTGAAGCGCTCTCAAGCGCGGCGCCGTCCCCGGCCGTGATACTTTTTACGACCGCCGTGAGATTTTGTCCGTTCGGTTTTATAAGCTCTACCGTGTCTCCGACTGAAAACTTATTTTTCTGCTCGATGACGCAAAGACCGTCATAAGTATCCGAGACGGTCCCCAGATAAACCGGCTCGGCCCCGCAGTTATACGGCCCGTATATTTGAGAGGACTCATCGGGCTTTCCGAAATAAAATCCCGTCGAAAACGGTCTTCCCGCGCAACCTGCAACCTGCCTTCGATATAAGGGCAGCCGCTTGGCGTACAGCGCGGGATCCTTCATGTAATCGTCGATGGCGGCGCGGTAGGCCCGGGTCACAGTGGCGACATACAGCGCGGATTTCATGCGCCCCTCTACCTTAAAGCTGTCAATGCCGGCCTCTGTCATTTCCGGTATGTGATCTATCATACAAAGATCCTTGGAACTTAAAATATATGTGGAATCTTCATCTTCGAAGACGGGCATGTATTCGCCGGGCCTCGTCTCCTCCATGAGAGCGTATTTCCAGCGGCACGGGTGAGAACACTCGCCGTGATTCGCGTCTCTGGACGAAAGATAATTGCTTAAAAGACATCGTCCGGAGTATGAGACGCACATCGCGCCGTGCACGAAAGCCTCTATTTGCAAATCATCCGGCACGTGAGAGCGGATCTGCCTTATCTCATCCAACGACAATTCCCTGGCGGCGACCACACGGCTTGCTCCCATCTTACGCCAGAAATTAAAGCTTGCGTAATTTGTGCTTCCGGCCTGCGTGCTTATATGTCTTTTTATGTGAGGGGAGACTTGTCCCGCGATCTCAAATACCGCGGGATCTGCGATGATAAGAGCGTCCGGACGGATCCTTTCAAGCTCACGAAGATAACCCGTTAATTCCGGAAGGTCGTCGTTTCGCGCCAGGATATTTACCGTGACATAGACTTTTACGCCTTTTTCGTGGGCGAAGGCGACGGCCTCTTCTATCTCGCCGACGGTGAAATTTCTCGCTTTCGCGCGAAGGCCGAATTTCTCGCCGCCTATGTAAACCGCGTCCGCGCCGTAAGCGACGGCTATTTTAAAAACCTGTGGACTCCCCGCCGGTATCAAAAGTTCGGGGCGATGCGACATATTTTCTCCTTAAGCGCGTACGCCACGCGCGGCTGTCCGATAAATCAAAACCGCAAACACAAACATAATATCGCGATATCACGGCAGAAACCTTTGACCCGCTACATGCCCTCCTGCCGGTGGGGCAAATGGTTCGTTTGCCCGCCACCCCTAGACTGCCCGAATACTGCCTCCCGGCAACAATCAGCCTCTTCTTTCTGTTCTGATTGAGAGCTACTGTCCGTTTGTGTCTCCACTTTCGCGCTGTCGAGCGGTAAAGTTCTTACCGATATGGCGGCGCCGTCTCCTATGGGAAGCAGCGTGCTTTCAAGAAGGCCGCAGGTTGTAAGCTCGCGCAGATACTCGCGAAGACGGGCGTGTGTCGTGCGCTCCCTTGTGGGAAGGGCGTATCTGGACATCAGAATTTCCCCGTCCCTTAATATATTATCGCTTAAAAGCACTCCCCGCGCGGCAAGAAGCCGCACCACATACGGCAGATAAGTGACGTACTGTCCCTTGGCGGCGTCCATGAAGATAAAATCAAACTCGCCCCCGATACCTTTTAAAACTTCGGCGGCGTCTCCGCAAACGGCCGTGATCCGCTCCGCCTTTCCCGCTCTCCTGAAATTTTCCAAAGCGACGGCGAGCCTTTTTTCATCTTTTTCAATCGTGGTTATAAGACAATCCTCCGGTGAATGCTCGCACATAAATAACGCCGAGAACCCGACCGCCGTCCCCACCTCGAGTATGCGCCTTGGCCTTACTATGGCGAGAAGCACCCGAAGAAGGCTTTGCATTTCCCGGCAAATAACGGGAATGTGCGCGCGGACGGCCTCTCTTTCGATATCACCCAAAAGTCCGCTCGCGTCAGATTGCATGGATTCTAAAAATGTCGCCACGCGATCCTCCGGCGGGCCGTTTTCCATAATTTTTCCCATCTTTTTACTGCGGCGGGATATCCATGATGACGGGAAGGATCATAGGCCTTCTCATCGTCCGTTTCCACATGAAATCCCCCATGGCGTCACGGATTATGAGCCTTAATTTACCCCTGTCGGCTCCCTTCCCGAGCGGCGCGTCCTCCAGAGCCGAGACAAGCACCGCCTTTGCCTCATCCATCAGGCTTTCGGATTCCTTCACATATACGAATCCCCGGGAGATAATTTCCGGACCCGCCAGCACCCTTCCCGTGCCTTTTTCCAATGAGAGTACCACGATAAGTATGCCGTTCTCGGCCAAATGCTGTCTGTCGCGCAGCACGACATTTCCCACGTCCCCGACGCCTAAGCCGTCCACCATTATCGATCCCGTCTGCACCTTGTCGGTTATCTTCGCGCCGTGAGAGTCCATCTCAAGCACGTCTCCCGCTTTCAGGATGAAAATATTCGATCGCGGTATGCCGAGAGCCTCGGCTATAAGCGCGTTTGCCGTCAAATGTCTGTATTCTCCGTGCACCGGAATCGCGTATTTCGGTTTCACCAGCGAATAAATGAGCTTCAGCTCCTCCTGACAGGCGTGTCCCGATACGTGCGCGTCCTGAAAGATAACCTTCGCGCCTTTTTCGCTCAGTTCGTTTATCACGCGGGAGACTGCCTTTTCATTTCCGGGAATGGGATTGGAGCTTAATATGACCACGTCGCCCGGCTTTATCTGTACTCTCTTATGCAGGTCGGCGGCGATCCGTGAAAGAGCCGCCATCGACTCTCCCTGGCTTCCCGTAGTGATGATGACCGTCTTCTCATCGGGGAAATGTCCGAGCGCTTCCGTCTCTATAAGCGTATCCGCTGGTATCTTAAGATATCCGAGTTTTCGGGAGGTGTCGATGATATTTACCATGCTGCGACCTTCCACCACTACCTTGCGTCCGTATTTGCGGGCGGAATTTATGATCTGCTGCACACGGTCGACATTGGACGCGAATGTGGCGATGATTAGTCTGTGATCGCAGTATTCTGCAAAGAGATGGTCGAACGTAAGCCCCACCGTCCGCTCCGACATGGTAAATCCCGGCCTTTCCGCGTTTGTGCTGTCGGACATCATGGCGAGGACCCCCGCCTTCCCGATCTCGGCGAAGCGCTGCAGATCGATCGCGTCGCCGAACACGGGCGTGTAATCCACCTTGAAATCCCCGGTGTGAATAACAGTGCCGGCGGGCGAGTAAATGGCAAGAGCCGCCGCGTCCTGTATGCTGTGATTCGTTCTTATAAATTCGACGTTAAATTTGCCCAATGTCACCGTATCGCCGTAGGAAACCACGTTTCTTGCGGTGCTTGAGAGCATTTTGTGCTCCTCAAGCTTTTTTTCTATGACGCCCATGGTGAGCCGCGTGGCGTACAGCGGTACGTTTATGTCTCGCAGCACGTAAGCGAGAGCGCCGATATGATCCTCATGACCGTGTGTGAAAACGAAACCTTTTACTTTCTCTTCATTGTCCTTAAGGTAGGAAATATCCGGTATGACAAGGTCTATCCCGAGCATGTCGTCTTCCGGGAACGCCAGTCCGCAGTCCACTACGACTATGCTGTCCTCATACTCGAAAACCGTGATATTTAAGCCTATCTGTTCCAAACCGCCCAGCGGTATTATCTTTAATTTAGACTGTTTCTTCTTTCTCTTACTCAAAATTCACCCAATCTCCTAATCTTATTACGCCGTCTCTTATTACATGATGTCGGGCAGAAAGTGATACTGCGGTTTGTTTGGCGCTGCACTCCCCGGGTCCTGCCCCGATATTCGAATTCCGTGTGGCCCCTTCCCCACTTCATCATCATATTTGGCGGGCAAACGAACCCTTTTTTCCATCGGCAGAATGGCATGCCGCGGATCAATGGTTTCTAAATTTTGTGCTTCCTGATTTCGATTCGTCGGTCACTCTCAACGCGCCCGCTTTCATACAGCTCCCGGGTTTTGACTATTTGCCTGATTGCGGCTGTAATCTCTAAACGCGCCTACTCTCCCATACGTCTCCCTCATGCCACATCTCACATCCGGATAGAGCTCAGGTCTCGATTTTCACATCGTCTAAGAGCTCTTCAAACACTTTGGATAAGGCGGCGACCTCATTTTCATCCTCTACAGTCTCGTAGAGAGCTTCCGGGTCATTTTTATCGCTCTTATCTTTAAGGATCATCGCGTTCGCGCCGTCCTCGGATGAGTCCGCCACCAGCAGATACGTCTCCCCGTTTATCCTAGTCTGCTCCAGCACATAAAATTCTTCGCACTCATCGTGGCCGTCCACCGTAAATGTAAGCTTACCCATAATGTATATACTCCCGCGCGTTTGACCCGCGTTTTCCTAAAAACTCAGCCTTTGCGAATCCAGATATCCCTGCAAAATAAAAACCGCCGCGATTTTATCGATGTGCTGTTTTCTCTTTTCTCTTCTCACGCCGCCCTCGATCAGGACTTTCTTGGCGGCGACGGAAGTAAGCCTCTCATCCCACATGATTACGGGAAGCCCTGTTTTCTTTTCGACTTTTTTCGCGAAAGATATGACTTTTTCCGCCCACGCTCCCACGGAACCGTCCATGTTTTTCGGAAGACCCGTGACGATTTTACCTATGTCATATTCCTTCGTGAGAGAAAGGAGCCTGTCGAGGGTCGCCCTAAGATCGTCGACATCCGTGCGCCTTACCGTCTCGACGCCCTGCGCCGTGATGCCGAGCGCGTCGCTTACCGCCACGCCGACGGTCTTTGATCCGAAATCCAGTCCCATCACTCTCATTTTAAAATCGCCCGCTTTTAATCCCAACCGTGGCTTTCGATGTAGGAACGCAGCATTTCCTCCACCAGCTCATCTCTTTCGACCTTCGAAATGAGTGTTCTGGCGCCGTTGTGGCCCGTGATATAGGTGGGATCTCCCGACATGATATATCCCACGATCTGGCTTACGGGATTGTATCCCTTTTCGCGGAGGGCTCGGTATACGTCCTCCAGTATTTTTGCCACCTGAAACTGCTGCAATCCCTCGAAATTGAAAAATTGAGTCTGTGTCTTCCTGTCCATTCTTTCCTCTTTCCCGCCGCGCCCTACTTTCTAAATATCACCGCGCGGGCGTCATCTTTCCTCCCGTCCTCAAGGAGCACGTTTACCGTCCGGCCCCGCAGATCCTCATCCGAAAGTATGCCGACCGGCATATACTCGCGTGTATGCCCGACCTGCCGGTACTTTTTGTCTCTTAAAATTCGCTCCTCTACCAGCACCTCGACATTTTTCCCCACATGCCTTGCCTCGAACATCATTCGCTTCTTACGGTCAAGCTCCGAAAGCAGCGCGCTTCTGCGAGTCTTCTCTTCCTCCGCTATCTGCCCCTCCATTTGCGCCGCCGCAGTGCCGTCGCGCCTTGAATACTTAAAAATATGCGTCTCGTAGAAGTCGACGCTGTCTATAAAAGCCATCGACTCGCGAAAATCCTCCTCACTCTCCCCCGGAAATCCCGCGATCACATCGGTCGTGAGTGCCGGATCGTCGAAATATTCCCGCAAAAGGCGGCATTTTCGCATATATTCACCGGATGTATAATGCCTGTTCATCCTTTTTAAGGTCGCGTCGCACCCGCTTTGCAAAGACAGATGAAAATGCGGACATATCTTACCCGCCTTCGAGAGCCGTTCGACAAAGCGCTCGGTGATAATCCCGGGTTCCAGAGA
>CAYLRF010000071.1:0-6866 GCA_964385995.1 uncultured Faecalimonas sp.
ATCATAATCGTGCCGGAAGAGGGAGATCACGGGATAGTCATAGAAGTAAAGTACGCTCCAGACGGGCAGCTTGACCGGTACGCGAAGGCCGCATTAGAGCAGATAAAGAGCAGGGATTATGCCGCCGTCCTTTACGACGAGGGCGTGGACCGGGTAATCGAATACGGCGTTGCCTTTTACAAGAAGCGCTGCCGGGTAGTGACTCCCGACTCGTGACTTTCACACACCGTATGGCGATGTGCCCGGCGTGTTTTGGCTGTTTTCGCGCGCCGTGTGGCCTGCCGCGGAAACTGCTTCGCGTGATTTTCGGGCAAAAAAACGCGTCCCGCGCTGACAGGCACTGACAGGTCAGAAGTCAGAGCAGGATCAGAGCGGGACGCCGCTAAAGAATACTCCGCCATCAAAGAAGCTACTTATAGTTTACTATTTTCCCGAAATCCGCCTTAAGCGCCGCGCCGCCCACGAGACCTCCGTCGATATCAGGCTGCGCGAAAAGCTCCGCCGCGCTTGAAGCCGAAACCGATCCGCCGTACTGTATGCGGATGGCTTCCGCTGTCTCACCGCCGTAGAGTTCGCCTACACATTCGCGTATGGCCCCGCATACTTCCTCGGCCTGATCCGCGGTCGCGACCTTGCCGGTACCTATCGCCCAGATGGGTTCATAGGCGATAACGGCCTTTCCCGCCTGTTCGGCTGTCACGCCCAGAAAAGCGATCTTTATCTGCTGACGGATGAAATCTATCGTTACTCCCTGCTCGCGCTGAGTGAGCGTCTCTCCGCAGCAGATTATGGGGATTAACCCGTGTTCGAAGGCCTTCCTCACCTTGAGATTCACCGTCTCGTCCGTTTCGGCGAAATACTGCCTTCTCTCCGAATGTCCGATGATGACATACTCTACTCCGGCGTCAGTCAGCATGGCCGGGGAAATCTCGCCCGTGTATGCGCCTTTTTCCTCGAAATACATATTCTCGGCGCCGATACGTATATTCGTCCCTTTCACAGCCTCGACAGCCGGGATAATGTCTATCGCCGGCACGCAGAATACCACGTCGGCGTCGTCTGTCTTAACGAGCGGTTTTAACTCCTCTATGAGCGCCAGTGCCTCGCTCGGCGTCTTGTTCATCTTCCAGTTGCCCGCTATTATCTTTTTCCTTGCCATAATCTTAATTCCCTCCTTAAAAGCGCTTTATTTATCGTCAGCCGCCGCTACGCCCGGAAGTTCCTTCCCTTCCAGAAATTCCAGTGAGGCGCCGCCGCCCGTGGAAATATGCGTCATCTTATCGCCGTATCCCAATTGATTTACCGCGGCCGCGGAATCTCCTCCGCCTATGATCGTCACCGCGTCGGTTTCCGAAAGAGCCTTCGCGACCGCCTCGGTCCCGGCCGCGAACTTAGGCATCTCAAAGCACCCCATGGGTCCGTTCCAGACCACGGTTTTCGCCGTCTTTACGGCTTTTGCGTAAAGTCTTGCCGTCTCGGGGCCTATGTCAAGTCCCTGCCAGCCGTCCGGTATTTCCCCGCAGGCGACCACCTTCGTGTTCGCGTCATTGGAGAACGAATCGGCGATCACCGTGTCGGTGGGCAACATAAGCTTCACGCCGCGATTTTCGGCCTTCTTTATCATGTCGAGCGCGTATCCGCAATAATCTTCCTCCAGAAGCGAATCCCCGACACTTCCGCCCTGCGCCTTGGCGAAGGTATACGCCATGCCGCCGCCTATGATGAGTGTGTCCACTTTCTCCAGCAGATTCTCGATGACCGATATCTTGCTTGACACCTTTGAGCCGCCGAGGATGGCAACGAACGGACGCTTCGGATTGTCAACGGCATTTCCCAAAAAATCTATCTCTTTTTGCATGAGATAACCTACCGCGCAGGTGTCCACGTACTTTGTCACGCCGACGTTGGAACAATGCGCTCTGTGCGCCGTACCGAACGCGTCATCCACAAATACGTCGCAAAGCGACGCGAGCTCCCTGCTGAATCCGTCCTCGTTCTTAGTCTCCTCGGCTCTGTAACGGGTATTTTCCAGAAGGACCACGTCGCCGTCTTTCATCGCCGCCACCGCCGCCCTCGCGTGTTCTCCGACCACATTGTCATCCGGCGCGAACGTCACTTTCTGTCCCAAAAGCTCGGACAGGCGCCCCGCCACGGGACGAAGCGAAAGCTCGGGCTTCGGCTCGCCTTTGGGTTTTCCCATATGTGAGCAGAGGATAACCCTGCCTCCGTCCGAGATCAATTTTCTGATCGTGGGAAGAGCCGCCACCAGCCGGTTTTCATCCGTGATTTTCCCATCCGCCATAGGCACGTTGAAATCGCATCTTACCAGCACCTTAAGTCCCTTGACATTGATGTCATCCACTGTCTTCTTATTTAACATAAATTACCTCTTTCCTGCCGCGCCTCCCGCGTCAGCCTCGCGGCCGCTCTAACTGACTTGACCCTTAAACCTCCGCCGCGCCGCCTTTAGTGTCAGCCGCGTGATCTTAAAAGCGCGGCCCTCAAACCTTCATCATTTTCGACAGGCCTTTTCACTTCACTAAAAGAAAAGGTCCGATCCCTGTCCCGACCGAACCTTTCCCGAATTCCGCGTTTCTTTCATTAAAATACGTTACCTGCCGCGACTGCGCCGCGCCTTATCTCATACGCACCCGCCGCTCACCCTCCCGCGCGAAACTGTCCACCTGCGAAAAGCTGTTGGCATTCATTTTCCCAAGCCGCCTGCCCTCCCGCGCGGATACTTTCGTAGATTGCCTGAGATGACGGTCGACATACGCGGTAAGCCGCTCGCCCTCTTACGCGGACAACGTGCGTTCCTGACATCCGCGGCTCGCACGCCGCTTTTAATAACACGCGGCTTAAATTATGACAACTCCGCGAAATACTTGATCGTCCTTACCATCTGACTGGTGTAGGAGTTCTCATTATCATACCATGAAACTACCTGCACCTGAGTGGTTCCGTTATCAAGCGGCAGAACCATCGTCTGTGTCGCGTCAAAAAGTGAGCCGTACCTCATGCCGATGATATCGCTGGATACGATCTCGTCTTCATTGTAACCGAATGACTCCGTCGCGGCGGCCTTCATGGCAGCGTTGATCTCTTCCTTCGTCACATTTCCCTCCACGACAGCCGTAAGGATCGTGGTCGAACCCGTAGGGGTGGGCACACGCTGTGCAGCGCCGATAAGCTTGCCGTTTAACTCGGGGATGACAAGCCCGATAGCCTTCGCTGCGCCCGTGCTGTTCGGCACGATGTTGACCGCCGCGGCGCGGGACCTTCTCAAATCGCCCTTCCTCTGCGGCCCGTCGAGTGTCATCTGATCGCCCGTGTAAGCGTGAATCGTGCACATAATACCCGACTTGATGGGAGCGCGCTTATTTAAAGCGTCAGCCATCGGAGCGAGGCAGTTCGTCGTGCAGGAAGCCGCCGAAATCACGGTGTCCTCGGGTCTAAGTGTCTTGTGATTTACATTGTAAACGATGGTCGGCAGATCATTGCCCGCGGGCGCGGAGATGACCACTTTTCTCGCGCCGGCCTTGATATGAGCCTCGGCCTTTGCCTTGGAAGTGTAAAATCCCGTGCACTCCAGTACCACGTCCACGCCGATCTTTCCCCAGGGAAGCTCCTCGGCGTTCGCGATCGCGTAAATCTTAATCTCTTTGCCGTCCACGATGATGGAATCATCCGTGCTTGATACCTTGTCCGCCAGAGCGTATCTGCCCTGAGAAGAATCGTATTTGAGCAAATGCGCCAGCATCTTCGGGGATGTGAGGTCGTTAATCGCCACCACTTCATATCCTTCCGCGCCGAACATCTGCCTGAACGCGAGCCTTCCTATGCGTCCGAAACCGTTAATCGCTACTTTTACTGCCATCTTATGATGCCCTCCTCTTCTCCTTTTTTTACTGCATCCCATACTTTCCAAACGAAATAGATTGTACTAAGAAGCTCCCGATATTTCAAGCATTTTTTCAAACGCCGAACCGACCGCGTAAATATCGGGGAAATGGAGACGGAGGGACTCGAACCCTTGACCTATGCGTTGCGAACGCATCGCTCTCCCAACTGAGCTACGCCCCCGTGAAGTCACTTCCGCATTATACTCGCTTTACGCCCTCCGCGCAAGCGGGTGTTTGTGCTTGTAAATGTGGCCAAGCCCTCTATTCTCGCTTTACGTGCTCCGCGCAGGCGGGTGCTTGCCACGGCGAAGATCGGTTGCCCGGGGTGTCTTTCGTGAGAGTAAATGCACCACCTTCATTCATCAGAGTAAATTGGGCGCCTTCGTTCGTCTTAAGTAACCGCAGGCAGTGTCGCGCAAAAGGGCTGCGTTTACTTTGACGATTAACGAACAGATTTACTCTGACGATCAACACGGCATTTTATTATTTACACCCCGCCCAAACGTGTTAAAATAGGCAAGGTGCGCGGCTTTAAGACGAGCGTGCGGGAACCTTCCGGTATCCGCGCCTGAAAAACGGCGGATCCGCATGTTGTGTTTCAAAAACCGCCTCCCGAACGTGAATCGGATGGTGCAAAAAGAAAGGAGTTTATCCATGGAGATTTCATCGTTACAACAGGCAAGGTACGGGTACGCCCCGAAGCTTCCCGCGACGCTTCGCGCCGGCATGGAAAATATCGGTGTGCGGGAAGGCGAAAGTACGGCAAGCGCGGCGGACGGAGAGAAAATCGCGGCGCTTTTCCCGAACATTTTCGGAAAGCAGGAAATACGCTTCGTAACGGGAACGAATACGGCGGAGAAAAAGCGGCTGGCCGTGGGCGTCATCCTCTCGGGCGGACAGGCTCCCGGCGGTCACAATGTCATATGCGGTCTGTATGACGCGCTGAAGGCAGCGGGCGACGACAATGTGCTCTACGGTTTTAAAGGCGGCCCGTCCGGACTTTTGGATGACGATTATGTCATTTTCGACGACGAATTCATAAATCGTTACAGAAACACGGGCGGCTTCGACATTATCGGCTCCGGACGGACCAAGCTGGAGACAAAGGATCAATTTGACATCGCCGCGAAGGTATGCGAAAAACACGGTATTAACGCCATCGTCATCATAGGCGGCGACGATTCCAACACGAACGCCGCCGTACTCGCGGAATATTTCGCCGCGAATAATATAGGCGTGCAGGTCATCGGCTGCCCGAAAACCATCGACGGCGACCTTAAAAATGACGACATCGAGTGTTCGTTCGGCTTTGACACGGCGACAAAGACTTACAGCGAGCTTATAGGAAATATCGAGCGTGACGCGAATTCGGCGAAGAAATACTGGCACTTTATCAAAGTGATGGGGCGCTCCGCCTCTCACGTGGCACTCGAATGCGCTCTCAAGACGCAGCCGAACATCTGCCTTATCTCAGAGGAAGCGGCCGCGAAAAAACAGTCGCTCACGCAGATTACGAATATCATCGCGGACTCGGTGGAAAAAAGAGCCGCAAAAGGCATGAATTTCGGCGTGGCCATCATCCCCGAGGGCATAGTCGAGTTCATACCGGAATTCGCGGCTTTGATTCGCGAAATAAACGAACTGCTCGCGGGCGACGCGGGAGAAAAGTTTGCCGCGCTTTCTTCATGGGAAGAAAAATACGCTTTTATCGAGGACGGTCTTACCCAGAACTCAATGGCTGTCTTCGCTCTGCTTCCGGATACGATACAAAAACAGCTTTTTCTGGAGCGTGATCCTCACGGAAATGTGCAGGTGTCCCTCATTGAATCCGAGAAACTCTTCTCGGAACTTGTGAAAGAGGAACTTAAACGCCGCAAAGCCGCCGGCACTTACAAGGGCAAATTCTCGGTGCAGCACCATTTCTTCGGCTACGAGGGCAGATGCGCGTTCCCTTCCAATTTCGACGCGGATTATTGCTACTCGCTTGGTTATAACGCCTTTATGCTGATTGAGTACGGATACACGGGGTACCTTTCGAAGATCTCGAACCTTGCCGCGCCCGCCGACGAATGGCAGGCCGGCGGTATGCCGATAACGAAGATGATGAACATGGAAAGACGGCGCGGCGAGGATAAGCCGGTCATAAAGAAAGCGCTGGTGGAACTTGACGGAGCGCCGTTTAAATACTTCGCTGAGCGCCGGGACAAATGGGCGGCGGACACATGTTATCTCTATCCCGGAGCCATCCAGTACTACGGCCCCGCCGAAGTCTGCGACGCGACTACCGTCACGCTCGCGTTGGAACAGGGCGCGAAGATTAACTGACGACCGTCTCCTTAAGGGTGTTCGTCTCCCGAAGCGTGTTCGCGTGTTTTTTTATCGCCTCGAAGCTCTCGGCGCTGATGACGTGTTCGATGCGGCACGCGTCCTCCGCCGCGACGCGCGGATCGACGCCCAATCCGGTCAGCCACTTGGAAAGCGTGGTGTGGCGGCCGTAGATCATTTCCGCCACTTCGCGCCCTTTGTCCGTCAGCTGTATGTAGCCTTCGGGACTCACGGTGATGTGACCGCTTTGACGCAGATTTTTCATCGCGACACTGACGCTGGGCTTTGAAAAGCCCAGCTCAGCCGCGATGTCTACAGATCGGACATACGTGTTCCTTAAGCTAAGCACAAGTATCGTTTCCAGATAATTTTCGGCGGATTCCTGTATTTTCACAAATATCCCCCCTCGCTCATTCGCATTTTAACACGAAAAAATACAGGCGACAATATCTCACGCTCCACGGACTCTTTTCTTCCCGTGAAAAATAGTATCTTTCTTTTTGGCCGATAATCGCATATAATATGAAGCCGTCGGGGCCCGTGCCGATCGTCGGGGAAATGCAGAGCTTCGCCGATAAAGTGTTTCCGGCGAGTCCCCGAAAAATTGCATATGTCCCAGTAGCTCAGCAGGATAGAGCG
>CAYLRF010000072.1:0-6463 GCA_964385995.1 uncultured Faecalimonas sp.
TTAAGCAGTACAGAAAGGAGTTGGGTGTGGGTGTCTAAAAAAATGTCCGCACCCCTTTCGCTATATTCCCATAATGGAGCTTGCAAATTTCGCGAGCCCGGCGCATTTCTTTATGTGTGTAAGCTCAATATCGCAGCCGAGTCGCTCGAACATTTGAATGAATGTCTTATTCAAGATCTTCACCGGGCATTTTATGTACTTTTAATCCCTGACCCGTGACATCAAGACGACTGTCTCCACATGCACCGTTTGCGGGAACATGTCCACGGGCCTCACACGCGTGAGAGCGTATCCCCCGCCGCTTAAGTATTTTATATCCCGCGCCAGCGTCGCGGCGTCGCAGCTTACATAGATGATTTTTTTCGGACTCATGCCGACTACGGCGTCCAGTACGGCAGTGGCGCAGCCTTTTCTGGGAGGATCAAGGACGACGACGTCGGCCCGCGCCTCACCCCCGTTTACTCGCCGGTAATCGGCGCGGTATCGCGGCAGCAGATCCTCGGCTCTGCCCGCCGAGAAACTTACATTTTCGATATTATTCATACGGGCGTTTTCCCGCGCGTCGCGCACGGCCCGGGCGGATACTTCCACGCCGAGGACACTTTCGGCCTTTGACGCCAGAAGAAGCGATATGGTGCCTATGCCGCAGTAAATATCCCACACGGTTTCGCCGCCTTTAAGATCCGCGTACTCGCGAACGGTCTCATACAGCCTTTTTGTCTGGGCGTAATTGACCTGATAAAACGATAACGGCGATATCCTGTACGCCATGCCGTCAATGATATCGGTCACGTGATCCTTGCCCCATATCATACGGACCTCTTTGCCCGTGACGACATTTGTCCGATCCTTGTTGATGTTATAGGAGACGCCCGTCACGCCGGGAATCTGCGACAGTATACCCGCGAGAGCCTTCGCGCGCGGGAGTCTGTCTCCGTTTATCACCACGCAAACCATGATCTCATGGGTCGAAAAGGCGTGACGCACAAGCACGTGCCTTACGAGGCCGCTTCCTGTCGTCTCGTCATACGGGGAAATGTTATTCGCCTTCATGAAATCGAGAACCGCACGAAGGATTTTTTCGTCCTCGGCGGGAGAAAGCTCACACTTAAGGCACGGGATGACGTGATGGGTGCGGCCCGCGAAAAAGCCGGCGGTCGGGTTACCCGCGCTGTCTTTTCCCACGGGATACTGCGCTTTGTTGCGGTAATGAAAAGTCTCATCCGCGCCGAGGGCCGGCTCCAGGGCTTCATCCGCCGCTTCCGGCGATATACCGCCTATCCTTATCAGGCAGTCGCGGACGCTTTTGACCTTAAAGTCAAGCTGCGCTTCATATGAAAGCTCCTGCAGCTGACATCCGCCGCATTGACGCGCCACCGGACAGGGCGCATCAACTCTCGCGGGTGAGGGGTTAATAAGCTTTGTCATCTTCGCGAAGGCGTAGCTTCCTTTCACCTTCGTGACCACGGCCTCCGCCGTATCCCCGATCAGGGCGTTCTTTACGAAATATGTGAGGCCGTCCGATTTGCCTATGCCTTCCCCGCCTACCGCCATGTCCGTTATCCGAACCGTTATCTTATCGTTCTTTTGCATGTTATCTGTGCTCTCTTAGTAATCTCAAGATTTTCGCGTACTCCATGATATCCGGCAGTATTCGGGGAGCGCGTGGCGTCCTTTTTGCCCTGACAGCATTTCATGAGTCGCCCGGTATTTCGTCGATTTCGTGCCCGTTTCGGAAAGTGAGGATACCTTAAAGGTCGCCCGCGGGTCACGACTTATCAGGTTACGGGCTTTTTCTCAAGCGTTCAGCTTAGCGTGCTCTTTCTGATATTCGAGTCGAAAAGCTTATTAAAGCCCAGCCATTCCCCCGCGGGTTTATCCTTCGTGAACTCCGTCAGTGTCTGCATTTTCGCGTCGATGTTGTCCGCGTAATGAAGAGCCACCGCCTCGGGAAGCGCGGGCTTTTTAGGCGATCCGAACTCAAATTCTCCGTGATGGGACAAAATACAGTGCTTCAGCTCGCTTTCAAGCCTCGGAGGGAAGCCGTCGATCTTACGCGCGGCCAGATCTATCATCTCCGCTCCGATCACTATGTGTCCCAAAAGCTGGCCGTCGTCGGTATACTCGTTTTGCGGCATGGGCGACAGCTCGTTTACTTTCCCGATATCGTGGAAAATGGCGGCCGCGATGAGCAGGTTTCTGTTTAAAACGGGATATGCCGACGCGAGATATTCACACAGCCGCGTGACGGCGAGCGTATGTTCCAAAAGTCCTCCCATGTAGCTGTGATGTACGCTCCTTGCCGCGGAGCGCTCTTTAAACGCGGCCGTAAAGTCTTTATCCTCCCGGAAAAACATGTCGAGCAGCCTGTGAAGGTATTTATTTTCGACGCTGTCCGCGTACGCAAGCAGTTTGGCGTACATTTTCTCCACATCCTTATCCGTCGCGGAAAGATAATCGGAGACGCTGTACTCATCCTCATTCGCTTTTCGGATCTGCTTTATGTTCAGCTGCAGCGCGTTGTTGAAAGTCCTGATATCGCCGTAGATCTCCACGAAGTCCATCTCCTCGAATTCGCCGATACCACCGGAGGCCGGATCCCAGATTTTTCCGTCCAGAGTGCCCGTCTTGTCCTGAAGCGTGAGTGTCTCGTAAGATTTGCCGTTGCGGGCGATACCCGTTCTTTTGGTCTTGCAAAGATAGACGGTCCTGATACTGTCGCCGTCTTTAAGAGTGTTTATGAATTTCATATGGGAATCCTTTCAAATGTCCGTTTTCGTCATGCTTTCCTCTTTCCCGACGCGCCATGTCGCGTCATCGAGGCAGTGTTGTGAGGTTACGTTCAAACATTCCCCTTTCCCGACGAGACCCGGCGCATCATCGGGGCGGTTTTGTGAGGTTACTTCCAAACATTCCTCTTACACGACGTGCCACGTCGTGTCATAAAGGCGGTTTTAGAAGTTTACCTCGAACTTTCTGCTTTCCCGACGCGCCCCGATGTGTCACAAAGGCGGTTTTAGAAGTCCATTTCCAACAAATTTACTTCCCGCACCGGCAGGGAGGCGTCATAGGGCACCTTGACCGTCTTTATCTCGCACGGAGCAAAGGAGAGCCGCGCCTTCCGGTTCATAAACGGGATTTTAAGCACGGCGTCCCCGGCCTGTTTCTTCGTCTCCACGGCGCGGATTATGATACCGTCTTTGTCCTCCGCCTGTTTCACGGCACCGATTGTTACGTGGTCGCTTTCTATCTCCAGATATGACTGCTCCTGCGGATTTTTGCCCTTATGATAAGTCTCGATCACCGGGATCGGCCGGAAATTCAATTCTCCCGCGCGTTTTATGACAGATGAATCCTTCCAACCGCCCGCGTGCGGAAGCAGGATATAATTAAACTCCTGCACGCCCTCGTCCACGTAATCATATTGCGCGCCTTCTTTAAGTTTCGTGGGATCATGGTGGGCGTATACCGCGTTTTTAAGGACGGTAAGCCTCATCTCGTCCTTATTTATGCAGTAGCTGTATTTGCAGTCATTGGCTATGGCAAGACCGTACATGACGCCGTCCGGATGTTCTCCCGACAGGTCGAACCAGCTCTGACCCGGCTCCTCTTCCCCTGTCGCCGACTTCTCTATATAGCCGTAGGGTATCTCGTAAGTCGGACGGCTATAACGGACATTTACGGGATAACGCACCTTCAGCATGGTAAGCGGCTCCCTCCAGTCGACTTTCACATGTACCGCCACGTATTCCAAATCCTGATACAAACTGAAATCCGAGGTGACATATGAGTCATTATAGCGGTATTTTACGCGGATGGTGGAGCGCACCGGTCCTTCCTCGAGGAGGGAGACGGATTCGACCTTCACATCCCCGAGCTCATCCTCGAACTTAAACACGTCGTGCGCCCAGGTGTCCGACTTATCCTCGTAGACGGTAAGTCGTCCTCCCTCGCGGCTTAAGATTTCCAGATCGTTCTTTTTATCATAAAGGCTCCGAATAAAACCGGTTTCGGGGTTTATCTCAAGTCTCAGGCTGTCATTTTCAAGAGAAGCGGCATCCGCGCGGACATTTTGCCACACCGGAGTCTCTTCTTCCTTAAGGTGCCTGTATAGCTTAAATACCCGGTATCCCATACTCGGAAGATCCGCGGCGAAAAGAAGCCGGGAGGCGTTTCCTATGGTCACTTCGGATCTTACGCGCTGCGCGGGAATGACGTTCTCACGGTCGTCGGTAAGGCGAAACAGGTCGCTTGAGGGGCCGCCGCCGACGGAAATTATCATTTTCCCGCTCCACGGATGAGAGTTAAATACCACAATGGGCTTCATGCTCACGTCTTCTTCGATATCTATGTTCCATGAGATGGCCTGCAGGGCGTAATTCAGATTTTTCTGTCCCACGGCCATCGCCTGACCGTACAGATAAGACGCGTCGTCATAAGCGGATTTTATGGATGTGCCCGCCAGAATATCGTGGAACTGGTTAAATAAGACTCCCTTCCACGCCTCTTTAAAATCATCCGGGTAAGGCTGGCCGTCTGTTACCGCGGCGACGCTTGAAAATGCCTCCGCCGCCGAAAGCATTTGCTCGGCGAGGCGATTCTCCTTCTTCACACGGGAAAGAACGCTGTAACAGCCGCTCGCGTGGTGCTGCAAATCTCCGACGTATTCGGGATAATCACTGCCGCTCTCCACGATCTCCCGAAAGAAATCCCCGACGGTGCCCATCTTCATGTCAGGGGTGTCGCTACGGGCGGAAAGCTCGTGAATGCTGCGGATATTTTCTTTGGTGGGGCCGCCGCCGTGATTTCCGACGCCGTAAAACATCATCAGGTGTTCTTCGCCGCCCTCAAGCTCGCACATGAGACGGCGGGTAAATTTTTCCAGATCCTTGCCCTCGGTGCCGTAGGAATAAGGGATACGGTACGCCATGACGCTTGATCCGTCCTGTGACATCCACCTAAAAATCCTTCCGGGCAGAGCTTTTTCGTGCGGTCCGGGACGCATGAAAACGTAATTTTTCATGCCGCTTTTTCGCAATATCTGCGGAAGGCTTCCGTTGTGGCCGAAGCTGTCCACGTTGTAGCCGGTCTCGGCCATCCTGCCGAATTTCTCCAGAAAATATCGCTGGCCGTAAAGCCCCTGACGCACGAATGATTCGCCGGAAGGGATGTTGCAGTCGGGCTGCACCCACCATCCGCCCACTATTTCCCAGCGGCCTTCTTTAACACGCTGTTGGATCTCGCGGAACATCTCCGGATTATTTTTCTCCACCCACTCATAATAAGCGGCGCTGCTGCACGTGAAGATAAAATCTGCGTCCTCGTTCATGCGATCCAGCGCGGATCTGAATGTGGCCTTCACCTCATGAAAGCCCTCCTGCCAGTTCCACAGCCATACCGGGTCGATATGCGCGTTTCCTATCATCGTAAGCTTCTTATCCTTCATGTCGCTCATGACCTTAACCGCCTTTCTCATATATGTGCTGTCCGTCTTTATGCCGCCCGTCTTCAGATCGTGGGGGTCGTCTTTATACCGCTCACCTTTAGATCGTGGGAGGCGACTTGCTGTGTCGCGGTCCCTCAAACGATATCTCTGTCTCTCATGACCACTACACCGCGTTTATGATCGAACCCGCTTTAGCCTACATGCTCGAATCTGCTTTAGCTTACATGATCGACCCCGTTTCAGCGTGAGTCTGCCGTCCCACTCTGTTATCACACCTGAAAAACCCGCCTTGACGCTTATAACATGCGGCGCCGCAAACGTCAAGTGGCAATTCAGGTTTACAAGGCGGCGGGGAAGGGGGAATTAAGTTTACGCGGCCGAGTAGTGGGATTATAATAAAGCTATAAAGAAAGGAGCCCGGCCATGCCGGGAAGGCAGTTCACGCCAAAGGCGAAGCCCCCTCTCGTTCCCAAAGCCGGTCGCGGAGAGCGGGGCATGAGCGGAGCAAAGGACGGGGCATGAGCGATCAAGCCGAAATGAATAAGAGAGAAGAACATACTTTCCGGGCTTAGAAAAAATGAGTAAACCTGACACACAGACTCTGAAAAAACTCGAATATGATAAGATCCTCTCGCTTCTCGCCGCCGAGGCTTCCTCAAAAAGCGGCAGGCAGAAGTGTCTTGCTCTGCGCCCGATGACCGACATCGCCGCCGCAGACGCCGCGCAGGAGGAAACCGCCGCCGCTCTTTTTCGGATCACGGCGGGAGGACGACCTGCTTTTGACGGATGTGAGGATACCCACGATATCTTAAGACGTCTCTTCCTTGGCGCTCCCCTAAGCTGCGCGGAGCTGCTTCGCGTAAAGAGGCTCCTTGAGACCGCGGAGGCTGTCAAATCCTACGGCGCCGTCACAGAGAAAAAAGAAGGGGACGAGAAACCGGGCGGCGAAGGGGACGAGAAACCGGGCGGCGAAGGGGACGAGAAACCGGGCGGCGAAGATGAACGCGGCGACGCCCG
>CAYLRF010000073.1:0-5726 GCA_964385995.1 uncultured Faecalimonas sp.
GAAACAGCCGTATCCAACGCAACAGTCATATCAAACGCAGCGGGCATATCAAACGCGGCGATCATATCCGGTATGACGGCCATTTCCGATATACGCGTCACATATATGATATCAGGGTAGCGACCCTTAACCTTAAGGCCTGCTTGCGTGTCGGTGGGGCAAGGTTTTCGTTTGCCTGCTATAGTATCGTCACATCGCGCCTTTCTCCTAAGGGAAACGTCAGAACAATCAAATCCTGTTATCTGCCGCCGTTCCCCACCGTTTCCCGCCATGGTGAATCAAATGGTTTCTTCAAACTAAGCCGTCGGCATCGGCGTCAATTTTTAAGCTCTCGGACATCGCGGCTGAAAGATAGCTGTGAACTCATCGAAAAGGTAGCGGCCTGATTTTTATTTTCTCATCCCTCAGCGGAATCAATTCGCGGCGTTCAGTCTCGATTTCGCGTCTTTGGTGTGGTATCATATTAAAAGTCTGAAACGGTGACGGAGAAAATCCCGGCGGGTCGTCGGGCGAAAGAGGGACTCATAAATATGCAGCGCGGCAATAAAAACAAAAATTCGCGCGGACGCGGCACAGTAGGCGGCGGATTACCGTCAAAGGGCTCATATGGCAGTGTGCGAAGCCGCGCCTCTTACAGAAAGAGACGCCGCAGGAAGTTGATAGCCGTGACGATCTGCATCGCGCTTACGGCGGCGGGCGGGATAGCGGCCCTCGCGTATTTTAAGCCATGGAAGAAAACCGGCGGGGCGCAGGACGGCGGCGGGAAAAATTCCGGCAGTGTCGCCGCCGAAAAGAAATCAAAGTCCGAAAAGAGAAAATCGGCCCTCAAACAGGCGAAGTATCTTCGATCGACGTATGATTACGACGCGGCGTTGGAAAAGTTAAAGGATATTGAGGGTTACGAGAACGATGAGGAGATCGCCGGGTTCGCGGATGAGATTAAGCGGGAAAAAGCCTCGTGCGTGCCCGTTGACATGGATGAGGTGACGCATATTTTCTATCATTCGCTCGTGGTGGATGAGAAGAGGGCGTTCGCGAATCAGGATCGCGATTCGCAGGCCGCCGGCAACAATACATGGATGACGACGGTGGATGAATTTAACGCCATCACGCTTGAGATGTATAATCGCGGCTTTGTGTTCGTGAGCATTCATGACATGTATGAGATGACGACGGATGAGACGGGCGCAGAGGTCATAAAACCCGGAGTCATCATGCTGCCTCCCGGGAAGAAGGCGGTCGTCCTCTCGCTCGACGACCTGAGTTACTATCACGGGTACGCGGGTTACGGATTCGCGGACAGACTTATCATAGATAAAGACGGCGATGTGGTAAATGAGTACACGGACGAAGCGGGACATAAAAAAGTCGGCGCGTACGACTGCGTGCCGTTACTGGACAAATTCATAAAAGAGCATCCGGACGCCTCGTATCACGGAGCGAAGGGAATCATAGCCCTTACGGGATATAACGGTATCTTAGGTTATCGCACGGACGACACTTACGATCTGTCAAATCCCGACTGTGACAGCCATCAGGAGGATTGGATTAAGTCCCATCCCGGTTTCTCTCTGAAAAAGGAACGCGCCGAGGCGAAAAAGGTGGCTGATGCCATGAAAAAAAACGGCTGGGAATTTGCCAGTCACACGTGGGGACACATAAAGGTCGGCGAGAAAAGCCTTGAGGTGATAACGCGGGACACCGAGAAGTGGAAGGCGAATGTCGAGCCGCTCGTGGGACCTACGGATGTCATCATTTTCGCGAACGGACAGACGATGAGCGGACCCGACGCGTATACCGCCGCGGATGAGAAATATATGTATTTTCGTTCGCAGGGCTACCGCGTCTTCTGCAACGTCGACTCGGCGGAGCATTCGACGGTCTTCGGCAGGGATTTTATGCGGCAGGGCAGGAGAAATCTGGACGGCTACCGCATTTACAATAACGCCGTCGGTAATCAGGATAACCTCTCCGATCTCTTTGACGCGAAGACGGTTCTGGATCCCGACAGGCCGCCCGTGCCGCCTTTATGACACTGTCACGGGTTTCTCGCTGTTGTATTTTGGATGTTCATTAAGACCTGAAAGAAGAGATTCGCATGAAAAAAAACAAGCCTGAAAAGAAAACAAATAACGGCCGTGACGCGGTGCGCGCCCGTAAACACGACATACGCTGGATGACCGGTGTGGCATTGATGGCGGCCGTAATCATAGTGCTCGCCAGTACGCCACTCGGGATGATACAGCTGCCGGTCATAAAGGCGACTACCGTACACATCCCCGTGATCATAGGCGCCATCCTTTTCGGACCGCTCGCGGGGGGCATACTGGGAGCGGTATTCGGAATCAGCTCTCTTATCAGCAATACCGTGGCCCCCACGCTTCTCTCATTTGCCTTCTCGCCGTTTTTGAGCACGACGGGTATCGCGGGCGCGTTAAAATCGCTGTGGGTATCGATAGGATGCCGTATCCTCATCGGGGTGGCGGCGGGCTGGCTGTGGATAGCGTTTGAAAAGATCAGGATTAAAGCCGTCCGTATAATAGCCCTTCCCGTCACGGGTTTTGTCGGCTCCATGGTAAATACGATATCGGTGATGGGGAGCATTTACGTGCTTTTCGCGAAGCAGTACGCGGAGGTGAAAAACGTGGCTGTCACGGCTGTATGGGGACTTATAATGGGTACGGTGACCGCGTCCGGGATCCCGGAGGCCATCGCCGCGGCCATACTCGTGACTGTCATAGCCGGAGCCCTGCTTGGGATACGAAAGAAATCCGCCGCGAGGTGAGAGGACAAATTCTACGCGAATCCCCCGTTTATGCCTATCACTTCACCGGTAAGATACGCCGGAGCCTCGGCAAGCGCGCATATAAGGCTCGCCGCTTCCTCGGGCGTTCCGAATCGCCCCATGGGGATCGCGTCAGTGAGCGCAGCTC
Source organism: uncultured Faecalimonas sp. (assembly GCA_964385995.1). Lineage (GTDB taxonomy): Bacteria > Bacillota > Clostridia > Lachnospirales > Lachnospiraceae > CAYLRF01. The sequence continues at coordinate 2,934 of CAYLRF010000073.1, forward strand.
TCTCATCGGGTGTAAGGCGATTGTTCATGGCGGTGTCGATACAGCCGCAGGCTATGGCGTTTACCCGCACATTGCTCGGGGCAAGTTCTTTCGCGAGCGCCTTCGTGAGGCCTATGACACCCGCTTTCGACGCCGAATAAGCCGCTTCGCAGGAAGCGCCGCTCACTCCCCAGACGGATGAGACGTTGATAATCCCGCCGGATTTTCTCGACACCATGCCGGGTGCGGCCTCGCGGCAGCAGTAAAATACCGACGAGAGGTTCACGTCGATGATTCGCCGCCAGGTTTTATCCGTCATATCGGTGAGCAGTCCGAAATGCGTGACGCCGGCGTTATTTACGAGGATATCAAGGGCGCTGTCCCCGTCGTCCGTGTCGTCCGTACGCCTTCTAAGGAGGCCGCATATTTTACGGATATCATGAAACGCCTCACGGACAAAATCCGGGTCGGATACGTCGCCGCGGATGACGTCGCACGTGCCGCCCGGCAATGACAGTATCTCATCTCTTACGGCGTAAAGTTCATCGTCGGAACGGTCGGAATTTATGAACACGTGATATCCGCGCTTCGCGAATGCTATGGCGGAGGCTCTTCCGATTCCCCTCGAGGAGCCGGTTACAAATACGGTCTTTTGAGACATGACGGTTATTCTCCTTTCGCCACTAAAAAGCTGTCTGATAAATCAAAACCGCAAAACGCCGGGTAAGATAAACGGTTCCGAACCGAGTATACGCAAACCATATAATGATGACCGTTTGACGAAAACAAGCGATATGTGCCGAATGAGTTCTGAACCGTATACGCCCACTATATAATGATGAAGGCAGCGGCGGGAGTGTATGTTTTTCGGACGCTCTCTTATATGTCACCTGCCTGGAAAATATATCACAACGCGCTTTAAAGGACAACTTCAGGGAGATTTTACGGAATCAGTCTCGCCTTACGGATCGCGGCGAAAAAGAAGGTTAGGATGTAGCAAGCGGGGGAGTTTACAATGTCGATGAGCGGCTTATTTGATTTTAACGGAGACGGCAGCACGGATTTAGGCGAAGAGTGGATAGCCTTTAATATATTTGAGGATACCATGAAAACGGACGCGGCGGACGACTGCCTTTTCGATGACGATGCCGATGATGACAGCTGGAGAGAGTTCGCCGAGGACAGTTCGGAATACGGCATTGATCCTGAGGATTACGAAACCGAGGAGGAATACGAGGAGGCGCTCGAGGAGGCAAAATACGGCTGGAGAGATACCGCGGAAGACGGTTCGGAGTACGGCATAGACCCTGAGGATTACGAGACCGAGGAGGAGTATGAAGAAGCGCTCGAAGAGGCCCGTTCATCCACAGATATCCCGGTTTTCGTGAACGTGGAGAGCCAGGGCGACGGTTACTTAAATGTAAATGAATCCGATTATCCGAACAGGCGCATGTATCAGGCCGCATACAGACTTGCCGGAGGTCCCGCGATCTATATCGGCACAGACTGCGGGAAATCGGTAAAAGAACGCTGCCGGTTCATCCTTGAAAAGCACGATGAGATTCTCGCGGCTGATTACCTGACCGTGAACGGTGACTTTCTGTTTTCTCAGGCGGTTAAAGATAATTTTGACCTGCCGCTTACACTTCCCGACGAGGATGAAAGAAGCGAGTTCTCACTTCGGGAAATATTGGTAAAGATACAGAAGAAAGATGTAAGTCTCGCGCTTAAAGTATGGGATTGGTGCTTGGAGCAATTTCTGCCGTACGAGCGGTACGCCCCGTTTAGCAGAGGGATAATGACGAATAACCTGCTGGATGATTTGTATTATTTTACGGATGAGTTTCGCGCGGCGCTGAGGGAGTATCTTAATTCTCACGCGGATTTCAGATCGAAGCTTATAAGGCAGTCCGCCGAAATGCCGCAAAATCTGGGCGAGCTGACAGTCCGTATGATAAGAGACGGATATACCGAGACGGCAAAGGCCGTGTTTGATGACGGACTGTATCGCGCTGAGGGTAAATGGCGCGATGTCAACAATCTGATGGACCAGATCATAAACTACGCGAGGGACAATAAAGAACTTGAGACCGCCGAGTTTGTGGAAGAGAACTTTCTTCCGAGAATGAAGGAATATTCTGACGGCATGATACTGGATGAAATAGAAGGCTGGCAGAAGGATATCACGGAATATAAGAGGCACGTTGAGCGATACTCGAAAAAATACGCGTATTCAAGGAGCAACGCGTGGCGAAAAAAAGTGCCGGACGGAAGCAGGTACGGATTGTACCCGATAAATTACGGTTCGGAGCGGGAATATACCGAGGCTTTGCAAAAGGCGAAATACGCGTGGCGGGAACGCGCCGCCGCGAGGGATACGGCGGGTCTCGATCCGAATCTGTTTGAAACCGAGGCGGAATATAACAAGGCGCTACATGCCGAGTATGAAAGACGGCGGGCAGAGAAACGTGAGGAAAGAAATCGGCGGGAGGCACTTTTACGTGAACAGGCCGCGAGATGTCAACCGGCGGAAAAAGCCGAATTTTCGGAGGATAAGACTATTTACACATACTGCGGTGTGAAGCTGCCGTTTTCGGCTCGCCCGTATTCATTCAGAACGGATGACAAAGACTTAAAGATAGGCGATAAGGTTACGGTTCCCGTCGGAGAGGATAACAGGGAAGCTGAAGGCATCGTCGTATCCCTCGGTCAATACGCGCGGATAGGCGTTCCGTACCCGGTCGAAAAGACGAAGTTCATATTGCGAAAGACGGGTAAGTGAGCCGGACATATCGAGCATTACCCGGGGACGTG
>CAYLRF010000074.1:0-5495 GCA_964385995.1 uncultured Faecalimonas sp.
TTTTTGCGTGACGATGTCACGCGGCTATGTTATAGTACCCTGCGTGGGATTTGCGAACGCGGATGTGCGGATCGGGATTCCACGCAGGGTATTAGTGCGTTCATGTGCTTGAAAGGAGGCGGCATGATGGATTATTGGCGGCAGAGCCCGAGCAACATATATGTTTCGGGACACAGGGGATGGTCAGGCAAATACCCGGAGAACACCATGGTTTCGTTTAAGGCGGCGGCATCTCTTGACGTGGAGCAGATCGAGACGGACGTGCGGGCCACGAAAGACGGGGAGCTTGTGCTTATGCACGATTCCAAAGTCGACCGCACTACGGACGGCACGGGATACGTCCGCGAGATGTCATGGGAGAAATTTCATTCGCTTGACGCCGGCAGGTATAAGGGCGAGGAGTTCGAGGGAGTGAAGGCGCCTCTTTTCGAGGAGTTTCTAAGCTGGGTGAAAGAGGATTGCCCGCAGCTTACTCTCAATGTGGAGCTTAAGGATTATCCGAACAAGGTCGGTGACGCGATCGCCCACGACGTCTGCGACAGGACGCTTGCCCTGATCGATGAGTACGGCTTTACGGATCGTGTCGCCATCACCACGTTCAGCGGCGTCCTTCAGGAATATATTTACGGCAAATACGGGAAGAAATACCGTATTCAGACATTCTTCCCGGCGGTCCATTTGGGCGAGATGACGCTGGATCCTTACAGTTTCCCGTATGCGTGCTGCATGTATTCGAGAGAGGAGGGACATCAGGCCGCTTCGCCGGAGGACAACCGCGCCATGGCCGCGAGAGGCGTGCAGCCGTGGGGACCTCCCGAGATAGATACCGAGGAGGAAGTCGACAGGGCCATCAGCGGCGGCACCTGCCTTATCACAAGCAATTATCCGGACAGGATGCTTGACATGCTGCGCCGCAGGGGACTGCACAAATAAGCGGCGCGGGTGACCGTGCCCGGCATTTGCGGGAGACTGTCCTAAACTCCAAACGCAAAATTGCCAAGTGGGGAATGGTATTAAAGATATACCACTCTGTAGCGCAAAAGGGGAGACACAAACGGATAGTAGCTCTCAGTTAGAACAGAAAGTGGCGGCTAATTGTTGCCGGGAAACTTTATAAGCTCCCACGGACATCGCGCTGCGGGAGCTTTTTTCGTACGGAATATTTCCAAATTCCCCATAAAGGACTATAATAAGGCATTGTCACGCGGATATACAGGGGGGGGGCATTGCGTGAATATATGCCATCGGTGACATGCCGATCGCTCCGTAACGGGTAAGATTCCGACAGGGACGTCAGAATCAAACCGGACATGAGGAAGGACCGAAACATGAGACAAAACAGGAATTTGAGGAAGGATTCGGACATAAGGAAGAATTCGGACATGAGGAAAATGTTGAACGTGAGGAAAATCACGGCGGTGCTGCTGCTTATCGCCATGCTGGTCGGAGTCGGCGGGCAGTCATTGCCGCTTATGGCGGCGGACACAGGCGGCGGACGGGAGCTTAAGCTGACTGAGATTGATCCGGAGTTTGACGTGAGGCTTCCGGGCTCTGCGACTGACGACACGGGAGATAAGGAAGGCGAGACGGCGGACTTTTCGGACGATGACGTGGTGCGCGTTTCCATAGTCCTTAAGAAGGAGCCTGTCATCGAAAAAGGGTATTCTCTTACGGGGATGCGTAAGGATAAGAAGGCGATCGCTTACCGCGAAAAGCTCCTGAAAGAGCAGGATAAGGTGACGGCGAAGATAGAGAAAAAGGTCCTTGGCGGGAAAGAGCTGGCTGTCAAGACCAACCTCGCTCTCGTCGCGAACGTCATTTCCGCGGACGTGAAATACGGACAGATAGACGACATAAAAAAGGTGTCGGGAGTAAAGGACGTCGTCATCGAACAAATCTACGAGCCTTATGAGGATCCTTTAGATCAGGAGTCCGGGTCGACCGAAGACGCGAAAAAAACCGGAGCCGGCGCGGGCACAGTTTCAAGCGCGGACGAGAAAAAGAGCGGCGCGGGAGCGTACGGCGGAGCGGGCACGAAGATAGCGATCCTCGACTCAGGCGTGAATTACGATCATGCTTCATTTAACGGCGACGCGCTCCTGTATTCGTTGGGCGAGTCAGCCACGGACAGCGACGGCGACGGCACCGTAAGCGAGGAGGAGAAACGAGAATACATCGACGGACTGGGGCTGATGGACAAAGACGACGTGACAAAAGCGGTTGAAGCCGGGAAGCTTCTCGCGGCAAAGGATCTCAAGTCCGGCAAGCTCTACAGGAACGCCAAGGTCCCCTTCGCGTATAATTACTGTGACAGCGACGCGGAGGAAGTGAAGAACGCCACGGGAGGGATTCACGGCTCTCATGTGGCCGGCATAGCCGCGGCGAACGCCTATCTTCCGGACGGGGACTCATTTACGCCCGCCGATGACGCCGAGCAGGTGGTGGGCGCCGCGCCGGACGCGCAGATACTGAACATGAAGGTCATGGGCTACGGTCTTTGCACCGACGCGGTGGTGGCGGCGGCCATAGAAGACTCGATCATCCTCGGGGCAGACGTGCTGAATCTCTCATTCGGCACCGCGAAGGTCGGATACTCGTGCAGCGACGCCGTATACGGGGACGTTCTTATCAGGCTTCTCGAGAAAGGCATGACCATCTTAGGGGCGGTCGGAAATGACGGCTCGTGGGTGCTTAATAACAGGAAAAAAAGCGAGGTCCTGCCGCCTTACCTCTATGCCGATGATATAAACTGGGATACCACCACGCCGCCGTCGTCGTACGCGGACATCATGGGTGTGGCGTGGGCGGACGGCCCGGAGGCTGCCGATCTGGAGGGTTTCCCGTCGGTGGAATCTCTGCTTGCCTATCCGACGATCGACGAGTACAGCTCCTACGGTATTCCAAGCAGTCTGAAGCTTCAGCCGGAGATCACGGCTTTCGGGACGAACATCAATTCCGTGAAGGGCGACACGGATGATGAATACAAAAAGCTTTCGGGGACGTCCATGGCATCCCCCGAGGCGGCGGGCATGGCAGCCCGTATTTATCAGTATATCAGGCAGAAAGACCCGCGCTTCGGCGGGAAAAGCTTCCTCGAGAAGGCGCAGGAGATCGACAAAAATACGAACGCGGGCAAGATCGTCGCGGGCCTTCTCATGTCCACGGCTTCTCCCATGAAGGAGAAAGACGCGTATTATTACACGCTTATGCGTCAGGGAGCCGGACTCGCTAACGTGGAAGAGGCGCTCGCCGCGCAGTCATTCATTGACATGAAAAATGATCCGAGAGGGCGAGTCAAGGCCGAGGTCGGCGACAGCGAGGATGGGAGTTTTAAGTTTTCATTCACGATCAACAATGTCAGCGGGACGAAGAGATATTATTCCCTTAACACCGACCTTTTCACGCAGAAAATCGACGAAAAGGACGGCACGAAATGGCTCTCGGAGCAGACGAGAAAGCTCGAAGCGACCGTCACATATTCATCGGGAGGGCACCCGCTGGATTTCGCCACGGCGATTTCAGCCGATGTGAACCGTGACGGAAAAACCGACGATAAAGACGCTACGGCGCTGCTTGACTACATCTCCGGGAAGGAGCGGGGAGCGGATCTGAACCTTGCAGCCGGCGATCTTGACGATGATAATGAGTACACCGCCCATGACGCGCACCTTATACTGGCAGGTCTCGCGAAGAAGGGCGTCGCCGTGCCCGCCGGATCATCCGTCACGATAGACGTCGACATACGGGTGACGGACAAACTTGAAGGGTTCTCTAAAGGGGCGTATCTGGAGGGATTTACATACGTCACCCCGGTCATGAGAGGAGATGACGCGTCTCTATCCTCCCGCGACGCGGTTCACTCCATACCGATAATCGGTTATTGCGGAAATTGGTCCGAGCCGTCCATGTTTGACCGAAACACCTACGTGGATAAGCTCTATCTCGGAAATACGACGCAGCCTTACACCACTTCCGACGTTGACATCAACTGCCTTACTTATCTGGATGACAACGGGAATAAATACCGTCTGGACGGCAACCCGTTCATGAAGGAAGATGAGTATCCGCAGGAGAAACTTGCCATAAGCGCGGACAGCATTATTTACAGCATGGAAATTTCCCTCATCCGTCCCGCGGCGGCGCAGGCGTTCGTCGTGATGGTTAAGGATAAGGACGGCAAACGCGAGGTTAGGTACGTCGACTCATTCACCAGACACGCGGCGAGCGCATTTAACAACGGGGGAAAATGGAATTTCAGCGAGACTCTCATAGCCGTAAATAACAGGCTTCGCGACATGAATGTGAAGGAAGGCGAGGTGGTGGAGCTCGGAGCCGTCGCCATACCCGAGTATTATGAGGAAAACGGCGAGATCACGATTGAGCGGTTCAAAAAACTCATAGAGGAAGACGAACTGGGTTCCGGGGCGTACATGCTCTCCACGGTGACGGTGGACAGCGAGGCTCCCACCTGTAAAGCGAATGTGACGACAGACGGCAAAATCGAAGTCACCGCGACGGACAACAAGAACGTGGCCTATATCGGGATGTACAACACGAGCGGCACGAAAAAATACGATGAGGCGATACCGCAGACGAGCGAAAAAGACGGCGAGTCAGTCGGAACAGGGAGCCTCGATACGTCGAAGCTTAAGAGCGGCGCGGAGTATGTCCTGGTGGCGGGCGATTACGCGGGAAATGTCACCATGTACCGCTTCACATACGGGGATAAATCGTTGTCGGAATCGAACGGGACGCTCGTTTATGTGCGCGAGACTAAAGATCCCGCCGAGTTATGCCGCGGCTCATGGCTCCTTACGGATCCGGAGAAGTTGGCCGTCAACACTTACGCGTTTGACAATCTGACCGTATGCGCGGCATATACGGATCCGAACGCATATGTGATCGCCGGGGCTGACGCGGCGGGAGATTATATATGGCAGGCGTGTGAGGACGGACGGCTGTATGTCGCGCCGCTTGACTGTCTGAACGATCGTATACTGCTTAGCGATCTTGCCGCCGCGGGTGTCGGCACGGTACGCGACCTGACATTTAACGGCGATTCGCAAATGCTTTATGCCGTAGACGGTAGCGACGTGATCCGAAAAATAGACCCCGTCACCGGGGATGTGAGCGCGGCCGCGACTGTTACCGTGAGTGGAGAAGGAGTCTGCCTCTACGGGCTTGCTGCCGCGGATGACGGAGCGATGTACGCCACGTATTACGACGCGGACGCGAAGGAGAATTACATACTTAAGATAGAGCTTGGCGATATCGAAGATGAGTCGAAAGAGGCGAAGGACTCGAAGGACGCGGCGAGCGACGGAGCGTCCCGGAAGGTATCGGTGGGTGAAAGCGGCGCACCGCTTACAGGCCTTGACGGGTCTCCATATATCAGTCTTGCGTGGGAGAAGAGCGAGGGCCGGCTTCTCGCGGCGTTCTCGAAAGAGTTTGACACATACAGCAACGATAATATTCTCTACAGTATCTCGCCGGAG
>CAYLRF010000075.1:0-5435 GCA_964385995.1 uncultured Faecalimonas sp.
TCGATGGCGCCGAAAAGGAGCAATACCCCGACGGGACTTTCATCGGACGGGAAGCCGTGGGTGTTCGCTTATGACAGAGAGGGGATACCCTCATGCTCGCTATCGGAAGATGAATCCCGAGTGGTGGCCACGTTCGCGAGCGCGGTCGATGAGATTTCACTTCGAAGCTCCGCGTCCATGATAGCGGATTGCGGCGCGGACGGCACGACCGGCGGATACGGCGAGGATGATAAGGACGGCGTGACCGGCGCGGACATTAGCGGGGATAAGGGCGGCGTACACATTCGTCACCGCGTCTTCCATCCGGTTTCGGAAATGCCCTATACCTACGCCAGAAAGAACGCCATGGAGGGGCCCTACGAGGAGTACATGGCGCTGGCACCCGGAGAACGGACGAAGCTTGAGATGTATATCTATCTCGGCGAACCCGAATGGCAAAATTACGGAGCGGCGGGACTAATGGAGGCCTGCGACGGGCTGTTCCCGTTTGATAAGGAGCCGTGGCTTACGAACGAGCGGATCTGGGAACTGGGGATAGGATATTTTAAATTCCTTCAAAAAGACTGCCACGGCCACCCCATGATAGCGGGGCACGTGGCCGACAGGCTGTTTCGTCAAATGCACGCGGGCGATCTCTACGGGGAGAAGCTCGCGGTGGCGCTGGAGGATCCCGCGAACCGCGAGGTATCGGACTTCAGTACCAGCTACGAGATAGGCTGGGCGGGTCAGGTCGCCTTAGTCGCGCGGCTGATTATCATGGACGGATTCAGGACCGGAGACGATGACAGCGTGCGCCTAGGGACGGATATCCTCTCTGCCTACGTGGAAACGCAGTGGGAGAACGGTCTTTTGTATCCGAATTACGAGACTAATTACTCGACGGGGAAGAAGCGCCTTCCCGACGCCTGCAACATGGGCTGGGCGATGGCGGAGCTTACGAGGTCGTACCGGCTGCTTAAAAAACACGGGATAGAAAGACCTGACTTTCTGGAGTTTTCAAAGCGACTGGCCGAGTTCGCGCTCGGTGACTTTAATACCGACTACGGATTCGCTAAGGTCTGGAACCGCGACGGGAGCCCGAGGAGCACGGAAGGGTCGGTCGGAGGCTTCATGATTATGGGAGTCTTGGAGGTCTGGAAGGAGACGAAAGATGAGCGGCTTTTAAATCTCGCGAAGCGCGCGATGGACTTTTACTTTGAGAGGGATCTTGACAGGTTCGTCTGCATGGCGGGAGCTCTCGACTGCGCGTGCGTGGATAAAGAGTCGGCATATCCTTTCGCGGTGGCGGCAAACGATTTATACGAAATCACGGGCGAGAAGATTTGGCTGGAGCGTGCGAGGAAGGCGACATACTACTTTTTCTCGTGGATGTTCTGGTACGACGCGATTTACCCGCGGGACTCGGATTTTGCAAAATACGGATATTACACCACGGGCGGCACGCTCATCTCGGCGGAGCATAGCGCGCTGGATCCATGGGGAGCGTTGATGATAAGAGAGCTTATGAGGCTTTATAAGGCGACGGGCGATCCGTCATTTCCGCATTGGGCGAAGATGACGTGGTGCAACGCGCTTTTGGGGATAGCGGCGGAGCGCGGGGTGAGCATTCACGGAAATGTGCGTCCGCTCGGTTCGCAGAATGAAGGCTTTTTCCACTGCCGGTGGACGAAGTACCGCCCGACCTGTGAGGAGCGGGGGCATTTTAACGAGAACCTGCAGACATGGATGGGAGCGTGGAGACTTTTCACGCTGTCGGAATTAAGTAAAGAAGAACTGGAGATGTTGGGGTAGTACGATTCACGAATCCCGAAGGCTTTTGCGGGCGAAAACATATGTAAAAGAAACGAGACGGAAATGAGAAGCAGACGGAGCGGTGGACGAAGTACCGCCCGACCTGCGAGGAGCGGGGGCATTTCAACGAAAATCTGCAGACATGGATGGGCGCGTGGAGACTTTTCACGCTGTCGGAATTAAGTAAGGAAGAGTTATGTTGGGGTAGTACGGCTTGCGAATCCCGAAGGCCTTGTGGGAGAACACGCACAAGTAAGGAAGCATCGGAGATGTTGGGGTAAGTAAGCAGGGAAGAGCTGGAGATGTTGGGGTAAGTAAGTTGCGGTGTAGGCGTGGGTAGTAGAAGGAGGTAAATCACTATGAGAAGTAAGCGTTGGATTGCGGCGTTTGTGGCGGCGGCTCTGTGTCTGTCGCTGTGCGCCTGCGGAGGAAAGAAGGAGAGCGGGAAGAAAGACACGGGAAAGGAATCCGCGTCGAAGGAAGAGACGACGGAGGATTTCTCGGGCGTGGAGCTTGAGGTCGCGTGCAAGTACACCGGGGACGCTCTGACGACATTTCAGGAAATCTGTGACGAGTTTCAGGAGAAAACCGGCTGTACCATAGTCCTTGATAACTACGGCGCGGATTACAGCAATATGATGACGAACCGCACGGCGGCGAATGACCTGCCGGACGTTTTCGAGACCGCGGGGTGGTCGCTTCAGAGGTTTAAGGACTATTCGCTCGAACTTACCGATCAGCCTTATGTCGCGCATTACGACGACACCGCGAAGAACGTCATACAGGATACCGACGGAAAATATTACGCGTGCATGATATCGGACGGGATGAACTGTATGGTGGTGAATCTCACCGTGTGCGAGAAGGCGGGTGTGGATCCCGCTTCGATACATACATGGGACGATTTTCTTGCGGCGTGCGGGAAGATCAAGGACGCGGGATTTACACCCATCGGATCCAAACCGAACGCCGGGCTTACCTGCAACATAGCCGGAACTTTCCTCACATACAAGGGCGAGGCAGCTGATGTCGGCGCGAAGATGAAGGACGGCACATGGGACTGGGCCGAGTACAACCTTATCATTGACTTCTGGAAGAAAGCGCTGACGAGCGGCTATTGCTTTAAGGACGCCAAGAGCATGAGCGAAGACAACAAGTTCGAGCGCTTCGCTTCGGGGCAGTCGGCATTTCTGGTTTCCGAGAATTTCGACGCCATTCAGGAATCGCTGAAAATCAATCCCGACGGCAGCTACATCATGGCTCCGTTCCCCGCGAGCAAAGCGGGCGGCGAGGAGACCGTGGCGATGGGCGAGGGAGACTCCTACGCCGTCTGGAAGGATTCGCAGGCGATTGACTGCGCGAAGTCATTTTTAAAATATCTCGCGACCCCCGAAGTCACACTGAAGCTCATAAGCGAGACGGGAAGAATCGCGTGCATTGACACCACGACGACGAAGGACGACGGCCCGGGCCTTCAGGCTTTAAACGAACTGAAGGAACGTTACAAAGATCATGACGTGAAGTTCTACAACGTCTTTGACCGTGACTACCTGCCGAGCGGCATGTGGGGCCAGATGGGGAACGCGGCGAACAAGATTTTCTCGAACTACAGCAACGACGAGAAGCTTGCCCAGATCATCCCCGATCTTAAGAAGTCCTACGATCAGTATTATAAGTCAGAGCATTCCGAATAACGGGGAGGGGGCCTCATGACCAGGAAACAAAATCGAAAATATTTTCTTTTCATGGTGCCGGCTATCCTGATAGTGGCGATATTCCTCTTTTTTCCCATAGGAAATGCCTTCCGAATGAGCGTCTTTAACTGGGACGGCTTCTCGCAGGACATGGATTTTACGGGACTCTCGAATTTCAAGGAGATTCTCGGCGACCGTTATTTCTGGGTGGCGCTGCGCAATACCTTCATATATGCCTTCGGAATCACCATCCTGAAGAATATCCTCGGTCTGGCGCTCGCGCTGCTTTGCAACATGCAGTTTAAATGCCGCGGCGTAGTAAGGGCGGTCGTCTACCTGCCGAACATGATATCCGGCTTTATAATGGGTCTCATTTTAAGCTATTACTTCCAGTATCAGGGCGGAATATTTAATGAGATAGGAAGTTATTTTGGGCTGTCACCGGTATATTGGATGGAAACGGCGGCAAGCTCCGTGACCATAGTGCTGGTATGCTCCTCGGTGATTCACTGCGGCGCCACGATGCTGACTTACCTCGCGGGTCTGCAGCACATACCTTACGAACTTCGGGAGGCGGCGAGGCTTGACGGCGCGAACACGTGGCAGGAATTTTGGCACATCACGCTTCCGCTCCTGAATCCTTCCATAGTGACGGGTGTGGTGTTAAATCTCATAGGAGGCTTTAAGATTTACGACATCATATCATCGCTTTCGGGCGGCGGTCCGGACGGGGGAAGCCAGTCGCTCACCATGCTGATATCAGGCTATTACTACGGGCATGACAGAGCGGGATACGCGGCGGCGATAGCGGCGGTGTTCTTCCTCGTGGTAGTGGCGGTGGCATGGCCGATCAACATATGGCTGCGCTCGAAGCGGACGGAAATGTAGGAAAGGGGGACGCGAAGATATATGAAAGATAAGAATCGGTCAGACGCGGCTCCCGCACACGTGGGAAAGAAGAAAAAGTTCCGCCTGTGGATACTGATACTGGGGATCGTCCTGTGTCTCATCATGCTGTGGCCGTTTTACGAACTTCTCACCATGGCGCTGAGGGGAAGGACGGATTTCGCCTCGAAGCTGAAGTTTCCGAATCCCGTCGTGTGGGACAATTTCGCGACCGCGCTGAAGGACGCGAGGATATGGACGGGACTCGCGAACTCCCTGATATACGCGGGACTTACCGTCATCATCGAGATAGGCTGCGCGTCAATGGCGGGTTATTCGCTCTCACGCGGGAGCGCGAAGACGACGAGGGTGGTAAGAGGTTTCCAGATGACGATCATCATGGTGCCGGGCATCGTGACCCTCGTCGGTACGTATTCGCTGATGGTAAAGCTTGGGCTTACGAACAGCCTGACGGCGCTGGCGTTTCTGTCGGCGGCGGGCGGCATACCGACGTGTTCGTTCATTTACATGAATTTCATGAATAATATCCCGGTGACATTGGACGAGGCGGCGAGGATAGACGGCGCGGGGATATTTGCCACGTTCTTTAGAGTAATACTTCCGCAGCTGGCTCCGATCACGGTGACAAGGACGATCATGATAGCGATAGGCGCGTGGAATAACTACCTGCTTCCGCTCTATCTGTTAAACGACGAGAGGAAGAAGACAAGCATACTGGTGGTGCGCTCCGCGTTTTCGGCCGGCACGGGCGGGAGAAACCTCGGCCTTGCCTGCGCGACCTGCGCGATGTGTATCATACCCATTATCATCGTCTACTGTATCATGCAGAGAAGGATCATCGCGAGCCAGATAGGGTCGGGAGTGAAAGGTTGAGACAGTAAAAATAGTGAGAGAGAACTGTACGTACAGGTGTCGCGGATATGCCGGTCTGACCGAAGGCGCGGCCAAGAAACGACGCATAGATACAGAACACGGCGAAACGAAACGGAAGAAGACGTCAAAAGATGTAAAGGCAAAATCAGTAATGACATACGCGATACCGGC
>CAYLRF010000076.1:0-3758 GCA_964385995.1 uncultured Faecalimonas sp.
GGATATTATAACTTCCCGCGAAGAAGGCGCTTCTCGCGCCGGGGAAAATGAAGCCGTAAGAAGTTTCGGACCGAACGGAGAAGGTAGGATAGAAGACTGCGTATCCGTGCCGCGCAAAGACGGGGGAGGGCGTCCCCGGTCGGGAGTATTTTTCGTCGAACACGTAAAGTATTTTAAGGGAACCGTCATACTGAAGCTTCGCGGCGTGGATGATGTCGACGAGGCGCAAAGATACAGGCGCTTTTCTCTTTGGGTGGACAGGGATCACGCCCTGCCGCTTGATGAGGACGAGTATTACGCGGCGGATCTTATCGGTATGAAAGTTTTCACCGACGGGGGAGAGTTTTTCGGTACCGTGAGCGACGTGATAAGAACGGGCGCGAACGACGTCTACGCGATAAACGCCGGCGCTGACAAAGATGAGGTTCTTTTGCCCGCGATAAAAAGCTGCGTACTTGACGTGGATGTAAAGGGAGGCCGCATGACGGTGAGTATCCCCAAGGGTCTGATATAAGCCATGGTTTTTCACATTCTCACGCTTTTTCCCGAGACGGTAAACTGTGCGCTTCATACAGGCGTACTGGGAAGGGCCGCGGATAACGGCATCATACGGATAAATGTCGTAAATATCAGGGATTTTGCCGTAAATAAAAACGGGCGCGTGGATGATTACACCTATGGCGGCGGAGCCGGGATGCTCATGCAGGCGGAGCCTGTTTACAGGGCTTTTAAATCCCTGGAGTTTAAGCCGGGTGAGAAAAGAAGAGTCATCTGCCCATCGCCGCGCGGAAGGGTCTTTTGTCAGGAGACGGCGAGAGACTTATCGCGCGAGGCAAGCTGCGTTTTTATCTGCGGACATTACGAAGGCATAGACGAGAGAGTGCTTTTGGAGACCGAAGCGGAGCCCTTTTCCATAGGTGATTACGTCGTGACGGGAGGGGAAATCCCGGCGGTCGTGATGGTAGATGCGATCTCGCGGTTTATTCCGGGAGTTTTGCATAACGAAGAGTCGGCCGCGGGCGACAGCTTTTCCGACGGACTTTTGGAGTATCCGCAGTATACCAGGCCGGAGGTTTGGAGAGGCAGGAAGGTTCCGGAGGTTTTGCTTTCTGGACATCATGAGAATGTGAGCAAGTGGCGAAGGAAGCAGTCCCTTTGCCAGACGGCCCTTTTAAGACCCGACCTTATAGAAAAAGTACAGCTTACCGACGAGGAAACCCTGATGGTCAAAAAAATCCTTGATAGCAAAGGGTAAATATGTTAATATTTTCGTCGGTTCGCGGGCCGCGCCGCGTTAAAAGGACGGATGTGAACCACGTTGAACGGACGAACGTAAAGCGTGTTAAACGGACGAATTGTGAAACGCGTTAAACGGAAGATGTAAAACAAGTCGTAAATTTGAAAGGCACACTTTCAAGAACGCTTCGATGACGCTTAAAAGGCGACGGAAAAGAGGAAGAGATGAATGAGATCATAAAAGAGATAGAGCGTGAACAGCTTAAAGAAGAGGCGCCCGAGTTCAATGTCGGAGATACCGTAAAAGTTTACGGACGGATCAAAGAGGGCAACAGGGAGAGGATTCAGGTATTCGAGGGCATAGTCCTTAAGAAACAGGGCGAGGGCTGCCGCGTGACATTTACCGTGAGAAAGACTTCAAGCGGAGTCGGCGTCGAAAAGACCTGGCCGCTTCATTCCCCGAACATCGAGAAAGTGGAAGTAGTCCGCAGAGGTAAGGTAAGAAGAGCGAAGCTTTTCTACTTAAGAGACAGAGTCGGAAAGAAGGCCAAAGTCAGGGAGTTGGCAGGTTAGTCTTTCGGACGAAGACATCTGCTTTACGGCTCATCATAACAGAAGATGATAAGAACCCGACAAGGAACAAGTACGATTGTGTAATTGTTCCTTGTATTTTTATATAAAAGGAAATTGCCGGCGGTTACGCATGTCAGAGCTTTCATTTAAAAGAAAACGAAAAAAGCATATAAATTTTGAGCCGGTTCGTATTATACTGTTATGGGCACTTCAGATCATGGCCGTCTCTGCGCTCGCGGCGGGTATCGTATGGGCTTTCGGGACTAAGGTAAAGATAAGCGGCGGTATGGCGGGCTCGGGATTAAAAAACGGCGATACCGCACTTATAAACCGTCTTTCGCGCAGAAGGTCGGGTCCCGAAAGGGGCGACATAATAGCTTATATGCCGGATGGCGACGGCAAATCAGTCCTGAGAGCGGGGCGGATTATGGCGCTTCCCGGAGAAACGGTATCGGAAGAAGAAGGAAAGCTTCTTATAAACGGCAGAGGACTTTCAGAAAAATACACGGGCGACATCGACATTTCGGATGACGTTCTTCCGGAGCCCGTCACATTATCTTCCGGAGAGTATCTTGTGATGCGAGGCGGGGTGGATGACGGCGAAAGTGTATATCCGTACGTGACTGAGGATATAGAAAAAGACTTTATAAAAGGGAAAATATGGTTTGTGGCGTCGCCGTTTTCTCATTTCGGCTTTGTGAGAAATTAAAGCCGCGGGGCACGGCCGTGTTCGTTTTCACGCGGGCGACTTGCAGATGACAGGCCATCAGTCGCCGCTAATGTGTTTTTAAGTTTGCGATTTTGAGGTATCGGTTTTTCACGCTTTTTTTGACGGAGGCCGGGTGAATATCATGGATATGGAAAATTTCAACTGGTATCCGGGGCATATGCGAAAGGCCGCCCTCATGATAAGAGACGATCTGAAACTCGTGGATCTTGTCATAGAGCTTCTTGACGCCCGGGCCGTAAACGGCAGCCGCAATCCCGACATAGACGCGTTATGCGCGAATAAAGACAGGATTATCGTGTTAAACAAAGCGGATCTTGCCGATGACGCGGTAAGTGACGGCTGGATAAGATATTTTAAAAGCCGCGGGATAAACGCCATTAAGCTTAATTCTCTCGCGAGGGGCAAAAAAGACTCCGTCATCCAGGCGCTGCAGGCGGCGGCCGAGCGAAGACTGCGGCGAAACCGCACAAAAGGGATCTTAAACCGTCCGGTAAGAGCCATGGCGGTCGGCATACCTAATGTCGGAAAATCGACGCTCATAAACATGATCGCGGGCAGATCCTCCGCGAAAACGGGCGATAAACCGGGAGTCACGAGGGGCAGGCAGTGGATCAGGCTAAACAGCAGGGTTGAGCTTCTCGATACCCCGGGGATACTTTGGCCGAAACAGAGGGATAAGGACATAGTCATGCACCTTGCCGCGACAGGGGCCGTAAAAGACGATCTTATTATACCCGAGGAGGTCGCGTCGTGGCTTCTTACGTATCTTCATCGCGAATATCCGGGAAGAATAAGCGTAAGATACGATATAGACGAAGATAATGAGCCGCAAAGGCTTCTCTATGACATCGCGGGGAAAAAAGGATGTAAGCTTAAGGGAAACGAGGCGGATACCGAAAAGGCGGCCCGTCTCGTGATAAACGATTTCAGAGGCGGAAGGATGGGGCGCGTATCCCTGGAGGTCGCGTAAGAAACAAAGTCTTTCGGCAAAGAGGAAAATATGGAAGATACCGAAATTTTTGAGAACGGACATAACGGTTCGGAACCGATCGCATCTGACGGCGGGGAGGGATCTTACGTTAACCCCTCCTCAGATACGGACACGTTGGATGGGGGTTCGCCGTGTGAAAGTGTGACAGAGGCAGAGGATACCGCGTCCATGGCTGTCCCGGAAGGCGACGTGACGGAAGGGACGGACGTGTCGGATGTGGATTTGCCG
>CAYLRF010000076.1:3858-5172 GCA_964385995.1 uncultured Faecalimonas sp.
GAGTGGATATTATATATAGCAGTTTTCATAGCGCTGTCATTACTTTTCATACAGTATGTCGGTCAGCGGACGCGGGTGCAGGGAGAATCAATGATTAACGCGCTGCAGGACGGCGATAATCTTATCGTCGATAAGATCTCGTACAGATTTCGAGATCCCGAGCGATACGATATAATAGTTTTTCCGTATAAATATCGCGAAAAGACGTATTATATCAAGCGTATCATAGGTCTGCCCGGCGAAACAGTACTCATAAGGGACGGAACCGTATACATAAACGGCGAGCCGCTTGACGAGGATTACGGTGTCGAGCCAATAGCGATCGGAAATGAGGGAACCGCCCGCGAGGAGCTCACTTTGGGAGATGACGAGTATTTTGTTCTGGGTGATAATCGCAATCACAGCGCGGACAGCAGAGATCCGAATGTGGGCTTAATAAAGCGGGGCGATATCGTCGGAAGAGCGTGGGTGAGAATATGGCCCCTAAAGAGCATGGGATTTATAAAACACGAATAAAAGCCGAGGAGGAGCGTCTTGGTTTGCTTTACTCTTACTTTGATGACTATCCTTTCTATCATCACATCTGCGGCATTGACGAGGCGGGCAGGGGACCTCTCGCGGGCCCCGTCGTGGCGTCGGCCGTGATTCTTCCGAAAGAAGATCGGATTCTTTATCTTAACGATTCAAAAAAAGTGTCCCCCAAAAGGCGTGCTCTTTTATATGACGAGATAATGAGCCGGGCGCTCGCGGTCGGCGTCGGCGTCGTGGATTCCTATCGCATCGACTGTATAAACATACTTCAGGCCACTTATGAAGCCATGCGCCATGCTTTAGACAGCCTGAAAATCGTCCCCGACATCCTTTTAAACGACGCCGTCACGATACCAGAGGTAAGCATACCGCAGGTTCCCATAATAAAGGGTGACGCCAAAGTGGCGGCCATCAGCGCGGCGAGCATAGTGGCCAAGGTGACGCGTGACAGGATTATGATTGAGTATGACGAAAAATACCCGGGATACGGATTCGCCGAGCATAAAGGATACGGAACCGCGCGGCACATAGCGGCCCTAAAAAAGCTGGGAGCGACACCCATACACAGGCGTACTTTTATAGGACATTTCGTGAATACGGATTAAGCGCAAATCCGCGTAAGATTAAGCACGGATTTTTTGCGAGCTTAAACGGCAAGTTTACTCTCCCGGGGTACAAATGCGGTTTTAAGGCGGACCCGCGTGCAAGAACAAACTTGTGATCAGTAATTACCGGTACATAATCAATTAAAATTCAGATAAAGCGCGTCGGGAAAGAGAAAAG
>CAYLRF010000077.1:0-2771 GCA_964385995.1 uncultured Faecalimonas sp.
GGATGAAGGTATCGCTTACGCAGTGTATGCGGATAACATGTCGGCTGACGCTGGCGCTTACGACGTCAGGGTGCGCGTCGGGAAAAGAGGGACAGGATGAATCTGGTTACGGTAAGGCAGTTATACAAAGAGAGAGAAAAATATTTTGACAGGGAGGTCACGGTGGGCGGCTGGGTGCGCAGCGTCCGCGACTCGAAGACTTTCGGGTTTATCGTGATAAATGACGGAAGCTATTTTGAGACGCTGCAAATCGTTTATCATGACGCGATGGCAAATTTCGCTCGGATAAGCAAGCTAAATGTGGGGGCGGCCATCATCGCGAAGGGAACCGTCGTGGCCACGCCCGACGCGAAGCAGCCTTTTGAGATGCAGGCGACGCAGGTGGAGGTGGAGGGCGATTCGGCGCCGGATTATCCCCTTCAAAAGAAACGTCACAGTTTCGAATACCTGCGGACGATAGGGCATTTGCGCCCGCGCACGAATACTTTTCAGGCGGTATTTCGCGTTCGGTCGCTCGCCGCTTACGCCATACACAGATTTTTTCAGGAGAGAAATTTCGTATATGTGCATACGCCGATCATCACGGGCAGCGACTGTGAGGGCGCGGGGGAGATGTTTCGCGTGACCACGCTTGATATGACAGACGTGCCGCTCACACCTGACGGCGCGGCGGATTATTCGAAAGATTTTTTCGGAAAAGACACGAAGCTCACGGTCAGCGGACAACTGAACGGCGAGACCTACGCGCAGGCGTTTCGAGACATATATACGTTCGGGCCCACGTTCCGCGCCGAAAACTCCAACACCACACGTCACGCCGCCGAGTTCTGGATGATTGAGCCGGAAATGGCGTTCGCCGATCTGGATGACGACATGAATCTGGCGGAGTCAATGCTGAAATATATCATTTCCTATGTGCTTGAAAACGCTCCGGAGGAGATGGAGTTCTTTAATTCGTTTATAGATAAGGGACTTTTGGAGCGGCTTAATAACGTCGTTTCGTCCGAATTCGCTCGGGTGACATATACGGAGGCGATTTCCCTTTTGGAGAAGGCCAACGATTCTTTCGAGTACAAGGCCTACTGGGGATGCGATTTGCAGACGGAGCATGAGCGTTATCTCACGGAGAGGGCGTTCGGGAAACCGGTATTTGTGACGGATTATCCGAAGGATATCAAGGCATTTTACATGAAACAAAATGATGACGGGAAGACGGTGGCCGCGGTGGACTGCCTCGTGCCCGGTATCGGGGAGATCATCGGCGGGAGCCAGAGGGAAGATAATTATGACAGGCTTCTTTCGCGTATGCGAGAGCTGGGGCTGCGGCCGGAGGATTACAAGTTCTATCTGGATCTCAGAAAATACGGCTCGACGAGGCACGCGGGCTTCGGGCTCGGCTTTGAGCGGTGTATCATGTATCTGACCGGTATGACGAACATCCGGGATGTGATTCCGTTCCCGAGGACGGTCGGCAGCTGCGATTTGTGAAGGCTAAAGGGAACTGCGAGTGAGGGGATGAACGCATGTCCCATGTCAAGGACGGTAAGCAGATGTTGTGAAAGATGAAGTGGGGTCAGAAATACGGAAACGGGATTCGCCTCAGTATCCAAAGACGGCAGGCAGCTGCGATTTATGAGGGCTAAGGTGAAGTTAAGGAGGAATTAAAATGGCGCAGACAGAAAATGTAAACGCGAACGGGGCCATGCAAACGGAAGAGGCGGGCATAAACGGGGCCGCGCGGGCGGAAAATGTGACCGCGGCCGCGGCGGATCGGGCGGATGAGAGGGGCATGTGGAAAGATCTGGATGAGCTTTACTCTTTCACGGAACTTAGGAACGCGAAAAGAGTGGATCTCGCGCGGGTCCTGTCAGGCGACGGCGCGGCGGAGCGCGTGAGGAAATATACTGTACCGATGGCGGCCGGCCTTTCATATAATTACGCGGCGAAAGCGGTGGATGACGACATATTGGAAATCCTCGCGAAAATGGCGGCCGAGGCGCGTCTCACCGATAAATTCGCCGCTCTTTATAACGGAGAGGCGGTAAATACGGGCGAAAACCGGCGTGTGCTTCATCACCTCACACGCGGTCAGCTTGGCGGCGCGGTAAAGGCAGACGGCAGGGATAAACGCGAATTTTATCTTGAACAGCAAAGAAACTTCTCCGAATTTGCCCGCAGGGTGCATGACGGCGAGATCACGAACGCCGCCGGCGAGAAATTTACCACTGTGATGCAGATCGGTATCGGCGGGAGCGATCTGGGGCCGAGGGCGATATATCTCGCACTGGAAAATCGGGCGTTATCACGCGGCGAACTCAAAATGAAAGCCGAATTTATCAGCAACGTAGATCCCGATGACGCCGCGGCGGTGCTGGCGCGTACAGACGTTGCGAGGACAATATTCATATTGGTGTCCAAGTCCGGCACGACCTTGGAGACGCTCACGAACGAGGCGTTTGTAAAGGACGCGCTCATGAAAAAAGGCCTCGATCCGTCGAAACACATGGTGGCGGTGACAAGCGAGACGTCGCCTCTGGCCGCGAGCAAAGATTATCTCGCCGCTTTTTTCATGGACGATTACATAGGCGGAAGGTATTCCTCGACATCAGCGGTGGGCGGCGTGGTATTATCGCTGGCCTTCGGTCCGGAGGTGTTCGCCCGTTTTTCCGACGGCGCGGCCCGCGAGGATGAGACGGCGAAGATCGGGGAATTGACGGCGAATCCCGCCATGCTTGACGCCATGATAGGGATTTACGAGAGAAACGTACTCG
>CAYLRF010000077.1:2871-5167 GCA_964385995.1 uncultured Faecalimonas sp.
CAGCACCAGTCAGAGCAAACTTGCCGCCAACGCGGCGGCGCAGATCGTGGCGTTCGCGTGCGGAAAAGAAGATGAAAACGCGAATAAGAGGTTCGAGGGCGGCCGCCCGTCAAGCATTATCATAGGTGAGAGTCTGACGCCCGAGGCGCTCGGGGCGCTCCTTTCGCATTTTGAGAATAAAGTCATGTTTCAGGGATTTATGTGGAATCTTAACAGCTTCGATCAGGAAGGCGTGCAGCTGGGCAAGGTACTCGCAAAGCGCGTACTCGCCCGCGACATAAGCGGCGCTCTGGCTGTCTACAGCGACCTTCTCGGAGTGTGAGACGAAGTGATCGCTATGGGAAGCCGCCTCATTCCTGAATCGAGGTGATCGAAACCGTAAGGCAGTAAGCCACTGTCTCGGCTGCAGGCCGTAACGATCATAGCGGCCGACGCCTTACGAAGACATCTCGTTTGCTCACGGACCGAGGCGCGTGTGTATCGTAAGGCACTGTCCCACTCGCGGGCCGAGGCGGTCACCGGGGCGCTACCGTAAGAAATTATCCTATCCTATCCCAATTTCAGGACGATTCCGGCGACTGCCGAGATCAGTATGAACACGATGGGGTGCATATTTTTGGTGAAAGGCACCTTATTTGTAAGGAACCATAATATCACAGCCATGATAAGGCCGACAGGGTTTATCGCCGTAAGCGGAGAGGACGTGATTTTCTCCGTATTTATAAGGCACGAGGTGATTACGGTCAGTCCCGCGGCGGCTACCAGTCCCGTGGCGGCCGGCCTTAACCCGTAAAATGCGCTGTCCACGTAAAAATTATCTCTGAAGTTTTTTATGAATTTCGCGATGACAAGTATTACGATTACGGACGGTGTGACAAGGCCCAGCGTCGCGGTCACCGCGCCGAGTACGGCAAAGGCAGGGCCGCCTTTTTGCATACCCGTCACGTATCCTACGTAGGTCGCCATATTTACCCCGATGGGGCCGGGCGTGGATTCGCTGACGGCGATCATGTTTGTCAGATCATTATGCGTGAACCATCCCGTGGCGTCCGACATCCTGTACAGGAAAGGCACGGTCGCCATGCCGCCGCCGATGGTAAAGAGTCCGGTCTTAAAAAATTCGTAAAAAAGCCTCAGGTAGAGCATTTATGATTTCCCCTTTTCCCATGCGCTTTTGCGTGTCACCAAGGTAGTTTCTGAAGGTTTACTTCCCGACTTTTCTCCTCTCAAAGGATTTCAGAGCGATGCCAAGAGCGGCCGATATCAGGATGAAGATGGCGGGGCTCAAATCCGTAAAAAACGCGGCGAGCGTCACGGCGATGAATATAATAAGGGTGGGGATATTTACGACGGCCTTTTTCGCGAGTTTTACGACGGCGTTTAATATCAGCACGCAAACGCAGACTCGGATGCCGCCGAATGCGTTTTTGACCCACGGTATGTCCGAGAACCCCTCTATCACGCCGGCCAGCAGAGAGATGATGATAAGCGACGGGAATATGACGCCCGCCGTGGCGACGATACCGCCCGCGACGCCTTTTCGCTTATGACCTATGAAGGTGGCGGTATTGATGGCGAATACTCCGGGCGTACACTGGGAAATCGCGAAATAATCCAAAAGCTCCTCTTCGCTTACCCAGTGCTTTTTCTCCGCCACTTCCCGCCGGAGCATGGGAATCATGGCATAGCCGCCGCCGAAGGTCATGACGCCTATCTTCGCGAAGGTTAAAAAAAGTTCGATCAAGTCTTTCACGGGTAAAACCTCCAAGGCGAACCATCCCGGGACATTTCCGGGAAGTTTACTTCCAAACTTTTCCCCACGAAATAATAACACATCGCGGTACCGGCCAACAACTGAAAACTGAATGAACGCTAAAAAGGGCCGACATGGCGCGGCCCGGATATCAAACAAAAATTTTACCGAGCCCCTTGACAAAATCATATTAAATCCTGCCAAACAGTAAACATGAGCGATATGAGGGGTGAGCGGTTCCGGTTGCGAAAATCTATTCTTTATCTTGACTTCGCGCATCATTCGGTTTACGCTATCATTGAAAAATGCTTAAAGTTGCAAAGATCTATTTTAAGAAGATTTCAAGCGAATGGAAATCAGGCGTGATTATTATCTGAATAAATTGGTCGCCCGAAAAGGCAACGGATTGGTCAAAGTGATCACCGGTGTACGCAGATGCGGGAAGTCCTATCTGCTCAATACGCTGTTTTATCGTTCTCTCCTGGAGGATGGGGTTCCCGAAGATCATATTATCAAATTTGCCTTTGATTCCGCCGACGATCT
>CAYLRF010000078.1:0-5000 GCA_964385995.1 uncultured Faecalimonas sp.
GTATCCGATTTGACGTGAAAAAAACCGGGAGACTGCATATAACGGGATATTTTAACGGTAAGAAAGACGGCGACTTTCGGCTCGGCGTTTTTTTGGACGGTAAAGAGCTTAAGTATGACGATGAGACCGTAAAATTTTCGGAGTGCTCCCGAAATAATATTGACGAGTGTGAGAAAACACAGTCGGACTTTAGCATCTCAGTCGACCTTCCGGAAGGGTGGGAAAGGTTTCAAAGGTTACGGGTCGTCTTCGATGATGAAGGAAAAAAACGTACAGCCGGAACGTTTTCGGTAAAAAAGCTGACTCGGATAAGTAATATCCGGCCTTATTTTGTTGACAGGTTCATAAACGAAAAAGAAGGCTTCGAAGTCTGCGGATGGTATATCGATACAGGCAATGTGTCTGTAGCGGTCACGGATTCAAAGAAAAGTGAGATTGCCGCCACACTGGAAAGAACACTGCGGCCTGACGTAACGTGGACGTACACAGAATGTGACAGAGAAGATGTCGTCGGATTTAAAATTTCGGGTAATGAAAAGCTGCCGCCGAGATCGTCGCTTCGAATCAGCTATCCCGATATGTCGGAATCTGTCGAAACGATACTAACCGGTTCTGCGCCCCGACGTATCGCGAAAAAACTCATTTCAAATCTCAAGGCTTTATTGCGTTATTGCGGCCGCTATGGCGCGGTAAACACGGCGCGACGTGTCTTTAACAGGTTTTTCGGAGAAAAGGAGCCGTATCAGCGGTGGAGGAAGCTTCATTTTCCGTCGAAAAAAGAATTAAAAAAGCAGAAAGAGACCCGATTTGATTACAGCCCGTTGATATCGATAGTTGTTCCGCTTTATAGGACGCCCGTAAAATACCTTGACGCGCTCATAAAATCCGTGAAAAATCAGACCTACGCGAACTGGCAGCTTTGTCTATCGGACGGAAGCGGCAAAGATTCTTCACTTACGAAGCGGCTGAATAAATATGAGCGGGAAGACGGACGAATCAGGGCGGTTTACAACGGGACTTCCCTGCAGATTTCCGACAATACAAACGCGGCGCTGCATATAGCTTCGGGTGATTACATCGCGTTCGCGGATCACGATGATTTACTGACGCCAAACGCGCTTTATGAATGTGTCGCGGCGATAAATGAAGATCCTGAGATTGAAATGATTTATTCGGATGAAGATAAGGTCGACATGAACGGAAAAAATTATTTCGGTCCTCATTTCAAATCGGATTTCAATTTGGACCTGCTGAGGGGGAATAATTATATATGTCATTTAGTGGTTGTCAGGCGTTCGCTTTACGAATCGGCAGGTGATTTGCGCAGCGCATATGACGGCGCACAGGATTTTGATTTTGTTCTGAGGTGTGCGGAGATTGCGAAGGACATCAAACATATCCCGAAGGTATTATACCATTGGCGATGTCATCCGGGTTCGACAGCCATGAATCCCGCGAGCAAGGACTATGCTTACGAGGCGGGCTTGAGGGTAATACGGGATCATTATCAACGGGTCGGTATTAAGGCGGAGGTTTCTCAGACAAAATATAAAGGTTTTTACCGAAGCAAATATGCTTTGTCAGGCAGACCGCCGGTTTCCGTAATCATAGCGAACAAAGATCATGCGGATGATTTGAAGAAATGTATTGATTCCATCAGACTAAAGACAGATTACGGCAGTTACGAGATTATCGTAGTCGAAAACGCAAGCGAAGACAGGAAAACATTCGACTACTACCGGGAACTTGAAGAGACGGATCCGCGAGTCAGAATCATCCGGTATGAAGCAGATAATGCCGCGGGCAAAGGCTTTAATTATTCCGCGATTAACAATTTCGGGGCAAGTCACGCGAAGGGTGATTATCTGCTGTTTCTTAATAACGATACCGAGATTATAGGCGGAGACTGGATGACGGAGCTTTTGGGGTATTGTATGCGGGATGACGTGGGCGCCGTCGGAGCGAAACTTTATTATGAGGACGATACCGTACAGCACGCCGGAGTCGTGCTGGGAATCGGGGGTATAGCCTCGAATGTTTTTATATCCATCCCAAAAGATCATCCGGGATATTTCGCGAGAGCCGTGATAGCTTCGGATTACAGCGCGGTGTCGGGTGCCTGTATGATGGTAAAAAGGCGTGTATTCGAAGAGGTCGAAGGATTTGACGAAAACCTCGCCGTGGCTTATAACGATGTGGATCTGTGCATGAAAATCAGGAAAGCCGGATATCTAATCGTTTACAATCCTTACGCAGAGCTGTATCACTATGAGTCGAAGTCGCGCGGGCTTGAGGTTACCCCTGAGAAAGCGAAGAGACTTGATTTCGAGAGCGGTCACTTTAGGAGTAAATGGAGTGAGGAACTGGAAAAAGGAGATCCGTATTACAATCCGAATCTCACTTTGAAGAAATGCGATTTTAGTCTTGACGTAGACTGACGCGTGTCTTAAAAAGCCGTAATTTTCGGCGGTTAGAAAAATCATGATCCGTAAAGCGAAGTCGTTGAAAAAAGAACTTGTGAAGAAATCCTACAAGGCGGTGTGTATCATAACGGCCTTCATCTCGTCCGTGTTTTTGTGGCGTTACAACATAAGTCCGCATTGGGAGAAGGGGTATAAGGGATACATGACGCTTTTTCTCGTGGGCGTCATTTTCTGCGTCACATACTGGATATTCGTGAAGATGTATCAGGCGCAGAAGATAGGCATTTATAAGCTGCTCGAGCTGTCATATTCGCAGGTACTGTCATTTTTCATGGCCGACATCGTGCTTATCGTGGAGACGGTGGTATGGTTTCACGGCGTCAGCCTTCTAAGGCCATTCTCCTTCCTTTTCGCGTTCGCGGCGCAGATAGCGGTGTCCGTGCTGAATATTTTCGTGCACAACCGTCTTTTCGCCCGCTATGACGAAGCCAGAAAAGTCATGATCATATACGGAAACGAGGATTACCGCCAGCTTACCGTGAAGATGCGGGATAAGGGCAACAGATACGACATCGTCTCCTGCGTTCCCGACAGCACTCCGTTAGATGAGATTAAGGCTGCGATTAAAGGCTGTGAGGGGGTATATCTTTATGACGCCGACGAATCCTTAAAGAGAAAGCTCGTGCTGTACTGCGACGGCATAGGCAAGGACATTTATTTAAGCCTTGACGTGGAAGCTCTTCTCACCATGGGCTTTGACGTTTCTCACACTTTTGACACGCCGTTTATAAGGACCAGACATTCGCCCGAAAGATGGTATTACCCCGCGGTAAAAAGGGCGCTCGACATAGTGTTCTCCGTTATGGCGCTCATCATCTCATCGCCCCTTTTTCTCATAACCGCGCTGGCGATAAAGCTTTGCGACAGGGGCCCCATCTTTTACAGGCAGGAGAGACTCACAAAAGATCGCAGGACATTTAAGATAATAAAGTTTCGCAGCATGGTCGTAGACGCCGAGGATGAAAACGCGCGTCTTGCCTCGCGTCATGATGATCGCATAACGGCCGTGGGACGCCGGATCAGAGCTACCAGGATCGATGAGCTCCCGCAGCTTTTTAACGTCATAAAGGGGGATATGTCGCTTGTCGGGCCGAGACCGGAGAGACCCGAGATAGAGAAGATGTATCTTCGGGAAATACCGGAGTTTGGTATGCGCCTTAAAGTGAAGGCCGGCCTTACGGGATACGCGCAGGTCTTCGGCAAATACAATACGACTCCGAAGGATAAACTGAAGCTGGATCTTCTCTACATAAACCAGCGTTCGCTGCTTTTGGATTTCAAATTGCTTTTCTACACGCTAAAGATCATATTCACGCCTGAGGCCACGGAAGGGATAGAAGATGACAAAACCACCGCGGGAAGCCGTTAAAGTCGCGGTACTGCCGGACTGGGTCTAAGGTTCATCTTCGTAAAGACGGACGGATGTGAGATGAAAGTTAAAGATACCGACGCGCGGCGCGATAAGATCGAGATACTGCTCGCGGCGCGAAACGGAGAAAAATATATCGGGCAGCTCCTTGATTCCCTGCTTGCCCAGGATTACGAAAACTGGGTGGTCCGCGCCTGCGACGACGCCTCCTCGGATCGCACTTATGAGATCCTTAACGGGTATAAAAACCGATATCCGGACAGATTTATAATAGAGCGCAGCGAAAAGGGGCACGGCGGGGCGAAGGAGAATTTTTTTCACCTCATAAAGCAGAGTACATGCGATTATGTCATGTTTTGCGATCACGACGACGTGTGGCTCCCGGATAAGATTTCCGTCACGTACGCGGGGATGAAAGAGGCGGAAGAAGATATGAGAGACGGCCGCCCGCACGTGCCGGATTATGCCGAGGATCTAAGCCTGAAGGAGAGCGCCGCCCGTTCGGAAGGAGAAACCTGTATCCCGATCTTGGTTCATACGGATCTTAAGGTTGTAAGCGCAGATCTTGCCGTTATAAGCGATTCTTTTATCAGACACTCGAATCTCAGAAAACATTTTAATTTTCGGGATGAGCTTATCTTAAACAGCGTGACGGGCTGCACTGTCATGATAAACCGCCCCCTTGTGAATCTCTTATGTATGCAGGAGACTTACGGGAACGTGATCATGCATGACTGGTACGCCGCTCTTATCGCGTCGGCCATTGGGAAGGTTAAATTTATCGACAAATCCACCATCCTTTACCGCCAGCACGGGGGAAATGAGGTCGGAGCCAAGCGCTACGGCCTCTCGCTTTTTGCCGCGAAGCTTAGGGACGGCAAAATGACGGGCGCCGTCCTTTCCACCATGCGCCAGGCGGAGGAGCTTTCTTCCGCCTACGCGCGTATGCTTCCCGAAAGGGAGAAAAAGCTCGCCTCCGGATACGCCGCGCTCGCGGACAAAGGGAAAATCGCGAAATGGGCCTTTTACATTTCAAAAGGCGTGTGGAAAAAGGGACTCCCGCGAAAGATCGGACAGCTTATCTTCGGCTGAGAGACCGTGACAGGACGGTGAAAATCACAAAAGGCGCGGCGGGGGAGTGCGCCTCG
>CAYLRF010000079.1:0-4759 GCA_964385995.1 uncultured Faecalimonas sp.
GCGGTATACACGGCGAGCGCTTTGCAGATAAGCGGATGCGATTTCACGGGAAATCATGTCCCGAATAACGGCGGCGCGGTCGCGATGTCGGGCGGCGGTAAAGTCGGGATTTCCACGTCGTCCTTTGTGGAAAATGCGAGCACGGGCAACTGCGGAGGCGCGATCCTAAACGGCGGCGCGACTCTTACGGTCGAGAGCAGTTACTTTACGAAGAACACGGCTGTGAATCAGGCCGGAGGACTCTATCAGAACGACGCCAACGCCGCGAGCACATTTAAAAAATGCGTGTTTGAAGGTAATGAGGCAAGTACAAAAGCCGGGTTCGGCGGCGCGGCCATCATGCTAAATAACGGCACGCTTACAGTGGAAGATACTGCTTTTGTCGACAACACAAGCTCCACGGGGTCTTCTACGGGCTCCGGCGGCGCGGTATCCATACAAAACGCGACCGCGACGTTCACCGCGAACGGTGACGGTCAAATCGAAGCGGGCTCGGAGGCTAATAAAGGGTCGGCGAATGTGGGCTTTTACGGCAACAGCGTGACGGATAAATCGAACGGCGGCGGAGCGATAGCCATAAGGTATTACAACGGCGTCACGGATACGGCCACAGCGTCGACCGTCAGGATCACGGGATATACTTTCGGAGCGGATGGTAAGCCGAACACCGCGCTCGCGGGCGGCGCGATCCTCTGTGAAGTGGCAGAGGGCAAAGGCGGCGGCAGCGCTTTGACGCTGGAGGGGTGCAAGTTTAACTATAACACAGCCTCCAAGAACGACGGCGGCGCGATAATGACCAAGGGCAAGATGACTCTCACCGACTGCACATTTGCAGAAAACACCTCTGCGGCCAACGGCGGCGCGGTAGCGATAGACATCGCGGCGGCTCCCGCAGACGGTCAGAACGCGGTGAGCATGACGGGCTGCACCTTCGATACAAATACCGGGACAAACGGAGTAGGCGGCGCGATCTCCTGCACGGCCCCGGCGCCGGCAAAGAAGGACGGCACGGAAGGCAAGGCGCTGTACCTCGACGGCTGCACGTTTAACACGAATTACGCGGGCAATAACGCGGGCGGCGCGATTTACGCGAACGGCGTGACCTACATCAAAGGCAGCAAATTCAGCGAAAATCACTCGAGCCACAACGGCGGCGCGGTATCCATCGGTTACAATCAGCATGTGACCGTGGAAAAATCCGTGTTTACCGAAAATTATGTGGGAGACAACTGCGGCGGAGCCATTCAGAACTCCAACGGCAGTAAGCTGGACATAACCGGAAGCTCATTTATCGGGAATCATACTATAAATCAGGGCGGAGCGGTTTATCAGCATGAAGAAGGAGCCTTAACTATCAGCGAAAGTTACTTCAAAGAAAACGTAGCGAGTGAGAGGGGCGGCTGGGGCGGCGGCGCCGTAGCCGTAAGGAGAGGCACGCTTGACGTAACGGACTGCGCCTTTGACGGGAACAGCCATGAGCACGGCGGACACGGCGGCGGCGCGGTGCTTCTGGGCTATCAGGATGAAAGTCCGAATGTTCCGGCTCCGAAGGCGACATTTAATCAGACTGAAGGCAAAACCGAGATAACCGTGCCGGGGGTAGAGGGATCGGTCAAGATCGGCTTCTTTAATAACAACTCAAAAATCAACAGCGGCGGCGCGATATCGGTATTGAACAATACGACGATCAGTATCACCGGATACACCTTCGAGGGCAACAGCGCCAAATTAAACGGCGGAGCGATCCACATCGACAAAAAGTCGGCCGAAGCAGTGACGCTTGATAAGTGTACATTTAAGAACAATTCGGCGTTACCGAGCGGTGCTCAAGCAGAGGCGAACAACGGCGGCGGCGCGGTAAGGAGCAATGTGGCGCTGAACGTGACGGGTTGCACATTTGACGGCAACTCAAGTAACAGAAGCGGCGGCGCGATTTACGTGAAAGAGAACGTGCCCTTAACCGTGAGCGGCAGCGTATTTACTCAGAATCAATGCGCGAAGGCGACTGGCGCGAACGGCGGCGCGATAGACTGCCCGGGAGCGGAAGGTGAAGTAAAGATAAGCGACTCGATATTTAAGACGAACAGCAGCGCGCAAAACTGCGGAGGAGCTTTAAGTGCGGCAAGAAAGTCCTTTAACGTGACGGGATGTCTCTTCATCGACAATCAGTCCCGTAATCAGGGCGGAGTATTTTATCAGAATGGCGCAGCCGGAGTTGCCACATTTGAGAAGTGTATCTTTAAAGAGAACAAAGCCGGGGTCGACTTCGGAAATGGAAGTGGCGGCTGGGGCGGCGGCGCCATCATGTTAAACGCCGGCACTCTTAACGTGACAAACTGCGCGTTTGACGGGAATATCGCAAATGTCGCTAAAAGCGGAGCGAACGGCGGCGGAGCGATCATGATCCAAAACGCGACGGCGAATATTACGGATGATGGGAACGTTGACGGCGGACAGCTTACGATAAAAGATACCACCGTCACCGAGACCGGGAAGCAGGATGTTACGGCGAAGGTAGGCTTCGTGGGCAACACTGCAAACAATAAAAACGGCGGCGCGATCAGCATACTTGCTAAGGACAGTACCGACGCGAATCCATCTCCAAGTGCTACAGCCGGCTCCACGGTCGTCATCACGGGATACACGTTTGAAACCAACAGCACGATTGGTGGCGGCGACGGCGGCGCGATCTACTGCGTGGCTCCGACGGGAGTTAATAACAACACTGCTGTTAAGCCGCTGACGCTGAGCGGATGTACGTTTAAAGGTAATACGGCCGCCTCAAAGCGCGGAAACGCCATCGCCATAAGGGGCGCCGCGAATCTGGTAGGAAAGGACACCTGCACGTTCGAGCCGGCGGACGATCAGACCGTTTACGACCTCGCGACAGGCGCTAACACCACCCGTTCGGCGTCCAAAGCCAAGGTGAGCGCGAAGGCTACGAAGAAGAAGTAGAGGCAGGCGCGAACATCAAGGCTAAGCAAACGTAAGACTTCGTAAGACTTAAAATGAAAGCACGCGCGACACAGGATGCTGAGGCTAAGGTGAGCGCGAAGATTTAAGAGGGAGGAACCGAAAGGGTCCTCCTTCTTTCTGTAAAAAATTTCTGTACAGGCAAACATTCGTGCATTAAAATAACATCAGACAGCGCCGCAAAGGTGTCATATCAAAATCGTTCAACAAAAAGGTTCGATTAGATCATGAAAATTGCGTATACTGAGGCTTAAGCTGCCGGGGTCGTCGAGCGCTCAGGGTAACGGAGACGGTGAAGTTTGAAAGTAAACTTCAAAAACCACCTTGATGACGCGCTAAAGCGCGTCGGGAAAGAGGAAAAAATGGATTCCCAAAAGAAAATGCTGCCGATAGGGTACGATGATTTCGCGGATGTTCGTCGAAACAACCGCTACTATGTGGACAAAACGGGATTGATCCGTGAGCTTATGAAAAACGGGGCCAAAGTCACCCTCTTCACCCGCCCGAGGAGGTTCGGCAAGTCGCTGAATATGAGTATGCTCGCGAATTTCTTCTCCGTGACCGGCGACAAGTCGATATTTGACGGACTGGAGATATCTAAAGACACAGAGCTGTGCGAAAAGTACATGGGGAAATACCCGGTGATATTCCTCACGCTTAAGAAGATCGACGCGAACAATTATGATACGGCATTCGGGAGAGCTGTGCAGTTGATAAATATCGTCGCGGACAAATTCGAATTTCTGGAACAGAGCGATAAGCTAAGCGCCGATGACAAGGCCGAATACAGAATGTTAAAAGACCTCTCCATGAGTGAGAACACATTCATGGGCAGTCTCCTTACGCTTTCGCGGCTGCTTGAGAGACATTACGGAAGAAAGGTCGTCCTTCTTGTAGACGAGTACGACGTCCCGCTCGCGAAAGCGAACGAGAACGGCTATTACGATCGAATGATCACCCTCATACGGGGCTTTTTAGGCGACGCCCTTAAGACAAACGAGAGTCTCGAGTTCGCGGTACTCACGGGGTGCCTTCGCGTCTCGAAGGAAAGTATCTTCACGGGACTTAATAACCTGAAAGTGCGCTCGATAAGCGACGTTAAATTCGACGAGTACTTCGGATTCACGGATGAGGAAGTAAAGACCATTCTCTCCTACTATGGCTTTGAGGATAGTTACGAAGCCGCTAAGGAGTGGTACGACGGCTACAGATTCGGGCAGGCAGAAGTCTACTGTCCGTGGGATGTGATCAATTTCTGCGACCTTCTGGACGGTGAACCGGGTGCCAAGCCGCAGGACTTCTGGATCAATTCCAGCGGCAATTATGCGGTACAAAAGTTTGTCGAGATGGCGGACGGCGTAACGAAGAAAGAACTTGAGGCGCTCGTCGCGGGGGAGACGATAGTAAAAGAGATCAGGGAAGATCTCACCTATTCCGAAATATATAAGAACATAAATAATCTCTGGAGCCTTCTGTACACCACCGGCTACCTCACAAAACGAGGGGAAGTCGGGGAAGACGTGGCAAAGGAAAACAGTCGGATAATGCGGCTCGGAATCCCGAATAAGGAAGTGCGGGACGTCTACGTCATGCAGATACTCGACTTCTTCGATGAAGGAGTGAGAGAGGACACGCAAACCCTTAGGAATTTCTGCGACGCTCTGACAAGCGGCGACGCCGAAACCGTGGGAGATCTTTTCACGGAATACTTGGAGCGTACTATCAGCATACGTGACTCAGGTCAGCGTGCACAGCGCCGTGAAAGCTTCTACCACGGCATACTGCT
>CAYLRF010000080.1:0-3117 GCA_964385995.1 uncultured Faecalimonas sp.
CACGCCTGCTTGAGAAACATTACGGCAGAAAGGTCGTCCTTCTTGTAGACGAGTACGACGTCCCGCTCGCGAAAGCGAACGAGAACGGCTATTACGATCGAATGATCACCCTCATACGGGGCTTTTTAGGCGACGCTCTTAAGACAAACGAGAGCCTCGAGTTCGCGGTCCTCACGGGGTGCCTGCGCGTCTCTAAGGAAAGTATCTTCACGGGGCTTAATAACCTGATGACTCTGTCCATTTCAGACGAAATTTGCGATGAATACTTCGGTTTTACCGAGGACGAGGTGAGAACGCTTTTAAAATACTATGACCTGTCGGATCATTACGAAGAACTGAAAGATTGGTACGACGGCTACAGATTCGGCAATCTGGATGTCTACTGTCCTTGGGACGTGATTTACCAATGCCGCCTGTTGCAAAAGAACCCAAAGAAAAAACCGAAAAACCACTGGATCAATTCCAGCAGCAACGACGCTGTGCGAAAGTTCGTCGAGATGGCGGACGACGTCACGAAACAGGAGCTTGAGTCGCTCGTCGCGGGAGAGACGATAGTAAAAGAAATCCGCGAGGATCTCACCTATTCCGAAGTATATAAGAACATAAACAATCTCTGGAGTCTCCTGTACACCACCGGCTACCTCACAAAACGCGGGGAAGTCGGAGAAGCCGAAGAAGAGGAAACCGGCAGGATGATGCGGCTCGGAATCCCGAATAAGGAAGTGCGGGACGTTTATGTCATGCAGATACTCGACCTCTTCGATGAGGGCGTTCGTTCGGACACCCAAACCCTTAAGAATTTCTGCAACGCCCTGACAGCCGGCGACGCCGAAACCGTGGGGGATATTTTCACGGAGTACCTGGAGCGTACCATCAGCATACGTGACTCGGGGCAGCGGGCACAGCGAAGGGAAAGCTTCTATCACGGCATACTGCTCGGGATATTAAGCGCGAACGGGAAAATGAATCTGGTGTCAAACCGTGAGGCCGGTGACGGATACGCCGACATCCTCGTAAAATCCGAGGACGGCAGAACCGGCATAGTGATCGAGATGAAATACGCGGCGGACGGGGATCTTGACAAGGCGTGTGCGTCAGCCTTAGAGCAGATTGAGAAAATACGCTACGCCGATGCCTTCAAGTATACGAGAGTGAAGACGGTACGCAAATACGGCTTCGCGTGTTACAGGAAATTCTGCCAAGTGGTGACTCCCGACGCGTAAGCCGCGTGATGAGCGGAAGACATGACTGACTTATGCGCGGGACTTATATACGCGGGCTGTCACGGGAAATCGCCGATCGCCGCAGGAAATTTGCCAAGTGGTGTCACCGGCGCGTGAGGCTTGTGTAAGCTGGAGACATGACTTGCGCATAGACTGTCACGGGAAATCGCCGCGCTCGGCGGAGAAGAAGACATGCCGGGTGATGGCAGACCATGATCGCGGTGCAGATCGGGGCGCTCATAGGCCTCCTTAAGCTGCTCTGCGGAGATACACGTGATCTGAATCTGTATTCCGCCAAGCTCCATGTATCCCAAAATCAGACCTTTAAGCACCCCGGACTCGAAGTCGAAAGCGATGTTAAAGTTTAGGACCGGGACTCCGAGCGCGTGCGCCAGATCCAGCGACGTCACGCTTTTAAGCAGCGCGGTGGCTCCTTCGGTATCCTTGCCGAAGATCGCTCCCAGCGAGTCGCACAGGGGCGAATTGGCTTTTCTTCCGTCCGGAGTGGCGCCGACAGCCTTTCCCGCGGATACCTGACTGTTAAACTGGATGGACGCCGGGATAAATCCTTCTCCCGCTTTTTCTGAACGGCGATCGCCATGCCTTGCTGATTACCCGGGAAAACGCTCATCTTATTCGGCAGGATACCCGACGGATACAGCGGGTCCCCGTGATACTCGACAAGCATGCAATTTTCATAATAACGCCGAAGTCCCAGCGCCTTTCGGTAAAACAGGCTCCTTTCGGGTTCCTCATACATACCCGCCGCGCCGAACTCACCGATTTTTCTGAACCTTTCAGATATATCCATGACTACCGCTTCCTTTCTTACGCGTGTCATTCGTCAGAGTAAATCCAACACCTTCGTTCGTCAGAGTAACCGCGGACAGTGTTACGCGGAAGGGCAAACGTTTACCTTGACGATTAACGTTTTGAGATAATAGCGTGAAAACCGCGGTCAGTCTATTACCAAATCATTACCTGATATGGTAAAATCATAACCACGCGGGGGATGGAGAAAATCTTTGAGCGCTACGACGCCGACCCTGACAGCCTGATTTTCGAATTCGGACGCGATCGGCTCGATTCGTTTCGAAAAGTCTCGGAATATGTGGTTCGTAACGCCGACGCCATTTCGGACAGCCTGAAAATATTGGAAATTTATCTGCACCTTTTAAACCTCGGAGGGCAAAAGGAGGTCCTCCATCCGATCCGTCCGAATTCGGAAGTCTATATTGAGTACGCCGTAAACTACATCGAGACAAATATCGACAGACCGGTAAGCGTAGCCGATCTCACACGTCTGCTCGGCATAAGTCAGGTCTATCTCTACCGCGTTTTCTCCGATCGGTTCGGGATGTCGCCGAAGCAGTACATCCTCACGCGAAAACTCCGTGAGGCAGAGCAAATGCTTTCCGAGACCGACCTTTCTGTGACGCAGATCGCCCATTCGGTGGGATACGACGACGTGTCGGCCTTCTCCCGACTCTTTGCCCGAAAGGAGGGCCGCTCGCCGCTGAAGTTTCGGGAGGAATGTTACCGTTCGGGAAAGGGATAGCTGAAGGGACACTTTAAAATTCTTCGATAAGTCACGGATAGCGATACTTATTATCACAATGATACAATTCAAGGCGCAGGATAAATGGGTATACAGCTTGTGACGGGCGAGACGATGTTTAGCGGCGCAATCCCGCAACCTTCATCCCCGCGACGTTTGCCATAGGAAGCGGTGACGGACGAGGCGCCGATCATAAAAAATCCCGCGTCCCTTAAGGAAGAGACGCGGGATTCGTCATAGAATAATCCGATGTCAGACAAACTCACCGGCTGCGATACGCCGATCTTACTTCGCGTTTTTGATCTTGCAGGCGTGGATCCGGTATGTCTTCAGATA
>CAYLRF010000080.1:3217-4570 GCA_964385995.1 uncultured Faecalimonas sp.
GATCTTACTTCGCGTTTTTGATCTTGCAGGCGTGGATCCGGTATGTCTTCAGATAATCCCAGTCTACCGGACTTAGCCTGTCCTTGGCGACGGCGTCGCTTACCGAGTACATCACCTCGATGTCTTTTCCCGCGAGCATGTGCCCGTAAGCGTCAGTCACGAGGCAGGTGTTGTGATTTCGTGCCTTCCCCGTCGTATTCACACCTATGGATGCCACCGCCTGCCATTTGCTTGATGACGGCGTGTCGCGGAAGACATCTCCGACCACATGCCCCGGTTTGGAAGCGTCCGTGTCGGAAATCCAGATCACGCGGAACGCCTCGGCAATGATGGTCGGGTCGGAGTCGGACGGATGAGGGTGCGCGTCGCTTACGACGTAGAACCGGTTCGTCGCCTCATCGTACCCGAAATCGGCGTTATTAAGATAATCGGTTCCGCCGTTCATGTTTTTCAGCCCGTTCTCGGTCACCTTTTTGGAAAATTCCTTCTGCGGGGTATCGCCCGAAAAATCAAACCGAACCGCCTGTACATATGCCTGTGCATTTTCTTTGCCTATGGTGTAGAAGAGCAGAACCTTGCCGGCCTTATCCGCGCTCACTATGCTCGCCTGGCCGTAGCCCCAGCTTTTGCCGTCACCTCTGCCGAAATTCGCTATCGGGTTAATGCTGTCGCATTTTACCCACGGACCCATGGGATCGTTCGCGACCGCGATGCCGACGGAATTGGGATTGTACCACCCGTTATCGGTAATTTCAATACAGCCCAGATAGGCCATCATATATCCGTAGGTCTGTCCGCCATATCGAAATTTTCCGGCGATGACGGAAGGATCGCAGACGTGGCGGGCATCCCATTTCCCGGATGTCGGTGAGAGAACTATGCTCTCCTCCCCGTAGCTCCAATTCCCGTCCGCGCCGAGCGTGCCCTTGCGGCAGCCGATGTAGTCCGTAACATTCTTTCTGACTCTGTTCGTGCAATAATAGACATACCTCGTGGACGCGTCTGTCTGCATAACCGACGGGCAGTAATTATAAAACTCCCCCGCCTTTTCGGGTGCGAACTGCATACCGTAATCCTGAAATGAGACGCCCGCGGCCTCCTGCGCGGCCGCAGATCCCGCGGCGCCCTGACCTGCTGCCCCGCCGGATGACGTGCCGCCCGAAGTTCCCGCGGATGCGCCGCCGCCCGAGGTTTTGTCATCCAGAGGTCCGCGACTGCTCTCGAATACATCGCCGCTCAGCTTGACGGACTCCGACTTCGACGCGGTGCCTCCTTGCGAATCTTTCCCGCTCTCCTTTTTCGTCCCGCACCCCGAAAGGATAAGACACAGGGCGCACACCAGAGCGATGACCC
>CAYLRF010000081.1:0-4190 GCA_964385995.1 uncultured Faecalimonas sp.
ATCGTGCCGGAAGAGGGAGATCACGGGATAGTGATAGAAGTAAAGTACGCTCCCGGCGGGCAGCTTGACAGATACGCGAAGGCAGCCTTAGAGCAGATAAAGAGCAGGGACTACGCCGCCGTCCTGTACGACGAGGGCGTGGATCGGGTAATCGAGTACGGTGTCGCCTTTTATAAGAAACGCTGCCGGGTGGTAACGTCCGACTCGTGACTTTGTTTTCAGTGAATAGCGTCCGAGGCGCGTCTTACCGACAACTCCGGGTGGTTACCCCCGACGCGTGAGGCAGTCCGATAAATCAAGCCCTCGAAAACCTTATTTTCTCTATTTCCCCAAACGTGGCTGCAAATCCCGCGCACAGAAGTACGGTCATCATCAGACAGACGATCGACTTCGCGGCAGATGATATGATACCTTCACCGCGGATAAGCATATTCGATATTCGGATCGTCAGATTAAACGCGAAAACCTGATATAAAAATATCGTCAGGCTGCGCATCGAAAATAGTTCAAAGATCTTATAAGCCAAACGGGATCTTTCAAGCCTGTGAAGGAATCTGTCAAAATACGGCAAAGCCGCCGTAATCAAAGCCATCATCATAACAGAGAAAAACAAAAACATAATGTTCGGGGGAAACTTATTATATTGCATGTCAAGCGACTGACCCGCGAAGATGTATGACCCTATTATACCCCCCCCCCCCTACTATGGCCGCGCATATAAAATACATCCGTGCGCGTTTCCGTGTGGCCGCGAGTTTAATCTCACCGTAAAACAATCCGATATATGTCCATAAAGCATAAAAAGCGATATACCTTATCACGTCCATCTTTAGCATGCAGGAAGCCGCAAACACACCCGTAAGCGCAAAGAGCCACGCGATTCTATGCTGCGACTTTTTCATTGATTTAAGCGGCGGAATAATAAGGACAACCGAAAGATACACCGGAATAAACCATAAGGCCCATGTAAGATACGATACCGAAGTCATCTGCCTGTTAATCGGCACGATCCACGACAGAAAAACCTTAATCGCCCTACCGAATGTTAGACTTCCTTCCATGCCGTACTTAACCGCGGAGACTGCCGCGCAGATAACGGCAAACACCCAATACGGTATCAGGATCCTTTGAAAGCGTTTACATACATAAGAGAAATATCCGCCTGTCTTACCGAGACTCGCGGCCGCGCCCGTGACAAAAAAGAACAGAGGCATTTCAAACAGGCAAAAGGACTTCGCCAGATTAAAATACGCGTTTGTAAAAAAGTTTCCCCAATACAGGACATGAACGAAAATCACCCAGAGCATCGCGAAGCCGCGAAGGCCGTCGAGAGTTTTGTCCCTGCTCCTGCCCGCTTGGTTTTTTCGCTCCCGATTGTCTGTCATTGCCAAAATAATCCCTCTTGAAATTATCCGTTTTACCAAAAAGCTCTCTTGAAATTGTCTGTTTTGCCAAAGTAATCCCTCTTGAATTATCTCTTTTAACTAAAGAACCTCGAGAATGATGTCGAGGTAAACGTAATGTCTCGAGAATTATCCGTGTTAGCAAAATAGTCCTTTATGAATAGAGAATCACAAACATTATCACCAGATAAATTGCGCACATCACGAGAAGTACTCTGTCATGCAACAGCACCGCGACCGGATCCCCGTCGGACTCACCCTCTATGTCCAGACTGTACTTCATGGTGATAAGCAGGACTATCGGAACGGTCAGGATCAGATAGCGGCTGTTATAAAGCGCCACCGTTTTTTCGTCCATGCTCCACAGGGCGTAGAACACATTCGCCAAGGTGAGACACATTCCCATGTTTTTATCCAGAAAACCGACAGGATAAGACTTAAGCACCTCTCTTGTCTCACCGTCCTTCAGCTGCTTTAACTCATTTCTGCGTTTTCCCAGCGCGAAGTAAAACGCCGCCGCGATAACCGTAAGATAAAGCCAGTTTGAGACAGTGATTTTCGTGATAAAAGCGCCGTAAAGAATACGGATAAGAAAGCCCGCGACCAAAATCGTGACATCGGCGATCGGGATGTTTTTTAATCCGAAGCTGTATGCCAGATTCAAAATCAGATACAGCGCAAGCAGGACTGTCGCCGTGACGTCAAACGTAAACGCGTTGCAAATTGCCGCGGCGACAAAAAGAACCGCGGCTAAAATCCACGCGTTCCTGACCGAAATCCTTCCCGCCGCAATGGGGCGGTTACATTTTACGGGGTGTTTTCGGTCTTTATCCGCATCATGGATGTCATTTATGATGTAAACCACAGAGGAACTCATGCAAAAGGCGGCAAATCCCATGATACCCGCGAAAATCTTTTCCCGGACAAACAGCTGTCCGCTGCAAATAAGCGCGGCAAAGACGAGTCCGTTTTTAAGATAATGATGCACACGCATGAGTTTCAGATAATCCTTCATACGGCCACCTTCTTCACACCGGATAATAGGAGACGGCGAACCGAATCATCTGCGCGATCGCGGGAATATTGGTGAAAGCAAGTACCGCCGCGCAAAGGGCCGTGAGGGCGGGAACGAGAAAACGCAGCCTTAACTTTTCGCCGATCTTACAGACGAGCTGAAAAAGCAGCGCCAAAAACGCCCATCCGAAATAAAGCGAATACAAAATCAGTCCGTTTTCTTTTGTTCCCCATCCGAGACAAAACAGCATGATTACCGAAAAGCCCATCCAGAAAGCTGCGAACCGACTGCTTTTCTTTTCCCGATTAAGCCACGCGCTGATAAGACAGAGAATCAGAATCACTATGCCGGCTGCGCTGATTCGCGTCGGCGGGTTAAGCTGCCAAGAGACAAACTTGTGAACGGAAGTATTTACGCCGGCGTCAGGAGCGATGAAATAATTTTGGACGAATCCGGTATATTGAAATAATTTGTCCCGCCATGTTACGGACTGCCCCGTAAAGCGTCCGAGTTCCGAAATCTTCGTCCACAGATTCCATATCACGTCAAAACGGCCGAACATCAGCAAAAAGGCGGCGAACCCGAGTCCGTATTTCACCGTATCGGAAAGCACGGCTTTGAAATTTTTGACCGGGGATTTATCGGACATCGCGGGGAGCAAGACAAGACTTGTCAGCAAAGTGCCTCCCGCTCCCCATAACGCGAGTCTTTCCGGTTTCTTTTCGCAAATCAGATAAATACAGAAAATCAGCCAGAAGTAGGCGATAATATACTGCTCCATCATTAAGACGAACAGAAGATGCGTATAAGTTATGCTTGAGAGAACCATAAAGCAGATACGCCCCGTACCGTTGAGATCCATCATTTTCGCGAGCATGAAATTCGCGGCGAAAAGCATGAGAATCTGTACCGAGTTTAAAAGCATGGCCGAGACGGAAGCGGGCAGCGAAAACAGTCTTCCTATCAGATAGGGGATACCCGTAAACGGCGCCGAAAACACAGCGAACAGCGGCTGCCTGAGATCGTTTTCTGGATGAGTAAGGGACATGTAGGCATTCCCCTGAATAAGCGACGGCGAATCACTTGTATAAATTATGTCATAGGAAAAATCCGTGCCGTAAAAAGCCTGTGATGACAAAAAGGCTCCTGTCATCAGCGCCAAAGAGCTTAAGATAAGAAGTGAGTAAACTATGATTTCACCTCTGCTTATCCCCGCGGCGATTTTTGTATCGGCAAAGATCCTTTTCATTTGCCTAAGAAAGAGTCGTACGCACACATACACGAATCCGACCGCGCCGACGGCCAATATGACACTGATGATCCCGGGAATGTCACACTTAAACGGAAGCGCGGCCTCTATGTCCCGTATCTTGGATGACACGCTCCAGTCAGCGCGAAAAGTCGATTGTAAAGACAGGCAGATACCGACGGCACAAAGAAAGGACGTTATCTTAACGGACATTCCTCCCCTTTCCTTAAGAGCGAAAAGGTCCCGTATCTGAGACGCTGTTATAATCGAGGCCGCGAACGCGATGAGTACGGCAAGCATATATCCCACGGAAAGCGTCGCGTTCAAACAAAAGAAAAAGAGAGCTGACATCGGAAAAAGAAGGTTCCGTTTCAAATTCGAGGCTAAATCCTCTTTTTTTCGTACAGGCAGTATTCTTTCGAGAAAGTAAGAAACCGTATTTCGCAAATTGATTTTTTTCATAACTTCTCCCGGCTGATTTCGCGGTCGATGACAAAAAGGTGTACTTTTTTGTAAATGAAAA
>CAYLRF010000082.1:0-3777 GCA_964385995.1 uncultured Faecalimonas sp.
ATAAAAGACGAGGGAAGCAAGTTTTATCACGAAGAGTAAGCGCAACGACACCGTGCCAAGTAACGGTGAGGAGGGATACACATGTCAGGGGAAACGAAAATAAATTCAAATATTATGCGGGCCGACGAATATCTTATTCACGCGTATAACCGCTATCCGATCACGTGGGAGAGAGGCGAAGGGGTTTATCTTTATGATGATACGGGGAAAAAATATCTGGATTTCGCCGCCGGAATCGCGGTATGTTCCTTAGGATACGGTCATCCGAAGTTCAAGGCGGCATTAAAAAAACAAATCGACGCCGTCATGCACACCTCGAATCTCTTTTACACCCGGCAGGTGGCGGACGCCGCCGGGAAACTCGCGGCCGCCTCGGGACTGGACAGGGTATTTTTCACGAACAGCGGAGCCGAGGCGATAGAGGGCGCGTTAAAGACTGCCAGAAAATACGCGTATGTGAAAGCGGCGGCGCGAAAAGAAAAAGACGCCCGGAAAGATGAGGGCGGGGTACGCGCCGGATATGAGATAATAGCCATGGAGAATTCGTTTCACGGCAGGACCATGGGCGCGCTTTCCGTCACGGGAAATCCGCACTACAGAGAACCTTTTGAGCCGCTGATCGGAGGAGTGAAATTCGCGAAATTAAACGATATCGAAAGCGTCAAAAGGCTTGTAAGCGACTTAACCTGCGCCGTGATACTGGAGCCGGTGCAGGGAGAGGGCGGCATTATTCCCGCGAAGGAGGAATTCCTTTACGAATTACGGGCTCTGTGCGACGCGCGTGACATACTCCTTATCTTTGACGAGATACAGTGCGGCATGGGAAGATGCGGAGATATGTTCGCGTGGCAGGGTATGGGCGTTATGCCGGATATAATGGCGATGGCGAAGGGAATAGGCGGCGGAGTGCCGGTGGGAGCGTTTGCCGTGACGCGAAAAGTGGCGGATAATTCTCTCGTCCCCGGGGATCACGGCACCACATACGGCGGAAATCCGTTCGCCTGCGCGGCCGTGAGCGCAGTTCTTGACATTTTCCGGGAAGAACACATAGTGGAGCATGTGCGCGAGGTGGGCGCGTATCTTGAAAGACGGTTGGATGAGCTCGCCGCGAAAAAATCCGTTATAAAGGAGCGCCGCGGCAAATGCCTTATGCAGGGGCTTGTGCTTAGCGTGCCGGTGGGCGACGTCATAAAAAAGGCCATGGACGCGGGTCTTATCGTCATCTCGGCGGGCGGCAATGTGCTGCGGCTCGTTCCGCCTCTTATCATCACATGCGATCACGTGGATGAGATGACGGAAAAGCTCGCTTCCGTCTTATAAGCGGGCGGTAGAAAAGTCCTGCTCCGCCTTATAAGCAGGAGGGGGGAAAGCTCGGCGCGGCATCTTAACGATATTGACATCACGCCTCCTTAGCGTCTAAAATACTCGGGCACGCGAAAAAGGCCGCGGAAGCGGCAGTAAGCAGGAGGACGGTATACACTTTGAGAAGAATACGAAACGCATATGCTCCGAATCTGATGTTTTTTGTCATCATCTTATACGCGTTCGGATTTTTGCTGGATCTTTTTGCCCCGGGATTTTATGAGGCGCACCTTTCACTTGACGCCGCGGCCATCTTACACGGTCAGATCTGGAGGATCGTCACCTTTATCATAGAGCCGCCGGATACGAATATCTTCTTTGTCATATTCACGCTTTACCTGTATTATGTGATAGGAACCCGTCTGGAATACGCGTGGGGTCAGCGTCGGTTCAATCTGTATTACTTCTCCGGTGTCGCGCTTCATGTGGTGGCGGCGATCGTGACGTATCTTATCTTCGGCGTATCACTGCGGATGGGCACTTATTATCTGAACATGTCGCTTTTCTTCGCTTTCGCGGCGATGTACCCGAACGAGAGGTTTTATCTCTTCATGATTTTGCCCGTCAAGGTCAAATATCTGGCGATATTGGACGGCGTGTATTTCGCCTACTCGATCCTTCAGGCGTTTTTGCCGGCTTACGGCGGAGGCCCGGGTGGAAGCTATTATAAGGCGAACGCTCTCGCCGCGGTTCTCTCTCTTCTGAACTTCTTCATATTTTTCCTTTCGACGAGGAACATGCGCAGGGTATCGTTTAGCGAGATGAAGAGAAAGAGGGATTTTCGGCGCTCCGCCGCTCAGGGCATGTCGCGCATGAAC
Organism: uncultured Faecalimonas sp.; assembly: GCA_964385995.1. Classification (GTDB taxonomy): domain Bacteria; phylum Bacillota; class Clostridia; order Lachnospirales; family Lachnospiraceae; genus CAYLRF01. The sequence goes on from CAYLRF010000082.1 coordinate 2,181, forward strand.
GCGTCGGGGGATAATCCCTCGGGAGGAGGCTACGCGCGGGGCGGGAGCTCTTCCGAATGGGCGCACCGCGGCGCGTCGGGGACGCCGAGGCACCGCTGCGCCGTATGCGGGAGGACGGAGCTGGACGATCCGAATCTGGAGTTTCGCTATTGCTCCAAATGTAACGGGACTTACGAGTACTGTCAGGATCATCTTTTCACGCACGAACACGTGAAGTGACGGGAATTTGCCATCCCACGTATGCTTCCCGGATCACCTTTTCACGCATGAGCACGGGCAGTGACAGAGGATTGCGGGGAAAGAGAGCGTGAGGTCGGCTTATGAAGTTTAAGATGGGGAATTTGATGGGATAGAAGCGGAGAAGAATAAACATACGGGAAATTTTCACGGCAAATTAAGGAGGCCGACATACAAAATGCAGTCAGCACAAAATTTTAGCAGAACCATAGACAGACAGACAGACAGACAGACAGACAGACAGACAGACAGACAGACAGACATCCGTGGTTGTCTGTTGTAATTCCCGTTTACAATAAGGAAAAATATCTGGCTTCGTGTCTGAGGTCCGTGGTGACGCAGTCATTTGATGATTTTGAGGTGATCGTGGTAGACGACGGTTCCACGGACGGTTCAGCCGAGATAGCGAGAGATTTCGCGAAGGAGGACAGCCGCGTAAAGGTATATTCCAAGGCGAATGAAGGATGTATACCGACCCGCATTTACGGATTAAGACGCGCGAAAGGAGAGTACATACTGCAGTGCGACGCGGATGATTATTATATCGATAACGCTTTTATGACATTGCGTGAGACGGCTGTCGAGACGGGCTGTGAGCTTATACAATTTGAGTATTATAAAAGATATAACCATCTGCGCCTTAGAAAGCGGTTAAACATATCCGCGACGGAAACGGTGGATAGGGAAACATTTTCCGCCCGCGAATATCCCTTGCTTTTATGCAGCTTTTACGATGCGGCACATTTAAATATCAATATATGGACTAAGCTGTACCATCGAAGGCTGCTTGCCAACCTCGAAGATTTGAAGCCGAAGGAAAAGATTTTTATGGGCGATGATCTGATTGTGAATCTTCATTTGCTGAAAGATTGTCGGTCGGCGGCATTTTTAAATAAGCCGCTATATGTATACCGGGCGCTCGTGGGCATGACGGGAATCTTACGCATTGACGGCAGTATAAGGGATCTTAATGCCATTAAGCAGTATCAGCTTCAGTTCCTTGAAACGTGGAACGGAAAAGATAAAGATAAAGTGGAGGCGACATTATTTTCCGAAACGGCAGGATGGTTTTTTTGCATTGTGCAAAGCGCACTTTCCCGCTTAGATGAACCCGAATTAAGTTCCGTCATTGATAAAGCGCTTAAACTTCCGAGTTTCGTAAAGGCGCGGGAGTACTATCGCGGCAAGGGCGATCAAAATACTGTGTCCAAGCGCCTCATGGCAGACGGAGACGCGCGGCGATATATTGAGTGTGCCGGGCAGGCGGCACAGTCTTCTGCACTGTCTGACAGAGTAAAAAAAATTGCGCGGCAAATCGCGTACCGAATATAAAGCGTATTCGCCGATTGTATCATTCGGA
>CAYLRF010000083.1:0-2165 GCA_964385995.1 uncultured Faecalimonas sp.
GGAAAGTTTGGGGATTATGCGCAAGAACGGGTGTCCGTCGTTTCGCGGTCTTGATTTATCGGACAGCCTCACACGGAAGCGCGAACGGTAAAATAAGAGCCGCTCGGAAGGGCGAACATTAAAAATAAGTATGCACGCCTCGGGGCTTATGTGTATAAGCCGATACGAATGGAATATGCGCGTTATGAATTGAATTTTCTCCCGCAGGGATGTATACTTCATCGCGGTCGTGACGCCATGTTGAATTCTTAACCGAGACATGACTTGGCGAACTTGTCGAAGCAAAAGTCTCCGCAAATTCAGGTCGGAGTCGCTTGGGCCCGTTTCGTACGGCGAAGAAATTTTTGTATGAGCTTTTGCAGATTGCAAATACGCGGCGGATAAATCCGGCATTTACCCGAAGATTTCCGTCAGGTGACTTATTAAATAGGAAGGTTCACCCGGTCGGTCCGGTAGACAGCTCACCGGGAAGAAAATACACATAAAGCGGTAAACTACAATCGAATGCGCTGATATATATATCATTTTCAGGCGGAAATAATTGTTGAACGGGAAGCATTAAACAGTGAACAGGAGGTAATTTGGACCATGTTGTACGGAGACGGAGTTCATGACGATACCGGGGCGCTTCAGGAAATGCTTGACGGCCGCGGCGATGTAAAGGTGGAAAAACCCGGCACCTACCTTGTGAGCCGGTCGCTTATAATTCACTCGAATACCCGCTTTACCCTCTCTCCCGGCGCGAAAATCATCGCTGCGCCGATGTCTCGCTGCGCCTTGATGGAAAACGAGCATTTCAGAGGCGGCGGCAGAGACGCGAATATAGAGATTATCGGCGGCATTTACGACGGAAATTGCGACAATATGGGCTACGATTGCGTGGAGCAGATAATTCATCGCAATGACAAGCCGTATTCGCCGGACATTTTCTCCGGAAAGCTGCTTCGTTTCGCCCATGTCGATCACATAAGCCTCACGGGCGTTACCGTGCGCAATCCCATGGGTTACGGCATACAGATCGGGGACGTATACGGCTTTATCGTCCGCGATATTTATTTTGACTATAATTGGCATTACGGCTGTACCGACGGCGTACATATAAACGGACCCGCATATGCCGGCGTCATCGAGAATTGCCACGGCACGACAAACGACGACCTTGTATCGCTCACCACCTGTGATGAGGAACACGCCGAGATCAGTAAGGGTGCCATCGAAAATGTCTCTATCCGCAGCCTAACCGCCCGCAACGGTTATTGCGCGCTGCGCCTGCTCTCATGCGAAAATTATTCCGTGTCATCAATCCATGTCGACGGAATCTTCGGCGATTACCGCCACGATACGATCATCATTTCCAATCACAACGATCGCCCGGGCGCTACGTGGTTCGATAATATCGTCATCGAAAACGTATTCGCCCGCAAGAGTCATACGCCGCTTAGCGAGGAGTGCTTTCGCTACTTCGAGAAGGATGCCGATAAGGAGGCCATCATTTGCTTCGGCCATAAAGCCGTCTGCGGCGAGGTGGTGCTTAAAAATATCCTGCGCCGTGAAAATCAGATGACGGCGGCGCCGCTACTGGAGCTTGCCAAAAGCGCCTCCATCGAGCATCTTCACATGGAAAATGTCCGTCAGAACGTAGCGGACGGCCTTGACATACCGATGTGGAGGATCAGGGGAGTTATAAAGGAATTTTGTTGAAGTTGACAATGATTTTGCCGTTTAGTATAATTGCGAAGGCGTTGCGGCGACTGCTGCGATGAATTTTCGCGCGGTTTGCGCTTATCGACTGGAGAAATACTCAAGAGGCCGAAGAGGCTCCCCTGCTAAGGGAGTAGGTCGGGTAACCGGCGCGAGGGTTCAAATCCCTCTTTCTCCGCTTTACGGACAGTGAGCGGCGATGACGTATCGATCGATCGAAACGTGGGACGGACGTCGCCGCTCGGGTCGCTCGGGTCAATTGATGCTCCGAATGGACTGTGGGAATGTGGCCTCCCCGGTCTATTCCTATTCTGGCCAAACGAAATGATATTCTTTTGACGCTTCCTTTGTTCTTTCTCCTTTCACCCCGCAGCGGACCATCGCTGCGGGGTCTTTTGTAGGAGGCGGATTCTTGCAGCATAGAAGCGCCGCTTTTTAAGGACTGGCCGAAACCCCATTTTGCG
>CAYLRF010000083.1:2265-3623 GCA_964385995.1 uncultured Faecalimonas sp.
TTCTTGCAGCATAGAAGCGCCGCTTTTTAAGGACTGGCCGAAACCCCATTTTGCGTCGCCCTCTCATCGCTTAGGGCTGATGACACTCGGGGCAATAAACGCTGCTAACACTCGGGGCAGTAAGGCCTGATGACACTCAGGGCGATAAGAGCTGTATCCGGGAATACCGGGCGGCGTGGCCTTAAGAAGGTCGGGCATTTCATAAAACCGTGACAGTATCAGGCTACGGCACCAACGTCTCTCCCGGAGCGATCGTAAAACGTTCGTCCTCGATTTGCAGATACAGCGTGGTATTTGTGGGATTGTAAAAGCGATCGCGCTTCACCGAGGCTTGAATCCGGCGGCACGCGTTTACGTAATCGCATATCTCTATGTTGGTGGCATACCAGATGTCATCTCTTCCCGCCATCATCTCGCAGAATTTTTCTATCTTCTCCCAGCCGCCGTCCTTATCAAACTCAAAAGAATGTCCCCACAGGTAGAACATATGCGGAGCCCAATTTACAGTCTCACCGAGAAATCTCTCCGCGAGTTCAAAAAGGTTTTTATCCTCGAAATGGCAGGTCGGATTGAGCATCATCCAATCATCCGGAAGGGCAAAACTTCCCGTCGAATGTGTAGTCCTGGCGTAAGCTACGCCGCAGTCGCGCACGGTCTGCACCACCTGTGGCGAACACACTACCGTCCCGAACGGATACGCGAAGCCGCGGACGATCCTTGAAAATGTCTCCTCGAGAACTTTTCGTCCCTCGATAATTTCCCACGCCGCCGCGCCCGCCGGAAGCTGATTTAAAAACAGGTGCGTATACGAATGGTTCGCGATTTCGTGCCCGTCCTCTTCATTGTAAATCGCAAGTATCTCTTCTCGCGGCAGTTTTTTCAGCAACTGCGTGTGGGCGTAGTGCAGATTAAACGTCGCCTTCAGTTTATTTTTGTTCAAAATCCTGATAAATTCGATATCCTGCTCTGTCCCGTCATCGAAGCTGAATGTAAGCGCCTTCTTTAAAAATCCCGGATACGTGAACCAAATTCGATCTCCCAACTGACTCATATCAAATTCCCTCCCTGATGTTTTGCCGTATTTTAAACCGCCGCCGCGAATCCGCGCGGCAAGCCTGTCCGATATCGACTCTACCATAGCGAAAGCGCTTTTGCAAGACGGAACCGGAAATTTGAAAGCTTAATAGACGTAATCGTTAATCGTCAAAGTAAACTCGGGCAGTGTTGCGCAAAGGGGCCCGCTCTTACTTTAGCAATTAATCCTCTGACAAAGTTAACTCGCTTTTGATCTATTGTAAAGGATTTCTCGGACATGAAGAACCCGCTGTCCTCGACGGTAACCTCCTGCCCCTTAAGCT
>CAYLRF010000084.1:0-3358 GCA_964385995.1 uncultured Faecalimonas sp.
CATTCCGTCAAAACCCTCGAAAACCGCAAAATGCCAGTCCTAAAGGGGTTTCATCACGGGAAATAAAAGCACATCATGGGGCCCGGTCGTCAAAGCGCCGCTCGAACTGGTTCAATTATAGCGCGAAACAACTTATTTTCAATGTTTATGTCCTGACACTTTGAAGATGATTCCCGGGGCAAGGTTCATCTATTGCGCGGGGCACCAAATCGAGGATTGTTTTCGGATCATGAAGTTTGGTTTTAACGGACGCCCGGTCAATCACAGACTGCGTGAACGCATTCGGGCGCATTTTCTGCTCTGTTATACGGCACTGCCGGTTTTCCGGCTGCTTGAAACGCGCCTTAACGCCACGGCGCAGCGGGCGGGCAGGTAAAGCTCGACAAAATCCTGCCCGTCAAAGCGCTTGACGGGATAAACCATATGAGCGATCAGGTCCTGACCGCCGTATTTTTTATCGTCCGAGGACAGGATGAGTTCGTAACCTTGGGCGCTATCGCATGATTTTCCCGCGGGACTGCCGGGCAAAAGCTTCACATTCCCGGCTGATACGTCAAGCGGGGGCGTGTCACAGTCAAAGTCCGAGCCTTTTACGGTCAGTTCGGATACTTTTTCGATGTCCGCGCCGACCGTCATATCCGGCGCTTGCGGCACCTTTATAAGCACATGTTCCCGCGACTTTTCGGGGTGAAAGTTAAACGCGAACACGACCCCGGTCCTGAAGAAGGCGATTATCTTTTCCGCTTCGTTCAGATACAGAAGATCCGCCACACTCTGCCGGTATATTTTCGCCTCTTTCGCGAGAGATATCATGTCTCTGTCAAAATCTTTAAGCCATCCGTATTTTAAATATCCGTTGTCGGCGAGACTCCACTGCCGCCTGCAATAATGAAAACTCCAGCCGTTGCCCTCTCTGGGGAAATCTATCCATTCCGGGTGCCCGAACTCATTTCCCATGAAGTTCAGATAGGCTTCGCCTCCTCCCGCGAGGGTGAAGAGTCGTATCATCTTATGAAGCGCGACGGCCCGGTCGATGACGGGATTGTGGCAGATCTTATCCATGTCGGTATACATGGCTGCGTCAGCCAGACGGAAAATCACGGTTTTGTCGCCGACCAGAGCCTGATCGTGGCTTTCCACATACGCGACCGTTTTCTCACCGGGGCGCCTGAGGCACATCTCTCCCCACATACTTCCTATATCCCAGTCCTCGTCGCGCCGCTCGGTCAATGTCTTTATCCACATATCGGGAAGTCCCATCCCGAGCCGGTAGTCAAACCCGATACCTCCATCCTCTATGGGGAGGCACATTCCCGGCATCCCCGACATATCCTCCGCTATGGTAATCGCGAGGGGATTCAGACTGTGCGCGAGTTCATTTGCCAGCTGAAGATAGGTGACGGCTTCGGTATCGGTGTTAAGGGAGAAATATTTTCCGTCGTCATCAAAACTTTCCCCCAGCCCGTGGTCGCGGTAGAGCATGGAGGTGACGCCGTCGAAGCGAAAGCCGTCGAAATGATATTCATTCATCCAGAATTTAACATCGGAAAGGAGAAAATGCAGGACTTCGTCTTTTCCGTAATTAAAGCATTTGGTATCCCAGGCGGGGTGTTCTCCCATTTCCCCGTCATGAAAGAACTGGCAGGCCGTGCCGTCGAACATATTTATCCCCTCGGCGGTATTTTTCGCCGCGTGCGAATGTACGATGTCCAGAAGCACCCGTATGCCCATGCCGTGCGCCTTGTTTATCAGATATTTAAGGTCATCGGGGGTGCCGAACCAACTCGCGGCGGCGAAGAAATTCGTCACCTGATAACCGAAGCTTCCGTAGTACGGGTGCGACATGACGGCCATGAGCTGAAGCGTGTTGTATCCGGCGTCTTTTATTTTCGGGAGGACATTATCGGCGAATTCGAGGTAAGTGGCGATTTTGCCTTCCTCAGAAGACATGCCGACATGAGCCTCATATATGTACAGACCTTCCTCCGGACGAAAATCCCCGTCCGTCCAAGGGTATGACTTACTGTCGTCCGTAACGACGCCTGTCCAGTCAAGCGTCTTTTTATCCTGCCTGACCTGTCTTATGTAAAGGGGTAAATGCAGATCGCGCCGCATATTCGCGTCTACCACGGTTTTGACACCGCAGCCGGGATAGAGCGCGTCTTCCCCCGGAAGATAAAGTTCCCATTTTCCCCCGTCAAGGCGTGTCATGGGATATTGCGTGAGGTTCCAGCCGTTAAAATCGCCCGTGAGGTAGAGCATGTGGGCTCCGGGTGCCCACTCGCGATATATCCAGCCGCCCGGGACGCGGTGTATGCCGAAATATTCGTGCGCGTTCGCGAAATCCGTAAGGCTCATATATTCCACATTCCCGACGCGCGTTGACGTATCATCGGGGCGGCTTTTACGGTTTGCTATCGTCTTGTCTGAAGCTGTGGGCGGCTTTGTGAGCAGCCGCTTCTTCGTGCGCCGGTACAGTTCCATGCGCAGGTCGATATCCGATGAAAACGGCGTAAGCTGCGGATTAAGTTCCAATATGCGGTACATGACGCCTCCTTATTATATATCGGCTGTTTTTGATATCGCTTTATATGATGTCAATGGGAAACACTGACGGACGTCACAGGCGGGAATTACAGGTTTTCGTCATCGCTTCAAAGGACATCCTTGTTTTCGACAGTCCGCGGCTTAGAAGCGCTCGATAAAAAGAGTTCCGCAGTGTATATACTCGGCCGTGTTGGGAGTAAGACGCGGTGCCGAGCGTCGCATTTTCTCGAAAGAACCGTCTTTCGGGCGCAATATAATATCCGGGTGAGAGTTAAGTTTTCGGACAGCCGTGAACAGCCGTGCGCGAACATCTCCTTCTGTAATTTTAGTCAAATACAAAACCTGTGTAAAGAACTTTACGCTGTTTTGAGAAACGACCTCCTTCACCGTGACTTTCTGCCCGAGAACGGTGGAAATCATCTCCTCGCAAAAGCCCATGTCTTCCGCCGTCTTTTGAAAGAGAGCGTCGTCGATTATGTTAAGGCGCTTTACGATCTCGCGGATCCTGCGCCGCTCTGCGCTTTCTAAGGGGAGGTCGCTCGCGGCAGGCCGATTACTCTCGACAGACTGACCCTTTATAACGGATTGTTCCGATTCGGCAGCGGATGACAACCGGAAATTTCGATTTCCGAATACCCCATCGGGTGAATAGCAACCCTTTGTGTCATTTCCACGAAATTTTTTTCAAAATCCTGTTGACAAACCATGGGGGGGGGGGGGTTATTATGTCGAAATAGTTGGAGTAGCACTCATTTTGGCCGAAAAAAAATTATGAATTTTATACGGCGCCGTGAAATTTACCGTTAAACAT
>CAYLRF010000085.1:0-3204 GCA_964385995.1 uncultured Faecalimonas sp.
CGGAGGTCACCCTCTTCACGCGCCCGAGAAGGTTCGGCAAGTCGCTCAACATGAGCATGCTCGCGAACTTCTTCTCCGTGGAGGGCGACAAGTCGATATTTGACGGGTTGGAAATATCGAAAGACACAGAGCTGTGCGAAAAGTACATGGGGAAATGCCCGGTGATATTCCTCACACTTAAGAAGGTCGACGCGGATAATTATGAGACGGCATTCGGGAGAGCCGTGCAGCTGATAAATGCCGTCGCGAATAAATTTGAATTTCTGGAACAGAGCGATAAACTAAACGCTTACGACAAGACCGAATACAGAATGTTAAAAGACCTCTCCATGAGCGAGAGCACATTCATGAACAGCCTCCTTACGCTCTCGCGGCTGCTTGAGAAACATTACGGCAGAAATGTCGTCCTTCTTGTAGACGAGTACGACGTACCGCTGGCGAAAGCGAACGAGAACGGCTATTACGATCGAATGATCACCCTCATACGGGGCTTTTTAGGCGACGCTCTTAAGACAAACGAGAGCCTCGAGTTCGCGGTACTCACGGGGTGCCTTCGCGTCTCTAAGGAAAGTATCTTCACAGGGCTTAATAACCTGCGGCTCCTGTCTGTGTCAAGTGATCGCTGCGATGAATACTTCGGCTTTACCGAGGCCGAGGTGAAGATGATGCTTGAATATTATGATCTTTCGGATCATTATGAAGAACTAAAGGATTGGTACGACGGCTATCGATTCGGAAGCGTAGACGTCTTCTGTCCGTGGGATGTCTTAAACCAATGCGACGAACTCCTGGCAAACCCCAAGAAAAGGCCGCTAAACCACTGGATCAATTCCAGCAGCAACTACGCTGTGCGAAAGTTCGTCGAGATGGCGGACGGCGTCACGAAAAAAGAGCTTGAGGCGCTCGTCGCGGGAGAGACGATAGTAAAAGAAATCCGCGAAGACCTCACCTATTCCGAGATATACAAGAACATAAATAATCTCTGGAGTCTTCTATATACCACCGGATATCTCACAAAATGCGGGGAAGTCGGGGAAGATGAGGAAGAGGAAAACAGCCGGATAATGCGGCTCGGTATTCCGAATAAGGAAGTGCGGGACGTCTACGTCATGCAGATACTCGACCTCTTCGATGAGGGAGTAAGAGAGGACACCCAAACCCTTAGAAATTTCTGCGACGCGTTGACAAGCGGCGACGCCGAAACCGTGGGGGATCTTTTCACGGAGTACCTGGAGCGCACCATCAGCATACGGGACGCGGGGCAGTCTAAGGAGCGCAGGGAAAGCTTCTACCACGGCATACTGCTGGGGATATTAAGCGCGAACGGGAAAATGGATCTGGTGTCAAACCGCGAGGCCGGTGACGGATACGCCGATATCCTTGTAAAATCCGAGGACGGCAAAACCGGCATAGTGATCGAGATGAAATACGCGGCGGACGGGGATCTTGATGAGGCGTGTGAGTCAGCCTTAGAGCAGATCGAGAGGATACATTATGCCGACGCCTTCAAGTACACGAGAGTGAAGACGATACGTAAGTACGGCTTCGCGTGCTACAGGAAATTTTGCCAAGTGGTATCGCCCGACGCGTAAGCTTCGTAATGAGCGACAGACACGACTTGCGCGTAGGTCGGCACGGGGAATCGCCGCCGCCCTGTACGGCGAGGGCGTGGATCGGGTAATCGAGTACGGCGTCGCCTTCTATAAAAAGCGTTGCCGGGTGGTGACGGGGACTTAACTGTCCGTAAACTGTTCTTTTGCGGGAGGCGCGTACGCGAAGGGGGATACGTGTGCGCCGCGCGGACTTATTTGCGCCGCCAAGGCTTAAAAAGATTAGCGCCACTTTTTGAGGACACGTGTGCGCGTAGCGGACTTATTTATGCGATGTGGATAATTTCGCCTTTATGGCTTTCACCGCTTCTTTCGGATCGGAAATATCTTTCACGGTCTCTTCCATCGGGCAGCAGCCGTCTCCTTCCCGGTTCCTGATATTTTCCACGGAAATGTCGTAACGCGCGGGTATGCCGTATTTCGCGAATGCGCAAATCGCGGACTTACTCATCACGTGCGCGTAGACTTCTCTTATCCCGAGCAGAATATATAAAAAAGCGGCGGCTTTTCCGGCGACTTTGTCGGCGGCGGAAAAACCGCAAAGGTCGATGTCATTATCCCGAAAATCAAGCAGCGGTCTTACGCCGCGCTCCGTGCGGGTGAAAATCTCATCGCCTTTGCACAAGACGCAGGTATACCGTCCGCTATTAAATATGTCGATCGCTTTTATAATGTCGGGGTTCGTATCTTCGTGACTCATGATATTAAATTTGTCCGGCGCCGGGCGCTTACTGAATCTCGCTTAACATCCGGATTTCGCCGGGTCTTGTCCGGCGCCGGGCGCTGCCCACATTTACCACGACGCGGACGTGACGGCTACTTCTTCGAATCGGCTGTGATGTCCCAGCGCCTGCCGGCGTGTTCCACACGGTAGACGATAAGCGGCAGCAATACCCACTGCAGAACCAGACCGAAGATTCCGGTGCCGAGGCTCAGCCATATGGAGTCTACACGCACGCTTTTATTGCCAAACGCATATACCGCCAGCAGAACCGCGATTGCCCGCACGGCGCGTCCCGCGATCTGTACGGCGATGACCTTTACTGTCGTCGGTATTTTCACGCCGCGCAGAAGCCCCGCGAACAATCCGTACGCGCCCAGCTCAATCATCATGAACGGCAGCATGGCGGCCATGGGCATTCCCGAGAGCGCGAAGCTCGCGACCGGCCCTAAGACTCCGGCTATCGCGCCCGCGTAAGGACCGGCGAGAAGTCCCACGAGGATGATCGGCAGATGCATGGGAAGAAACGCTTCGCCGAGCGTCGTGCCGAGACCGCTTATCGCGCCGAGCGCGTGAAATATCTGCGGGATGACTACCGCGCCTATGATGGCGGCGACGGCCGCCAGTGTCTGTGCCTTAACGGAAAGACGCGGTTTTACTTCTGATTTTAATGCTGCTGTCGACATAATTTATCACTCCTTTTTTTAAAATCGCCTGAGACATCGCGTTATCTCGACACTCCGATAGAAAATGATATCATATTTTGCGGACCCACTCAAGGAGCGCGGGGGCAATTTTCCGGCTCGCTCAAGAAGGGCGGGGGCAATTTCCGGCCCGATTCAAGAAGCGCAAGGGGAGGGGGATATTTCCTAC
>CAYLRF010000086.1:0-2724 GCA_964385995.1 uncultured Faecalimonas sp.
AGCCGCGCGTCACTTATCCGCCTTTTTTCCGACGAATCGCGTTCCGACGTTTTTTCCCTCGAATATGTCATAGAGTATCGACGGTCTGCCGCCGTTGGCGATGATCATGTCTATGCCGGCGTTCACGCAGATACTGGCGGCCTCCAGCTTGGTTACCATGCCGCCGGTGGCCAGTTCGCTTCCTTCCGGGCCGGCAAGAGAGCGAATGGAGTCGTCGATCTCATATACGCGCGGTATGAGCTTCGCGTCTTCGCGCGTCCTAGGATCCGCCGTATACAGCCCGTCGATATCGGACAGGAGGATCAGAAGGTCGGCTGCCACGCTCTCGGCAGTTATGGCGGATAAAGTGTCATTGTCGCCGACATTTATCTCTGAAGTCGCGATCGTGTCGTTTTCGTTTATGATGGGAAGCGCGCCGAGAGAGAGGAGCTTTTCCAGCGTATTGCGAAAATTCTCGAAACGCTCGCCGCTCTCGAAATCGTTGCCGCTAATCAGAATCTGCGCCACGGTGTGGTTATACTCCTGAAATAATTTATCGTATACATACATAAGCTCGCATTGTCCGATGGCGGCGGCCGCCTGCTTGGAAGGGGTGTCGGAGGGCTTTTCCTTAAGTCCCAGTTTTCCGACTCCCATGGCGATGGCGCCCGATGAGACAAGGATGATCTCGAGGCCGCGGTTTTTAAGGTCGGAGATAACCTTGCACAAATCCTCCATTCTTCGAACATTCAGACTTCCGTTTAAATAGGTAAGGGTCGAGGTTCCTATCTTTATTACGACGCGCATGACAAATATACAATCCTTTCATTACCGATTTTTTACTTTGTGTGCTTTTCTATTATCCGCTCCATCTGGGCGTACTTTCGCTCCATCTCGGATACCAGTTTAAACTGAGTACGGCAGCGGATGAGGTTGTGCTCGGGGTAAGCCGTCTTAAAGTAAACGTCCCCGTCTATGTAATCGGTGAGAAAACGCATACCGCACTCCAGCGTCATAAGTTTCGCCGCCGCGGGCAGCAGATGAAGCTCCGTGTCGGAAAGAGAACCGCCGCAGCCAGTAAGGAAGCCTTTGGCGTAAGTTTCAAAGAGCCGCAGGTCAAAATGCACCTTGTCAAGGTCGGGCTCGTCCTCCGCCGCCGTGCTCGCGCCGAATCTTATAGAGTCGCCGAAATCGTTTACCGAATATCCGGGCATGATAGTGTCCAGATCTATCACGCAGACAGCCTCGCGGGTGTCTTTATCCAGCATGACGTTATTTAACTTGGTATCGTTATGGGTTACGCGTTTTACAAGAGAACCGTCCGCGAAACGATCTTCCAATACGGACATGAACGGTACGCGTTCTTTTATAAACTCAGTTTCCGGAACGCAGTTTGCCGCGCGTCCCGACGCGTCTTTTTGAAGTGAGAGAAGAAAATTTTCGTAGCGGACGGGTGTGTTGTGAAAATCGGGTATCGTCTCATACAGCGTATCGGCGGGGTAATCTATGAGCATCCGCTGGAAATTTCCGAAGGCGATCGCGCTTTGATAAAAATCATTTTCGGTCTCGGGCATGTCGAGCGAGACGGTATTTCGGATAAACGCGAAGGCGCGCCAGCATTCGCCGTCGCCGTCGAAGTAATAATCCCCGCCGTCACGGGTCTTTATTAGGTTCATGGTCTCACGCGCGGGATCTCCGCCCGCTTTGCTTATGATGTCTCTTAAGTACGAAGTGACGGCGATGATGTTTTTCATCACCTTGACGGGATCTTTAAAGACGCGGCCGTTTATGCGCTGCAGGATATATTGCCGCGTGCCCGCGCCGTCCTCGCATGTGATCCGGAAAGTGCTGTTGATATGACCGTTGCCGAAAGGCCTGATGTCCGTGATTTCTCCCCTGAAATCAAAGACGGCCGCGATAGCCCCCGCCGTGTTCTTTGTGTCCTGACGCTGCATTTTAGTACATGCCTCCCGCTCGCGAAATATACAGCGCAATTATAGACGTCCCGGGGGAAAACTGCAAGGTCGGAAGAGGTAGCGTATGTTTAAGCCGCGGGAAGGACTGCTTTTTTGCCATGGCCCGTAAGATGTTTGTCTTAAAGTCCTGTGTTTACAGCGGCTCCATTGTCATAGATTTTGTTTCGGCAGGGTACGGATGGAGCCTTCCAATTTAAGAAGCGCAATTTTCCGGTCAATGCCGCCTGCATATCCTGTCAGGCTGCCGTTTGCGCCGACAACTCGGTGGCAGGGCACGATGACGGATATCTTATTGTGCGCGACTGCTCCTCCCACCGCTTGCGCGGACATATGCGGCAAATGCCGTTTCCGGGCGATAAGTCTTGCTATCTGTCCGTAAGTCATCGTACTTCCGTGCGGAATCGAGCGGAGTATCTCCCATACCTCATTTTGAAAATCGGTTCCGGTGAAATGCAGCGGGACCGAAAAATCCGGGTTTTTCGCCGAGAAATAAATATCCAGCCAGCATTTTGCCTGTGTGAAAACGGGAACTTCCTTTTCCGCAAGTTCCCCGTCAAGATAAAGAGCGAAATATTTCTGACCTTCAAACCATAGGCCGGTAAGTCCGGTTTCGTCCGCCGCAAGAAGGATATTGCCAAACGGTGACATATAATGACTGATATAGTGCATTTTAAAACTCCCTGTCAAAATGATCGTCGAAATCGTATGTATCAATTAGATTCCCCGTTATTTGTCAGAGTAAATCGGCACCTTCGTTCGTCAGAGTAAA
>CAYLRF010000087.1:0-2594 GCA_964385995.1 uncultured Faecalimonas sp.
TACTCGCCGAGCTTTCTGTAATCATCCACGCGCACGAACGGAAAATCCGAGTTATATATGATCGCGTCATTTCCGCCCGGGCCGTAATCGTCTCCCGCGTATAAGACGTTTCGGTGAGCGATATGATTTTCCCCGCAATACCTATCCAGCGCGTTGTATTTGTCGTAAGGCTTCGGCGCCATGTCAAACGACGACGCTCCTCCGACGAATGTGTTGTACTCGCCGAATGTCTTCGCGACGTCGCCGTAAATCGCGCGGCGCTTTTTGCGATCGGGGTCAAAGGCGAGCTTATCTGACTGATCCGCCTCGGTGCCCAATATGGGAAATGTCAGACATCCCGACGGGTGATATTCGACATTCGCGCCCTTATATTCGGTAAAGCCGTATTTTTCGCGCAGCATCAGGGCGCGGCTCTCGACGCTCTGCCTGTCGCACGGGACGGAGTCGTTGCGGATGATTTTTATGTCTTTGACGGTGGGATCGTAGACGGCGTACTGCATTCCGTAATTTCCTATGATGTCGATGGGAAAATGATCCAGCTGCTCGAAAATGCGTCCCGCCTGCCCCGCCCCGACCATCAGGAGCTTATAATGTTTCGCCAGTTTTTCCAAAACCTCCCTGTTTCGCCTCTCGAGTCTGCTCTTATGCTGGGTGAGAGTGCCGTCCAGATCAAACGCCAATACCCTGATATCCTCCATCGTCTGCCTCCTCCCTCACGCGCCTTATGCCATCATCACTTAGTCGCCATTCTTCCCGCACCGCCGTAACTAATCCTTCCTCATGCGCACCTTAAAGCCGTCAGCACACCGGCGACAGTGCGTTTTGCCGTTTCCGACGTCTCCCTCACGCCTTAAACCATCATCGCGCCGTCACCGACGCTTTCCTCACGCGCCTTAAAGCCGTCAGCACAGCCTGTCAGCGACATGGCCCCTTCTCTTGCGACTGTCTACATCATAAATGAAACCCGTCTGTCATTCAAGAGGCTTTGGCCGCCTGTCAGCGTTTTCGCGACAGAAAATCTTCCGAAAAACGCGAAGGCTCAAAGTTAATGTGGCGAATATCCCAGTGAATGTGATATAGTGTTCGCGGAAGTTAATTCTTCGCGGCGTGAGGCGGTTCGCGGCGAAAACTTTGCGTGAAGCGAACCCGCAAGGCATTTGTTTGGCTTTATTGTCAGTGCGGCGGCAGCGCCGGGAAAAGGAACGACGAACGAGAAAGGAGTTAAGTGAAGTTAAGTTAAGTTAGGTTAGGTTAAGTTAAGTTTGGAAGTAAACTTCCGAAACTACCTTGATGACGCGCGGGGGCGCGTCGGAAAAGAGGAAAGTATGCAGCAACGCGCTTTGGGAATGTCGCTTCTCGGATTCGGATGTATGCGTTTCCCCCGCAAAAACGGGCACATAGATAAGGAGGCGACCGAGAAGCTGATCGTAAAGGCCGTAAACGGGGGCATCACTTATTTTGACACGGCCTACATCTATACCGGCTCGGAAGACGCGCTGGGAGAAATTCTGGAAAAGAACGCCCTTCGCGACAGGGTGCTTATCGCGACGAAAATACCGCATTATCTCATCAAGGACCTTGACGGGCTTGAGAAAATATTTCAAACCTCGCTAAATCGCCTAAGGACCGATCATGTCGATAACCTGCTCATGCACATGCTGCCCGACGTGAATATCAGGCGCCGCCTCGCGGACATGGGCGTGGATAAATGGATCGAAGAAAAGAAAGCCGCGGGTGAAATAACTCACATCGGATTCTCATTTCACGGGAGCGCGGACGAATTTATCAAATTGCTCGATGACTACCCGTGGGATTTCTGTCAGTGTCAATATAATTACATGGATGAAAATTCGCAGGCGGGCCGGCGCGGAATAGAACACGCCTACGCTCTCGGTATCCCGGTCATCATCATGGAGCCTCTGCGCGGAGGGCGCCTGACCGACTCTCTTCCCGCCGGGGCGCGTGAGCTTTTCGCAAATACGACGCCCTCGTGGAAGAAAACCGGCTCTTCGGACGCGAAGGCAGGAAACAGCGCACTAAAGGCCACCCCCGCCGAATGGGGATTAGACTGGCTTTATGATCAAAAGGAAATCACTACCGTCCTCTCCGGGATGAACACCATGGAAATGCTTGCCGAGAACATCGCCATCGCCGAAAATTCTCATGTCGGCATGTACGGCGATGAGGACCGCGCCGTCATTTCCCGGGTAAAAGAAATCATTGACGCCCGCGTCAAAGTCCCCTGCACCGGCTGCGGATACTGTATGCCGTGCCCCTTCGGCGTGGATATCCCCGGGTGTTTCAGAGCATATAACAACCGCTATGCCGACGGGTGGTTTTCTTCCCTCAAGGAATACTTCATGACGACGGCCATGCGCAGCGAAAAAAGTTACGCCTCCCTGTGCCGCTCGTGCGGACGGTGCGAAAAGCTCTGCCCGCAGCATATACCCGTTCGCGAGAAATTAAAAGAGGCCGCCTCACACCTGGAAGGTCTGCCCTTTAAGGCGGCGACCTTCGTCACGAAGCATATGTTTAAGGGGTAGGAAATATCCCCCTCCCCTTGCGCTTCTTGAATCGGGCCGGAAATTGCCCCC
>CAYLRF010000088.1:0-2376 GCA_964385995.1 uncultured Faecalimonas sp.
CGTCGTCATGAATTATCCGACATGTCCGTCGATTTGCCGCCCGTTACCAGCACGCACAGGTCGCACACCGCCGATACGATGAGGCTTATGCCGATGAACATCCACATCACGTCGACCGCGCTGAACGGGTTCAGCAAAATCACCACGGCGAAGATGATGGATAACAGGGCGTTGATAAGATGGAAAATCCAGCGGCCGTGACCGCTCTTTAACCTGAGCGAGTCGGCGAACCACTGCAGCTTATACAATCCGGCGAGGAGTATGACGACACCGTAGATGACGGCGAGTATACCGAACGCGCTGTTCAGCACGCGGGTGATACGTCGGGTGCAGGTGATAAGCACGATTCCGCCTATCAGAAACGCGAGCCCTTTTACGAGGGAACCCGTAAGGGAGGCGGAGACGGGATTGTCACGGAAATAATCTATGACGCAGAAAATCCCCCTGACCACCAGAGCTATGCCGACAGCCATGATGATGCCGGCCGTAAAGCTTTTGGGATTTACCAGAAGCAGGACGCCTATCAGGATTTCGAGGACACAGACGATGATGACGCTTAGGTTACGTTTGAGAAATTTCATAAATTTAAAAGCTCCTTTGCGATTTATTTTTAAACGCCGCGGCCGTCTTAGTAAGACTGTCCGAAAACTGAGAATCAAGTCTTCGAAAGGTCCGCGCCGCGACATTATTTTATAATATCCGGCGCGAACACGCAATCAAAAAAACGCTTGAATGCCGCCGCCCGTTATGTTAGTATAACAGCCCGTGATATATTATTTTTATTCCTTGCTCCCGAGGTGCGCCTTCGGGGGACTTAAGACCATGAGGAGGTACGGTTTGTATGAAGAAGTATGAAGTTGCGGTTGTCGTGAATGCGCAGCTTGAGGACGACGCGAGAGCGGCGGTCATCGAGAAGGTGCAGGGTTACATCACACGCTTCGGCGGCACCGTTACGAAAGTGGACGAGTGGGGAAAGAAAAAACTCGCCTATGAGATTCGCAAGATGAACGAAGGGTATTACCACTTCATTTCTTTCGAAGCGGAGCCCGAGGCCATAGCCGAGATCGAGTCACGGCTTCGCATTACCGACGATGTGATCAGGTATCTGTGTGTCAAACAGGACACATAGATTTTTAAGAAAGGATAACAAATGAACAGAGTTGTTTTAATGGGACGTCTTACCAGGGATCCCGAAGTCAGATATACACAGGGTGAAAATGCTCTCGCTGTCGCCAGATATACGCTGGCGGTTGACAGGCGGGGCAGGCGCGACAGGGAAGGCGAGCAGCAGACAGCGGATTTTATCAGCTGCGTGGCTTTCGGGAAATCGGCCGAGTTCGCCGAGAAATATCTGCATAAGGGGATCAAAATCGCGGTCGCGGGGCGTATTCAGACCGGAAGTTACACGAACCGCGAAGGCGTGAAGGTTTATACGACGGAGGTCGTGGCGGAGGATCAGGAATTCGCCGAAAGCAAGGCGGCGAGCGACGCGGCAGCGGCGGGCAGGAGCGGCCGAAGTTCGGCGTCCGCGGACGTACCTCCCGCCGAGAGCGTGGACATAGGCGACGGTTTCATGAACATCCCGGACGGGATAGACGAGGAATTGCCGTTTAACTGATTTAACTGACTGACGGTTCGGGCGAAACGGAAGGTCGTATAAGACACGGGTTTCGCCCGAGCGTAAAAAAGCGAGAAATAAGGCGTTATAGAGCGTTATAATTTGAGCCGTAAACCACCGGGCTTTAGTTTGTGGATGCAGGCCTTAAGTAAGCGGAAGCGGCAAATACGCAAAATCGGCATAGCAAAAGTTAAGAGTATCGCGAGATTCAGGACCGAAAGGCCGCGAGGTTAAAAAATCGGGAAAGATAAGTTCGGATCGTGAAATTTCAGGAGGATTTATTTTAAGATGGCATACGATAAAGATAAAAACGGACAGGCGGATCAGTCGATGAAAAGAAAGTCGGTTCGCAGGAGAAAAAAAGTCTGCGCGTTCTGCGGTGACGAACCGACAAAGATAGATTACAAGGACGTCGCCACGCTTCGCAAATATATTTCGGAGAGGGGCAAGATCCTTCCGAGAAGAGTAACGGGCACGTGCGCGAAGCACCAGAGAGCTCTTACAGTGGCGATAAAGCGGGCGAGACACATAGCTCTGTTGCCTTACATACAGGATTGATTTCGGGATTGTCCTTAAAGGGATTGTTTTAGGCAGACTCTTTTAAAAGGGTGTGAAGCCTGTCGAGTACGGATTACTGATGAATGACTCGGCTGACTCTACACCCTTTTCGTATGGACAGTATACGGGAAGTGCGCGACAGGCTGGTTACTCTCTGCAGATGAGTCCTGCGGCTCCTCCTTTGATAATGTTTTCATAAT
>CAYLRF010000089.1:0-2226 GCA_964385995.1 uncultured Faecalimonas sp.
GCGCCTATCTCACGCAGTATTCTCAGTTTCGCTGGAGCGATGACGTGCTCCCCGACCCGGACGGATACAGGAACATGACGCCTGCCGAGATCCTCACCGACCTTTTCGGCAAGTGACGGCGGCTCACCTTCTACAGCATCATCTTCTTTGCCGCAAAGTACACGAGCACCAGCGTCCCGAGCGCGATGCGGTAGTAGCCGAAGACCTTGAAGTCATTATTTTTCACATAATTCATAAGAAATTTGATCGCGACAAGCGACACGAAGAAAGCCGTAAGACACCCGACGATCAGTATCCCCGCCTCGAGGCCTGTGACGGCCGCGCCCGCCCCGGCGAATTTTACGATCTTCACCGCGCTCGCCCCGAACATGACGGGGACGGCGAGGAAAAACGTAAATTCCGCGGCGGCGCTTCTCGAGACTCCCAGAAGCAGGGCCCCGACTATCGTGGCTCCCGATCTTGACGTGCCGGGTATCAGCGACAGCACCTGAAAACAGCCGATTAAAAACGCCGTCTTTACATCAATGGCAGCCGTGGTCGTGACAGTCGGGGTCTTAAGTCTATTGCGATTTTCCACCACGATAAAAAGTATGCCGTAAATTATGAGCATAAGCGAGACAACGACATAATTATAAAGGTGCTTATCCAGCCAGTCGTCAAGGAGAAGTCCGAGCACCGCGGCGGGAATACACGCTATCAAAACCTTGATCCAAAGCTTAACGGTTCTTACTTTTTGGACATGGCTCTTGCGCCGGGAAAAGGGATTCAGCTTATGAAAATACAGCACCACGACGGCGAAAATCGCGCCAAGCTGGATCACCACGTTAAACATCTCTTTAAATTCTTCGCCCGCATCGAGCTTTATAAACTCGTCCACGAGAATCAGATGTCCCGTGCTGCTTATTGGCAGCCATTCGGTGATTCCCTCGACGATCCCGAGAAAAAAAGATTTCAGTATCTGTACCATAGCGCTTTCCCCTTTGCTAAGCTCTGCCCCGCTTCTTTCTCATATCGGGACGACCGAGAGAATCCCCGCGTCGCGGATATATAAAAGAGCCGCTTTAACCGCGGCTCTTTACCCATTCTTTCCAAAAATCGGCGCTCTTCGTGCCGTGCACTACCGTGCCCTCTTCCATCGAGGTTTGACTTCCTACGCTCTTTTTCAGGTCTTTTAAGGAATTTTCAAAACCGCTGCTTCCCGAAGTGGCGAAGAGTATGATCTTTTTGCCCGAAAAATCGTAACTCTCAAGAAACGTATTTATGATAGTCGGCGCGGTATACCACCAGATGGGAAACCCGAGATAGATGACATCGCTGTCCGCTACCGGCGCGTCCTTG
Organism: uncultured Faecalimonas sp.; assembly: GCA_964385995.1. Taxonomy (GTDB): domain Bacteria; phylum Bacillota; class Clostridia; order Lachnospirales; family Lachnospiraceae; genus CAYLRF01. The sequence continues at coordinate 1,339 of CAYLRF010000089.1, forward strand.
TCCGCTATCTTAGGGCGCGAGGACTTATCTTTCATCTCCAGAGAGCTTCTTGACTTTTGATTCATCCAATCCAGATCGGCCTCGGTATAAGGCGTCTCGGGGCGTATCTCATAGATGTCCGCTCCCAGGGCCTTCGCGAGCTTTTCCGCCGCGTCCGCGGTCACGCCTCCCGCGCTCGCGCTGAAATAAGCTACCAATGTCTTACTCATCCTGCATCATCCTCCTTTTTAAAAACATCACTGCCGCTTAAGGTGAGCGACCGCCTCCCCGCGCTCCTCCCCGGCCGTATTCGCCGGAACCTTCCGCGGCAACCTTAAAAACGCATTTATTTTATGATGTGGAAAAATTTTTGTCAATCTCACGCGGGTGTCCCGTGATATTTTTCCAGATGAGCCGTGATTTCTTTCTTATATGACAGAAATTCCTCCGAGAGGCGAAAGCTTTTCGGTCGGGGCCGGCTCTCCGATACGCGGATTTCTTTGGTTACCGAGCCCGGCCTTCCCGTAAGCAGACAGATACGGTCGGAAAGAAATACGGCCTCATCTATGTCATGCGTGACAAAGAGTGTGGAGAGCTTTATTTTCTCCATCACGTCCAGATACCACTCGTGCATGGCGTCCTTGGTGAGCATGTCAAGCGCGGAAAACGGTTCGTCAAGCAGCGCCACCTTTTCGGAAAAAAGATAAGTGCGAAGAAGCGCCGCTCTCTGACGCATTCCTCCCGATATCTGCGACGGGTATTTCTTCTCTGTTCCGCTTAGGCCAAATTCACCGAAATATTCGCCCGCTTCCTTACGCGCCTGCTTTTTTTTCATGCCGCGCACGGTAAGCGGAAGCGCCACATTGTCAAGCACCGTGCGGTACGCGAGCAGCATATCCTTTTGCAGCA
>CAYLRF010000090.1:0-2175 GCA_964385995.1 uncultured Faecalimonas sp.
AAGGTGCCGGGATACGTCGTCGGCGTTTCGGACGACTGCGATTATGATCCGTCTAAAATAAAGGACATCATCTCCGTATCGGAAAACAGCGTGAGAATCGAGGGGAAGATGGCGCGGCTCGCGGCGTGGATGAGAAGAAGCTACGGCGGCACCATGATTCAGGCTTTAAAGACTGTGCTGCCCGTAAAGAAAAAAGAAAACGCGAAGACGCTTAAGTTCGTGCGCCTTGCCGTTCCCCGGGAAACAGCAGAGGAAAAGCTTTCGGTATATGAGGTCAAAGGTCACAAGGCCAGGGCGCGTGTGCTTACGGCTCTTCTTTATGACAGCCCGCTCGAATACGGTTTTGTCATAAGAAAGTTAAGCGTAAGCCGCGCCACACTCCTTGCCATGCAGGATCAAGGTGTCATCGCGATCGACAGCGAACGGGTTTATCGCGATCCGCTGCCGGCTGCGACTCGCGCCGCGTCGAGGGTGGATTATAACGCGGAACAAAGAAGGGCCATAGGCGCGTTTCGCGAAGATTACGACAGGGGGATAAGAAAGACATATCTTCTTCACGGCGTTACGGGAAGCGGAAAGACGGAAGTCTATATGGAAATGATATCCTGCGCCTTAAGGCATGGGAAACAGGCGATCGTACTCATCCCCGAGATCGCGCTTACTTATCAGACCGTGATGAGATTTTACGGGAGATTTCAGGGCCGCGTTTCCATCTTAAATTCCGGTATGTCAAACGGAGAGCGCTACGATCAGATGGTAAGGGCCAAATCCGGAGAGGTCGACGTGATGATAGGTCCCAGATCCGCGCTCTTTACGCCTTTTCCCGATCTAGGTCTCATAGTGATCGACGAGGAACACGAGACTACGTATAAAAATGACAGGGTTCCGCGATATCACGCGAGGGAGACCGCGATCGAGCGGGCGAGACTCGAGGGAGCGAGTGTGGTGTTAGGCTCCGCGACGCCGTCGCTCGAGGCGTTTTACAGGGCGAAAAAAGGCGAATACGAGCTTTTGACTTTAAAGGAGAGATCGCAAAGTCAGCCGCTTCCCACCGTGAATGTAGCGGATATGAGAGACGAGTTGCGGCAGGGAAACCGTACGGTCATAAGCGCCAAACTTCGCGAGCTTATATTGGACAGACTGGCAAAAAAACAGCAGATCATGCTCTTTATAAACCGCAGGGGATACGCCGGATTTATTTCGTGCAGAGACTGCGGACAGTCGGTTAAATGCCCGCACTGCGACGTGACGCTCACTCTTCACGGTGACGGAAAGCTTATCTGTCATTATTGCGGATATACGACGATGCTTGTTAAAAGATGTCCCTCATGCGGCTCTGAACACATAGGCGCCTTTCGCGTGGGTACGCAGAAAGTGGAGGAATATCTGGGACGCGAATTTCCCTCCGCGCGTATCATCCGGATGGACGCCGACTCCGTCGCGGGTAAGGACGGATACGGCAGGATATTGGAGAAGTTTTCAAACGGCGACGCGGACATCATGATCGGCACACAGATGATAGTAAAGGGTCATGACTTCCCGAATGTTACCTTAGTGGGGATACTCGCGGCGGATCTCTCGCTTAACGTTAGCGATTACAGGGCTGCCGAGAGGACGTTTCAGCTGCTTACTCAGGCGGCGGGAAGAGCGGGGCGCGGACGCGAGAAGGGCGAGGTCGTGATACAGACGTACAGCCCGGAGCATTACAGCGTAAAAGCCGCCGCGATGCAGGATTACGGGGCGTTTTACAGGGAAGAAATCGCTTACAGAAAGCTGATGGGATATCCCCCCGTGTCCCATATGCTCGCGATTCTCACTTCCAGCGGGGACGAGGCGCTGCTTTACGCCGCCTGCGCTCACATGAAAAATTACGCGCTGCGCGTTAACCGTGACGGCGCCGACATATTGGGGCCCGCGAGTCCCGCCGTTTCCAAGATAAACGACGTGTACAGAAGGGTGATCTACGTCAAACACGAGCGATACGGGTGCCTGATACGCTTAAAGGACGAATTGGAAAGATACATCAGGATAAACGACGGATTTCGTAAAGTTACGGTGCAGTTTGATTTCGATCCCGTGAGAGGATTTTAAGATTTCAGGGCAGACCCCCGGACCTGACATCATTTTAAGATTTCAGGGCAGAGCTCCGGCCTGACAACATTTTAAGATTTCAGG
>CAYLRF010000091.1:0-2017 GCA_964385995.1 uncultured Faecalimonas sp.
GGAGCGCTGCACATAAGCGAAAATACCGACATAGAGAGCACGGACGTATCATTTACCGAAAATCACGGCGGCAAAGACGGGGCGGATAACTACGGCGGAGCGATGTATGTCTCGGCGTCCACGGTCGATATGACAAGAAACACCTTCGATAACAACGAGATTACGACATGCGGCGGCGCGATAGCGCTTTTCGCGAAGTCGACGCTTAAGGGCGCGGACTCTTCCTTTACGGAAAATCGGACGACTGCTCCTGATAAAGGCACTCAGCCAAACGGAGGGGCGATTTTCATCGATGAGAAAACAGAAAGCACTTTAACCCTCACGGTCACTGACGCGCATAAGGATGAGGCCAAATTCGAGGGCAATCACGCGAACCACGCGGGCGGCGCGATATGGAGTAAAAAGGGAGCAGTAAATGTCACGGGATACCTGTTCGCTCAAAATACAAGCGGCGCGGGCGGAGGCGCGGTTTTTGTAAACTCCTGTGAAGCGACATTTGACGGCTGTACTTTTAGGAAAAATGAGGCCGCGAGTGCGGATAAACCCGACGGGGGTAACGGCGGAGGCGTCTGGGCCGCGGACGATGATAAGACCGGCAAGAAAGTCACCGTTAAAAACTGCGAGTTTACGGAAAATAAAGCGTACGGGAGAGCGGCCGCTGACGGAGGCGGCGCGGGGTTCTTCAGGACCAATATCAATCTGTCCGTCGAAGGCTGCGCGTTTACCGGTAATCAGGCCGTAAACGGAGTCGGAGGCGCGCTTGTCATAAAGACGAACGCGACAGCGGAGATCAAAAAGTCTTCGGGTGACGGCGGCAAGGCCTGCACATTTACGAATAACACCGCGAAGAACGAAGGCGGAGCGGTGATGTCGAATGATAATACCGCGATCACAGATTCCGAGTCTGTATTTTCCGGCAACAGATCCGACAAGGGCGGCGGCGCGATATATTATAACGGGTCAGGTGAGAAGGGTGATAAGGCTCTGACGCTTAAACTTACTCAGTTTAAGAACAACACTGCCGTCGGAAACGGCGGGGCCGTAAGCTTAAACGCGTCGAAGCTTACAGGCGACAGCGTATACTTTGAAGGCAACCACAGCGGGAAAGACGGGGCAAATTCCTATGGAGGCGCGATATACGTCGACGGTGCCGAGTCCGTGGTTACGCTGAAGTCCGACACCGATAAAGGCTTGGCGAAGTTCGTGAATAACGTGGCGGATAACTACGAGGGTGATAAGGGAAAGGAGACTGATTCGGCATCTCATCAGGGCGGCGCGTTACATCTGGCCGCGGGGACGATGGAGGCAGACGGCTACACCTTCACACAGAATAAGTCAAGAGACGGAGGCGGCGCGATATCTCTGAAAAAAGCCAAGATCACTCTGAATAACTGCGTCGTGGGCGGCGATAAAGAAGAGGACGCCAATGAGGCGGGAAGCGCAAAAGCCCACGCGAACAGTAGTGATAACGGCCATGGCGGCGCCATCTGGGCAAGCGGAGAAGGTGCCAAGGCGGAGGTCATACTTAAGAGCACCGCTTTCAAGCATAATTCGGCTAAAAATAACGGCGGAGCCGTCTACATCAAGAAGCAGGAGGTAGCCGCGACGCTTACCGTCACCTCGTGCGACTTCACCGACAATAAGGCGGGCGGCACAGGCGGAGTCATCCACGCCACGGATACGGATATCATACTTACGGGGAACGCGGAGGCGAAATCCGTCATCAGCGGCAACAGCGCGGGCGATAAAGCGGGAGCCGTCTATGTAACGGGAAAGACGCTTAGTATCAGCAACTACACCTTCAGCGGCAATACGGCCAAGAAGGGTTATGATGTCGGGCAGGTAGCAGGCAGTGCGCAAGTCACCGTCGACGAGTCATGTGAAGGATGGAAGACGACTTGAGAATATGAAGTAACTAAGACTTATCGAAAGTGGCCGGCGACGGTGATTTATCAAGGGTTACCTGTAACCGGTTACACGTAACAGGTAATTGACTGCGAGTGACAGGACGCGGGTG
>CAYLRF010000092.1:0-1572 GCA_964385995.1 uncultured Faecalimonas sp.
CCCTGATACTTAAAAAGGCGAAAAGAAACGATACGAGAAACTCTATCAAAAGGCACATCCCCGCGAGGATGAAGGTATTCGCCGTGGTCTGCCAGAAATCGTATTCCGTGAGAACCTTGACCCATTGCGTGACACCGGCCCATGACATGAACTGACCTATCTCCGTGGTATGCGCGAAGGACGTCACGATCGTCTTCGCGAACGGATAGTAGACGAACAGAATAAAGAGCGCGAGTGAGGGCGCGAGTATGATATAAGGAAGTAACCTTCTCACTTTGCTTTTGCTTCTTACCATCTTATCTCTCCTGCCTTAAAATATCCCGGCGCGTAAGTCTTTGCCCGAAACGAACCGCCTTATGACTCGGGTTTCCACTCATCCAGATAAGTGAGCGTCTCAACCTTATAGATACGAAATTCTTTGCCGCCGACGGCCGTTCCGATGTATATGTCATTTCCGACCACGGTCAGATTCTCGGTCTCCTCATCCTGCAGTTCGGGAAGATGCACGAACGATATGTAATTCCCGCTCCAGTCGTAGATAAACAGGGCGTTGCCGCCGTCTTTACACATCGTAAAGTAAATGAAATCATCATCGCAGCAGATCCCCTGACCGGTCCAGTCGATCATGAGCGTATCGCAGTCGAGATATCCTATCACATGAAAATTCGCGTCCAGCACGACCAGACAGTTCGTACCGAAACGAACCGCCACGTACTCATTTCTCTTTTCATTGTAATCGAGAGCGCCCACGCCGATCTCTATCTCGATCATGCGCTTAAACGCCAGCGTGTCGGCGTCGAGGATGGTGAGTATGGAGGAAGGCGACATGCAGTTTACGACGATGATCTCGTTCGTATGCGGATTGTAGGCGATGTCGTTCGCGTGATTCATCTTGAGCACGTCCGACTCGGCCTCCACCTGACCGGTCTCGATATTATATTTTACGACCACGTCCGGATTTTCCAGTTCGCCGTTGCCGAGGTTTAAGATGTACGCCTGATACCAGTACTTACCTACCAAATGCCCTCCCTGGCCGGTTTTCCCGGTCCCCGGCTTCGTGGAGTACGGCACGACGCCTACCGTGGAGCAGGTTCCCGAAAAATATTTGTTCTCCCGAAAAGTAAGGTGAAGATCAAAGCCCCCGTCGCTTACTTTCTTAACTACCGCGGGCTCTTCTTTTACTTCTTTATCTTCAGCGCCCCCTGACTCCTCCGAGGCCGCGCCGCCACCCGGCTTTTTAGACGTGCTCGCGGAAGGTGTCTTATCATCCGTATCTTTCTTCGCGGTCTTTGACTTCCCGCAGGCGGAAAATGCGAGGCTCGCCGCGATCATCACGGCCGCTATCGCGAAAAGACGTCGCGAAAAACGGGCGCTTCTTTGATGATTCTTCCGCGCCGGCTTATCCTTACCATTCATAAGATCCCCACGCATGGCGCCGCTTTCACCCGCCGCGTCCCGGACACGCCCCGCTTTACGGCTTTCGCTCAAAGCGGCGGTCTCCCTAAAGCTGCCTTCTTTGTCCTTAAACATGTCGCGCTTACCTCCTCTTTTCACTTTCCTTTATCCGCCGCC